>CAZHGH010000008.1:43117-59811 GCA_964531205.1 uncultured bacterium
CACGCCGACGTCAGCTGATTGTAGCCGATGATGCTATCGTTCAGCACATCGATGACGTTGCGTCCCGGCGCAGACCGGAAGTCCGTGTATGAGATATGCGTCTTGGTGTAGCTATATGAGATTAGTCCCGAGAGTCCATTGCGGGTAAAATCACCTTTCTGCAGTTGGAATTCCAGCCCGTAACTGATTTGGTGACCGACGTTCAGACCGCTGACGAATCCGGTCGACGGATCCAAGAAGAATTGTTGCAATTGGTTCTCCGTCGAGCGGTAATACGGCGTTAGTTTGAATGAGACGTCGCTTCCGTGTAAGCGATATTCCAACGACAGATCGGCGTTGTCCGAGATGGACGGTACGACGTCGTGCCGCGGCGTCGTGAAGCCGTATTTCCAAAACGTCTGGAACAGGAATTTGGCGAGGTTTGGATCGGTACGGTTGTACTGCACGAATGCCGCGTTCACCGGCTCGGAGTAACGGCCGTATGAAGCGCGCAGTACGACGTCGGGATTGAACGTGTACGTAAAGGCGAATCGCGGCGAAAACACCCATTCGTTAATGAGACCAGAATAATTGTTGCTCAACAGACGGTGTCCGTTTAAGCCGTCCGGATGAACCAGTGTGCCTGGGCACGTCAGCGTAGCGGCAAACGAAACCTCGAGCGTTGCGGGATCGTAGCAGAACTCGCGCTGTCCCGCCGTAAACCAAAAGTTCTTCCCATTGTTCTGCGTATCGCCCAAATCAAAATTGAAGTTTTCAAACCGCACACCGGCGTTGAGGAGCCACTTGTCGTTCGGCCGGTATTGATCGGAAATTGCATAGGAATAGAATCGCGGAACGACGTTATTGAAGGTGGCGCGAGGTGCATCGTTCGTGACTATCCAGGTTCCGTTCACCGCTGGGAACGGGATTGGCTTCGTGTACGTACCGGCAGTTGCAGAGCTGTTGCATACTCCGATGGCGCCCGTCTTCGTGAAACAAACAGAGCCGTCGGTGTCGTTCGTCGCTCGCGCATTCGATCCAGCGGCGTCGAGCAGTGTCGTGTTATTGGCGCGTATCGTCGACGCCGTCGTATAATTTGCAGTGATGTTCAGCAGATGTAACGCTCCAAGCTGTGCGGCGTATTGCAGCTCCGCTCCACGCGTATGCGTGCTCAGCTCGTAATCGGGAGACGCGCCGTACATAGGCCCGAAGTTACCGAACGGTATAAAAGCCGTCGGTATGAGCAGGCCGTTATAATTCGGACCATTGATCAGCCAATCTGAATAGAACGTGTATCCGTAGATTCGAAGGTACGCGTTCGTCGAAAAATTCTTCTGGTATTGCAGTTTGACGATGTCTTGATTGTTGATGTACGCGTCACGCGCAATGGGGGAGATCAATGCGTTGGGCGCGCGCGGCTGCGGCGAACTCGGTTGCAAGTACGGCACCGCGACAAGGCCCGCGGGGTTCGCGCCGAACTGCGTTCCCGGCGGAAATACCAGCGGATCGTCGTACGCGAGCGCACTGTTGCAGAGGAGTGTATTGCCGGGACCGACACACTCGGGATGCCCAGCGGCGATCAGTCCCGCGGGCCCGACGGCATTGTACACGTTCTGGAGTCCGATGTCGTTTTGGCTCGTGTAAATGGGTGACCATAACGTACCGGCGCTCCACAAGGCCTGAACGTCATCGCGGCCGGCATCTTTAAGATGCGGCAGTCCGAAGTGCAGGTTTACTACGGCATCGCGGCTGCTTTCGTTCGAGAAGAAAAAGCCGCCCGACCCGGGGCCTGCCGCGCTCTGCACGTTTGCACCGAACGAGACGAATCCCGGACCAAACGCAAAACATCCCGGATCATTTGTCATGCCGACGGGTGTGTACGTCGTTCCGAATCCCGAACTTCCGGCCACACACGTGGGCACTACGCCGGTCGGAATGCCGACGGCGGAGTTGTTGAACGGACTGTTCAGCACCGAGGCATAGCCTAACTCCGGATGCGTTCCGCCGCCGTTGTACTGATCGAACAAACGGAAGCCTTGATCGTAGCCTCCGACGCCCGCGTAGTACGAGAACAACCGGCTCGGCGTTGCGCCGCCTACTTCGACGTTCAATTTATGATAGAAAGTCGGTGCTCCGACGGACGCGTCGATGTTTCCAAATCCCGGGAAGGTTCCCGTCCGAATGACTTGGTTGATAAATCCGGAGATCGCTGCAGCCGACGAACCTGCGGGAGCGCCGCCCGTGTACACTTGCAGTTCTTGCTGCCCAAGATTTGCGAGCGACCCGCCTGCGTAGTTGTCGAATGAACGATTTACCGGAACGCCGTCATATTCATAGCCGATTTGATAGTAATCGCCGCCGCGTATAAAGAGCGCCTGACCGTAGCCCTGCTGGCCCTGCGGAACGTACGCGCCGGGCACCGACGTAATGGCGGAATATGCATTATTCAAATTGCCGCCGCCGCCCAGTACCGCGGTTTGCCGCATTGTTTCGGGATTGACGGAATAGACGTCGCTTGTCGTTCCAGGCTTTACCAGAGCTCCCGCCGCCTGCGATCGGACGCTGGCGATAGTTTTCAGCGTCTTTTGCGTGGTCAGCGAAACGGTGCGCGTTTGATCTGCAAGTATCGTAACGCCGGCTCGTGAAACGGGGTCGTACCCTTCCTTCGTGGCGGAAACGGTATACGTATCCGGAGCGAGCGAGAGAAACGTGAAGCGTCCTGCAGCGTCCGTCTGCGCTGTCGCAGTTTGCGACGGGCTGCTGGCGGTTACGCTCTCATTCGCGATCGGCGCCCCTGAGGCGGAATCGCGAACGGTCCCGCTCAACGTGCCGGTGGTACCGGCAATCGCAGGCATCGTTTGACTCGCTAAAGCACATACCGCAATCGCTGAAATCAGGAAATACCGCAGTCTCGTCATAGCCGTGTCTCCCCACTCAGGACGCCACGATCAGCCGCGCGCTTAGTGTAATAATAATGCGCGCGCGGTTAATGGCGTGACGGTCTTTATGCTTAATGCAAAGCGGGCAGAAAAGCGCTAGTTTGGTTTTATTTTATAGCGCATCACGTCGCGCTTGTACGCGCGGATGACGCGATCGAAATCCATGCCCAACCGGCGCGCAACCGCGATCGATTTGGGATTCGCTCGATCGATGAGCGCGTAGAGCTGCGGCACGTGGGCATCGCTGAACGCATACTTCATCACTGAGCGCGCGGCTTCAGTTGCGTAGCCATTACCGTGATACGCTTTGTTGAACGTCCATGCGATTTCGACGTCGCTTCCGTGTCCCGGAATGTACGTAATGCCGCAAATGCCGATGACACGCCGTTCGCTCTTTAAAACGACGGGCCAGATACCGAAACCATTGTTATCGTCGAGATCGATCAGGCGCAGAATGAGCCGTTCCGTCTGTTCGCGGCTTAAAACGCCGCAAGGAATGAACCGCATGGTCTGCGCGTCTCCATAAATCGCGAAAGTATCGTCGAGATCGCGCACCGGATCCCACTTTCGAACGATTAGCCGTTCCGTTTCGATAAAGCTCATCGAACGCCGGCAGCATGCAGCATCGTAAGAACGCGATCGACCGGTAAGCCGTACACTGTTATGCCGTGGCGCCCCGTCATCGTTTTCGCGTTAAAGAGGGCGTCGTAGATCGCTGCTTCCGTGGCCTCAGCCGTGGCAAGGTAGATTGCGTTGAGCACTCTACTATCCTCGATGATGCGGCTCGCCGGCGCGGCAATATCGAAATCCGCAGTCCGGTTGAAGACGTATCCCGTGCTGAATGCGAGAAACAGATCGCCGCTGCCGACATCGCTTGTCAGACCGGTACGTCCCATTCCGAGCCCGGCCCGCAGCGCGACAGCGCGCAGCTGCCGGGAATCGAGCGGGGCGTTCGTCGCGACGACGATGATGATGCTTCCCGAAGCCATGCGCCCGTGCAGCGCGACCTTTTGGGGAAACTTCGTTTTGTATTCGTTCTTCAGTACCTCGCCGACGTGTACGCCGTCGATCGTGAGCTGTTCGCGTGACGAACCGGTGTTGTCGTTCACCAGGACGCCGACGGTGTAACCGCCGAGCGTTTTCGGCAACACGCGCGACGCCGAACCGATGCCGGCTTTAAATCCAAATGCGCGCATCCCGGTTCCCGCCCCGACGCTTCCGCGCGCAAATTGTCCCGCACGCGCGGAGTCGAGCAAACGCACCACGTCTTCGGGAGTAACGACGCGTGCTTGGATGTCGTTGAGCAGCTGATCGTCGCATTCCGCAACAACGGGCAGAGGAACGTCGTCGGTCTTCCCCATCTCCGGATGATGCGCGACGTCCCAACTTACAACGCCGTCGTCGGCGCGTCCGACGTCCATTGTGTCGGTCAATACAATCGGCTCTTCCAAATATCCCGATTCGTCGATCCAATGCGTCCCTGTCATCTCGCCGTTGCCGTTGAAGCTTAGCGCGTAAGCCGAGACCTTGTGATTCCACGGATCGGCATCCGGCACGATCGCCGTCGCGCCGGTGCGGATGTCGGAGCCTTCGACTTTTGTCAGATTAGCAACCCGAACGCCGGGGACATCCGTAATACCATCCAGCGCTCCGGGCGGGTACAATCCAAAGTGGAACGGTATCGCGGCACCGGCGTACGATACCGCCGCCAGCACGAAAGCGCAGAGCGCAAGGACAAAGAGCCGTCGCATCCGGCCGACATTAGGCCTACAGCTTAATGCAGCCCTGCTGGGCCCTTGCTTTCGGCATGACATCGCGGCCGGTACACCTAAAACAGAGCCTTTATCGTCTTCCTGGGGAGAGCGGCCATACTTACGGTTCCCGATAAAATCAAAGCGGCGTACGTCTATGAGAACCTCTCGACGGCTGAACTCGTCGAGCATGCTCTTCGCCGTGGTGAAGGCGTCCTCGGCAACGACGGACAGATCATCGTAGACACTCGCCCGCATACGGGCCGCTCACCCAAAGACAAGTTCTTCGTGAAAGAACCGTCGAGCGAAGCGCACATTGATTGGGGCGATACGAACAAACCTATCGCGCCGGAAGTCTTCGACGCACTTTGGGATCGCGTAAGCGCCTATCTCTCCGAACGCGAGATCTATTCGCTCGATTGTTATGTCGGCGCGGACGAACGCTACCGTTTGCCGGTGCGCGTCGTTACGGAATTTGCATGGCACAATCTGTTCTCGCGCGATCTCTTCATCATCCCGGAACAACCGCCGAAAAATTTTGCACCTGAATTCACCGTCGTCGATGCGGCCCTCTTTCAAGCCGATCCGCAACGAGACGGTACGAATTCCTCGACGTTCATCATCATCAATTTTGCTAAGCGCATCATTCTGATCGGCGGCACGAAGTACGCCGGCGAAATCAAAAAGTCGGTCTTCACGATCATGAACTATCTGTTGCCGCTGCGCGACACGTTGCCGATGCACTGCTCGGCCAACGTCGGCGCCGAGGGCGACGTTGCCATCTTCTTCGGTCTCTCCGGAACCGGTAAGACGACGCTTTCGGCGGACAGCCACCGTCCGCTCATCGGCGATGACGAACACGGCTGGTCTGCGGACGGCGTTTTTAATTTCGAAGGCGGCTGCTACGCGAAGGTGATCCGGCTTTCGAAGAGTGCCGAACCGGAGATCTGGGCTGCTTCACATCGCTTCGGTGCAGTGCTGGAAAACGTCGTTTACGACGAGCGCACGCGCCAACTGGATCTCGATAGTGATGAAAAAACCGAGAACACGCGCTCGGCATATCCGATAGAGTTCATTCCGAATATCGTGCCCGGCAGCAAAGGCGGCCATGCGAAAACGATCGTGATGCTGACGGCAGACGCGTTCGGCGTACTTCCCCCGATCGCGAAGCTCTCCAAAGAGCAGGCGATGTACCATTTTCTTTCCGGTTACACCGCGAAAGTTGCCGGCACGGAACGCGGCGTCACGGAGCCGCAAGCGACGTTCTCAACGTGCTTCGGCGCGCCGTTCATGGTGCATCATCCGACCGTTTATTCAAAGCTGCTCGGCAGACGCATCGACGAACACAACGTCACGTGCTGGCTCGTAAATACGGGGTGGAGCGGCGGACCCTACGGCGTCGGCAAACGTATGGCGATCGGGTATACGCGCGCGATGGTCAATGCAGCCATTGAGGGCGCTCTGGAAAACGTCGAGTACGAAACCGAGCCGTTCTTCGGACTGTCGATTCCGCACCACGTGCCGGCCGTTCCGGCCGAAGTGCTCAACCCGCGCAATATGTGGCTCGATAAAGCCGCGTATGACTTGCAGGCGAAGAAACTGGCAACGCTGTTCGCTAAGAATTTCGAGCGCTTTGAAGCCCAAGCCTCGCCCGGCGTCCGCGCCGTCGCGATTAAGCCGTAGCCGGAATCCCGTTCTTTCGTAAATGCGACAGGGCGGCACGCAATGCGTCGTCCCAATCTTTCACGTCCTGTTGGAAGGCGATGTACCCATCGGGGCGCACGAGCAGAATGCGCTCTCGATCTTCTTCCATCACCGCTTCGAGATAGTCCGCGCCCGCGATTGAGACGTTCGGATAGCCGTGGACTTGCGATACAACCGCGTAGCGCTTGCCGATGCGTTGGAAAAGACGCGTACCATCGCGTAAGCGCAGGTTCGCGACGCGTTTTGCGTAAGGCACGTCCAGCTGCGAGAGCTCGCGCACTAAGGGGCCGTTCACAAGCGGTATGCGCGCAATAAGCGGAGAGAACAGTTCGCGTCCAAGCCTCGCAACCGGGTGCGGATGCGCCAGTGCTTTGGTCAGGACGTCGGTGCGGCGCACAACTTCTCCGGCTATGGGCAAACGCTCGCGTTCGTACGTATCGAGTAACGATTCCGGAGCGTCTCCCGAAAGAACCGCTGCAAGTTTCCATCCGAGATTCCACGCGTCGTGTAACCCGATGTTCATGCCTTGACCGCCGACCGGACTGTGCGTGTGCGCCGCGTCGCCGGCAAGGAACAGGTTGCCGCGCCGCATGTGTCGCGCGACACGGTGATGTGCTCGAAAAGAACTGCTCCACACCGGATCCCCTGAGACTTCCGTTCCTTCGAAATGCGTTCGTGCTAAGCGTTGCTGCAGCCACGCTCGCGTTGCCTCTTGCGGCAATGCCTCTTCCGGAGCTATTACGACGATTCGCCGCAGCTCTTCGTTCATCGGAAACATCGTCACTATTCCCTCGCGCGCAATATGCACGCGCGCTTCATTCGGCGGAACGTTCGTAACGACACGCACGTCGGCAAGCAGCGCGCCATCCGGATACGTGCCTCCCTCGAATGCGATGCCTGCGCATTGACGCACGCGGCTGCGAACTCCGTCGCATCCGGCAACGTATCTCGCCGCGATTTCGTACGTCTTTTCAGGCGCCTTGACCGTTGCACGCACGTGTGAACCGTAATCGCTGACGTCGATGAGATCGTGTCCGTAGCGAACGTCGCCACCGAGTTCACGCAAACGCGCACAGAGAATCTCTTCAGTGCGGTATTGCGCCAGAATGCCGATGTACGGGTGCGACGTTTCAAGCGTTTTAAACGCTACGTATGCCGACGCGCGCGATGTAACGAAACGCACGCCGTTGATGCGGTTGATCGCCTTGCCGAATTCCTCGCCGAGCCCCGCCATCTCAAAGATCTCGAGCGTGCGCGGCATGATCGCAAGCGCTTTCGAGTACCGGGACGGCGCCTGGTTGCGTTCGACGAGGGCGCAGCTGCGGCCGCGGCGTCGCAACTCAGCGGCGAGGAATAGTCCTACGGGTCCGGCGCCGGCGACAAGGACGTCAACCTCGATCACGTGCCCTCTTTGATGCCCAAGGCTTTGAATAAAATCCGTTTCGGACGCTGTCCATCAAACTCGCCATAATGCACGCGTTCCCACGTACCCAGATCCAATTTTGAATTCGTCACCGGCACGAGGACCTGATGGCCTAATACCATGCGCTTGAGATGCGCATCGGCATTATCCTCACCTGTCAAGTGGTGCTTGTATTCCGGCTTGCGAGGTGCGAGATCTTCCAGCCACGCCATGATATCTTCCCACAATCCGGACTCATGGTCATTCACGAACACACTGGCCGTTATGTGCATACAACTTGCGAGAATAAAGCCGTCTGCCAGCCGCGCTTTCTTGCGTACCTCTTCAACGCGATCGGTGATATCCAGTATTTCGTAACGCTTTTTTGTCGTGATCGTTACGTACTCGGTATAGGCGAGCAAACTCATCGTATTTTCCGCGGTCCTTAATCCATTTCTAAGAAGGTTTTGCGTAAACGTGCGTTATCGTGACAGTAGTTCTCTCTGAAGGAGTCCTTTCGTGTCTATCGTTCGTAATGTCCTCATTCCGGCGGCCTTTGCGGCTGCCGTCATCCTACCCGCCGGCGCATTCGCTCAGCAAGCACAGACGCCGGCCGGCACCGCAGCGCCGCAAGGTCAATGGAAAGGCCACGCTCATCACCGCGGCGGCATGATGCGTGCGTTTCGCGATCTCAATTTGAGCGATCAGCAAAAAACGCAAATCCACCAAATCATGCAGCAGTACCGGCAGGCTCATCAAGGGCAACGTCCGGATGCGCAGTCGCGCCAGCAGTTGCGCAATCAAATCCTAAACGTGCTCACGCCGCAGCAACGCGCGCAATTCGAGGCGAAGATGCAGCAGATGCGCCAACAGCACGAGCGGCCCGAGCCGCAGGCAACGACGCAGCCGTAGCCTGACTGCGCCGTCCTGGCGGCAGCCCGCTGCCCGTCGCGAATGAATTGCTTTGCGCGGGCGCGTACTGCCGCCTTATGAACGGCGATACCGTAGCGATCCTCGTCGGAGGCGGACCCGCGCCAGGCATCAACGGCGTCATTGCCTCCGCAACAATCGAAGCAGCAAACAACGGCCTGCGCGTCTTGGGTTTGTATGACGGTTATTATCACATCGCACAAGGCGATACGTCGCACGTCGTAGAGCTGGGCGTCGACGACGTTTCGCTCATTCACACGACCGGTGGATCGATTCTACGAACGTCTCGGACGAATCCGGCGAAGGATGAGGCAACGCTTGCGAACTGCGTGCGTGCCCTCACGCTCCTCGGCGTGCGCTATCTCATCACCATCGGCGGTGATGACACAACCTACGGCGCGAGCCGTATTGCGGAGCAGACGCAGGGACGCATCGGTGTCGCGACCGTTCCGAAAACGATCGACAACGATCTTCCGCTTCCCGACAATGCGCCGACTTTTGGTTTCGAAACGGCCAGATCCGTCGGCACCGGAATCATAGAGAGCCTTATGGAGGATGCGCGCACGACGGCGCGCTGGTACTTGGTCGTGAGCATGGGGCGCAAGTCGGGAGCACTAGCGCTTGGGATGTGCAAAGCCGCGGGCGCTGATCTAGCCGTCATTCCGGAAGAGTTCCCCGGAGAGCAGCTGGATCTCAACGCCGTTGTCGATACGATCGTCGGATCGATCGTCAAACGCAAGGCGGCAAATCACGACAACGGAGTGGCCGTCGTTGCCGAAGGCATCGCCGAAAGGTTGTCCGCAGAGCAACTCGCTGCATTTGAAAGCGCGGCCCGGGATGCATACGGTCACATCCGTCTCGCCGATATTCCAATCGGCGCCGTGTTGCGCGATGCAGTGCGGCGGCGTTTAACCGAGATCGGCGTAGACGCGACGGTCGTCAACAAAGACATCGGGTACGAACTGCGTTGCGCGAAGCCGGTGCCGTTCGACGTCGAGTACACGCGAACGCTCGGCTACGGAGCAGTACGCTATTTACTTGACGGCGGCAGCGGAGCGCTGATCGCCCTCTCAGGAGGACGCGTCGTTCCGGTACATTTACGCGAGCTGCAGGACCCGCAAACGCAGCGCGTGCGCGTACGGCTCGTCGACGTGACGACCGAGTCCTATCGCGTCGCACGAAACTACATGACGCGACTGGAAACCCCGGACATGCGAGAACCGTATCTCTCGCGGCTCGCGGCGCATACCAATCTCTCGGCAGTTGGGTTCAAGGAGCGATTCGCGGGAATCACAACCCGGTAATGCTTGGTAAACCTCTGGCAACAACACTCGCATGCGTTTTGGCCGCTTGCGGGGGCGCTAGCGGTGGCGGCGGAAGCGCCGCAAACGCGCCGTCTCAAGCGCCGCAGGCTCCGGGTGCACCGTCTCCATCGGCACAGCCCGCGTCCGGTCTCTCCGTGCCTTCAGGTTTTTCGATCTCGATCGTTGCGAACGTACCGGCTGCGAGAGAGCTGGCCTTCGCGCCGAACGGCGATTTGTTCGCCGGCACCGGCGGCAACAATGTCTATATCATTCAAAATCCTGAGGGGCAAGCATCGAACGCGCACGTATTTGCGCAGCTTCCCGATTCGCCGGCTGCCGGTGTCGCATTTTCGAAACAGAACTCCGCGCTCTACGTCGGCACGCAATTCGGCGTGTACCGCATCGCCTACACCGCCGGCGATACGACGGCGCACTCCGCGCCTACGAAAATCGCTTCAGTGAGGCCGGGCGGTGGCGGCGGACATTCGACGACGTCCGTTGCAACGAACGGAAACATTGTATACGCAAGCGTCGGATCGTCGTGCGATGCATGCAACGAAACGGATTCCACGCGAGCCACGGTTCAACAAATGGCGCTGGACGGCACCGGTATGTCTGCGCGCGCGATCCATATTCGCAATGCAATAGCGCTGGCGATCGATCCCGCTACGGGCACGCTTTGGGCCGGCGATGCGGGACAAGACGGCCTTCCCGCCGGTCATCCGTTCGAACTCTTTGACGGCGTAACCACACATGCCGGCGTCGCCGATTATGGCTGGCCCGATTGCGAAGAAAACCGCCATGCGTATCGACCCGGCGCGGATTGCAGCAACACCGTCATTCCGGCGATCGAATTTCCCGCGTATTCCACTGTAATAGGCGCGGCGTTTTATCCCGTGAATCAGTCCGGAGCGTACGCGTTCCCGTCGGCCTACCGCGGAGGCGCGTTCGTAACACTTCACGGCTCCTGGCACGTGTACAACGGATGTAACGTCGCGCCGCTGGTTGCGTTCGTGCCGATGAACGGTGGTGCTCCGCGAACGCCTGTGAATTGGAGTGATTCAAAGGCGCAGTGGATCACTTTTGCCGGCGGTTTTCAACCCGGTTGCGGCGCCGGCACGCGAATCGGAAGGCCAACCGGTATTGCGGTAGGCCCGCAAGGCGATCTCTTCGTAGCGGACGATCTCTCCGGCTCCATTTATCGTATCCGCCCTTAGGAACTTGAGGTTCCGAGCGGCCGGGCGGTGTGCTGTGGCAACGCGTACTAGATGGGTAGGAACGCGTCATGGCAGAGATCTTTGGCAAAGGTGGAGACACCGTCCAAGTCAGCGGTTACTACGAATGCTCGGACTGCGGACATCGGGAGCGCTTCGAAAAAGGAACGACTTTTCCGCCGAATCATCACCCCGACAAGCCGTGGACGCTATATCAAGCCACTGAAGAATTGCCGGCGCAGCAAACGACGCGCAAATAAACCGCGTTTTACGACGAAGTTGGAAGCTCGGATGGCGGCGAGCAAGAATCAGAGGCGTAAAGCCGTCTCGCGATGCAGGGGTACGCGCGCTCGGCCAGCTCGGCGTGTCCCGCATCGGACGGATGATAGCCGTCCTCGCAAAGATACACGATTTCACTAGGCTTCAGCGGCGCACTCGTAAACGCGAATAAATCGATGAACTCATCGCCGAATTCGCTAACGATGCGCCGCATGGTTTCGTTGATGCGCGAACACAATCGCGCGATGCCGGGTTTCAGCACGCGCGGCACGCCGATGGTGCATGTTACGTCCGGCATGCCCGCAGCGACGACGCTCGCGAGCGGCGCGGTATCGTGAATCGCTTGCAGCAGATGCCGGAAGCGCCTGGTAATGACAAACGCATTGCGCGTGTACCGCAAGTCGTTAGCCCCGGCGATGAGCAATACGAGGTCGGCTTGCGTGCCGCGAAGCAGCGGAACTTGGTGACGCAAGACGTCGCTGAGCGTCGAATACGGGACGGCGTAGTTCGCATACGTGCTTCCCGGCCGCTCGGCGCGAAGCTGCATGTACAGCCTGCGGGAGAGAGAGTGCTCCTCTTTCGTGGCGCCCACGCCGTACGCCAAACTGTCTCCCAGCACTGCTAGAGAAAAGCGCGCAGGCTCGGGATGCGGGTGAGAGGCAGACTGCATGGTATTCCATTTTTTCCCGCTTTTTGCTATCCCGTCCCCGCATCGTTGGTTGCATTCCATTGGGCGAAACGTCCCAACCTCGCCCTAATGACTTGTGCTCAATGGAATTTCTAGACCATCATCTGCGATCGTAATAGGCCCCTTGAACGAAGCAGCCGCGGCATCGTGCAACTCAACCGGCGGAGCGGTGGCGCCGTAATGCGTTAGAAGCAGGTGGCGTACGTCCGCGCTTGCAGCCATCTCCCCGGCCTCCTGCGCGTTCAAATGTCCACGTTTTCCGTTTTCATGCCCGCGCGGCCCGAGCGCCGCTTCGCACAAAAACACCTCAGCGCCGCGCACGAGTTTGGGAACGGCAGCGCACGGTGCGGTGTCGGCGGAGAAGCCGAGAACTCCATCCGGCGTCTCGATTCGCATTGCATATGCCGGAATGTAATGCACGGTTTTCGCGAACCGCACGGAACAGTCGGCGATCCGCAGCGACTCGTCCGGCGCATATTCGCGCAGATCGAATACGCCGCCAAAGAAATTATCAGCTTCCGTCAGCGGCCGTACGACGCGCGCCAAAATATCGATCGCTCCCGGAGGCACGTAGACCGGCAAAGGCTTCAGCCGGTGCACTTCGTAGCGAAGCGCATACCGCAGCGGAATCAGATCGATGAAATGATCTGCGTGCATATGCGATATGACGACCGCGCTTATGTTTTCTATATCGATGGCTTCGCGCAAACGCGAAAGCGCGCCGGATCCCAGGTCAACCCCAAGCGCGCAGCTCGACGTTTGCAGCAGATAGCCGCTGTTCGCGCGCCCGGGTCGGGGCACGGCAGAACTCGAGCCGGCGATAAACAGTCGAGCGCTCACGACAGCGCATGTTCCACTCCAATTACACCGTTCCCATCGTGGTCGCACCGCGGCCGCTCAGCGTGTCGAGGAATTGGTTCCACGGCGTCGCTACCAGCGTTTCAGTCGTCGCGTGGCCGTATGCGCGGATGATCATCGCAGCGCGCTCGGCACTGGCTACATCCGGGGCCTCAACGATGTCGACCACGTCGAAGCGTCCCGTTGTCGCATAGCTTTCCTTCCACATAACGGCCGGACAGTCGGACTTGATTTTGTCCGCGACGGTGCGGGCGAGCTTTACGAAGTCCTCCGGTTGCCGAAACGCGCCTTCGCCGATTTTGCTCAAAATCACATAAGTTGCCATGGCTGACCTCCAGGCACCAGTGTATCGCGCCGAGCCGTCGGGTGCATCGGCAGAGCGCCCGCTGGCATGATTGACGACCCGTACCGCGCGAATAGCGTCTCGTGAAGCGCCGGAACGTCGACTATGACCTGTTCATCGCCGTCGCTGCGTTGCTCATCAGCACGGTTGCAGCGCTCGCCTCCGTCTATCAAACGCGGATCTTTGCAACGCAGCTGAGCGCGACGATTTGGCCGTACCTCAGCGTGCAAACGCGCTACCCCGGTGATGGGAGCATGAGCGTTTTCCTCACGAACGACGGCGTCGGTCCGGCGCTCGTGCGATCCGCGAGCGCGACGTTCGATGGCAAACCCGTGAGCAGTTGGAACGATGTTTTCAAAGATTTCATCGGTGACGCCAAGCGCGGGCACAGAACTGCGCACGTATCTGCAACAAGCGTCGACCAGACAACAATCGTGCGTGCCGGCGAAAGTGTTTTGCTTTTGAAACTTTCTGCGTCCAATGGAAACGTGCTTGTGACGCGCGAGCGAAACCGGTTGCGCCTCTCGTTCTGCTACTGCAGTATTCAGAACCGGTGCTGGACGATGCAGTCCGAGGCTCAAGGCCGGCCACCGGCAGATACTTCGTCGTGTCCGCAGCATCAGTCGATCCAAGCAGTTCCGTTGGTTGTCGAATAGATGAGTTGGCGTCCGCCATCGGGTTTTGACGAGTTCGACGGATGCATTTGGCTCCCGCGCCTTATCAGTAAAGCGCGACGTGTCATCGAAACTCGCAGTGGGAATCTGTTCGGCGAGTACATGTTCGGCGAGAACGACCCGGCCGATGCCGAGTTGTTGCGCTTCCTGCGCGTGAGCGCCGCACAAGTGCTTGACGTCGTTCAGGTGGAGGCCGACGATCGCGCTGCCGCAGAGCGGGTTTTGGCGTTAAGCGGGAAGACGCGCGAAACATGCGAGCGATTCAGTCGAAGATTCCGCCGCGGTCTGGGCCTATTCTTACTAATGATCGATGCCGACGAGAACCGTGCGCCGCGCGGCGCTCGGACTGCACTCCTCCGTTTCGTCTACAACCGCGTCATCATGCCGCCGGCATATGCCTATTTTCATTGGATGGAACGCAGGTCCGTCGGCTCCGGCCGCTCTTAGGCCGCACGTCCCGATCATCAAGTATCGTGGACCCGCCCAGCAAACGCCCAATTGCCGCTATGATCCATTATTGTGATAGAGTCGCTTTGGAACGCTTATGCAGCCGTTCGCGGTCGGCATT
Organism: uncultured bacterium; assembly: GCA_964531205.1. Lineage (GTDB taxonomy): Bacteria > Vulcanimicrobiota > Vulcanimicrobiia > Vulcanimicrobiales > Vulcanimicrobiaceae > JAICWY01. The sequence continues at coordinate 57,751 of CAZHGH010000008.1, forward strand.
TGCCGCGGTTGGCCGGCGCGTCTTCGAGCGCGGATCTGTTCTGCGATGCCGACCTTTTTCGCCGGCATATGCTCGACGGCATCATTCCGTTTTGGCAAAAGCACAGCGTCGACATCGACGCAGGAGGATTCGTAACACACCTGCGCTGCGATGGGTCATGGTACGAAACGCGCAAAACTACCGCAATGCAGGCACGCATGATCTATGCGTTTTCAACGGCGTACCGCTTCAGCGGCGACGCGAAGCATCTGGAAGTCGCACGCGGCGGCCTGGATTTCATGCGGACGCATCTTTGGGATCGGACGCACGGCGGATGGTTACGTTGCGTTGACCGGAACGGCACACCGCTCGATTCCGAAAAGCCGGCATTTCACCAGGCGTACGCGATCGTCGGGTTGTGCGAACATTTTGCAGCAACCAGAGATACCTCTGTTCTTGCATTGGCCTGTGAATCGTACGACCTCGCGAGAACGTTTCTTCACGACGCCGGCCGCGGTGGATATCGCTTATCGTGCGCGAGCGATTGGCGTACTCTCTCCATGGACAAGACGGTTTGCTCGCAGCTCGATATGACATTCGCGGCACTTTCCCTATATCGAGCAACACAGGAACAGCGCTATTTCAACGATGCGCTCGATTTGGCGCACATCATGCTGGCGCACATGTACCACAAGCGGTTCAGCTGTCTCGTAGAGACGTGCAACGACGATTGGTCGTACAATCCGTTTGCAACTCGCGATACGATCTGGTTCGGACACAACTTGAAGGCGGCGTGGGTACTGTTGCAACTCAACCAGTTAGAACCGCGTGCCGAATGGCTTGACGCAGCACGCTCAATTCTCAACTTTTGCATTGAGTTTGGATACGATCGTGGGAGCGGCGGATTCTTTCATTATGCGTACCGGAGTGGGCCGTTGGCCTCGGGCGAAAAACTTTGGTGGACGAATTGCGAGGCGTTGATGGCTCTTCTTCTCGCTTCGCGCGTGGAGCGCACGGCGGCGTACGCACCGTACTTCACCGGCACGCTCGATTTCTGCATGAACGCCTTCTACGATGCCGAACGTGGAGAGTGGTTTCGATCGTGCGCATCCGACGGCGCGATATTGAATTCCACGAAAGGTGGCGCAGACAAGGCCGCGTATCATACGGTTCAGGCGTGCGCTTACGCTTACGAATATCTACAAGCCGCAGAAGCGAGGGAGAAAGATGGCTAAATCCTCCGGCCCTTCTGTAGACGACTATATCGCTCGCCAGCCTGAGGCGGCACAGCCCGTTCTCGAGCGTGTGCGCGGCGCAATTCGCAAAGCGCTCCCGAAAGCCGAGGAAGTTATTTCCTATAAGATTCCCGCGTACAAAGTAAACGGCAGGATCGCGCTCTTTTTTGCAGGCTGGAGCGATTACTATTCGATTTATCCCGTGAACGATCGCCTTATAAAAGCGTTTAACGGAGAACTGGATCAGTATCGCGCCGGCAAAGGGACGCTGCGATTCCCACTGTCAAAACGCGTTCCTGTGACGTTGATTCAACGTGTCGCGAAGTTTCGCGCAAATGAAGTAACAGCCTCAAAAACCGCTAAAAATAAGGCAAAATAGGGCCTAGCAACAACGCCGGAGCGCCGCCTAAGAGTGCGTGAGTGTGGTGATTTCCCGCTGCACGGCTGCGTAGCGCTGTTTCGCGTACGCTTTCAGGGTGGGGTTCTGTCCATCGCGTATCTCGTCACGGTACGTGTCTTCATTGACTTGATCGCTGATGCGGAATTCCTGCGCGAAGCTTTTATTCAACGCCGATCCGCTCAAACCGACGAGCTGAGAATAATGGTAGTTGTCTTGAACGAGCGGCCCTTTCGGGGCAGTTACGCCGGACTGTTTTGCCAAGGTTTGAAGCATATTCAAGTCGCGCGTTGCCTGCGATGCAACCGCCGTAGCAAAGCTTTTGTCGGTACCCGTGCCGTGCTGCTTCTCGTACAACGCCATTGCATACCGCCCGGCTTGTATCTGTATTGCCGTACTAAGGAATTGGGAGTCAGTCGAGCTGAGGGACGCGGCTACTGCCGGAACGGC
>CAZHGH010000009.1:0-24973 GCA_964531205.1 uncultured bacterium
AACGCTTGACCTTGCGTCGAAACCGTCGACGGCAACGTCAGTGTGAATCCCGGGATGCCGTTGAACGTGATCGTCGCCGACGGCGTGAACGATTCGAAAAGATATGCCGTAAGCGAACTCGTGCCGGATTGCAAAGCGCTTTCGGAGCGACGCGCTGCACTTTGCAGCAACGGCAGAGTGGACGGCGCAAGCGTAGTCGTTGTCGCGTTTATCGAAGCGTTGCTTGAAGCGTTCGATGGCGGCAGCGAAACGCTGGGCGTATAGCCCGCCACAGCCGGCAATGGGGCCGTCGTTGCCGCGGGCGAGACTGGAACGCTTTGCGTCGACGTCGTCGGCGTTGTGGTGGGAGATGGTTTGACGGTCGGCGCAGTGGTTGGCGACGCGGACGGAATCGTCGAACCGCCTCCGCCGCAGGCCGCCAGCGCGGCGCACAGTACAAGAGCCGCCGCGCCTATATAGCGCGATGAATTGTGTTGCATGATCCTCTCCAATCAGTGAGCGAAACCGTCGCTCTGCGGCGCGTTCGCACGCTGATTCGTCGTGGCGGTAGCACAAAGAGACAATGCAGCGGCTAGCGCTACATGATATGTGCGCATTTAAAAATTCCTCACTATAAAAACGAAAATCGATCCCTGCAATCAATCGCGTTCCGGCGAAGGCAGGGTCCCCGCCGGAACGCGCGCGTGAAACCGAGGCTTCACGACGTCCGCCGCTCGCGGGACTACAAGATGAGGATAGACATGCTCATAACTCCCTGCTCAGAAATGGCACGGCCGTTTTTAGCCGTTGCGCGAGAGTAGCGCCGTCCCTAGCAGTGATACCGAGCTTCGAATAAATCGAACGTAGAGTATTCTCGATCGTTCGCACGCTCAAGCGAAGCTTTCGCGCGATCTCATCCTCGGAGTTTCCCGTAATGATAAGCCGCGCGACAATACACTCGCGCGGGGACAGACGCTCCATACCGCCAGTATAGAGAGCCGATCGTCCCCGAATCGTCCTCGGAACGTCCCGGTGGCTAAGCCGAGGCGCTTGCCAAAGCCGTTTCCGAAGCGGCGGCGGCTTCGAGCTCTACTTCGGCGCACACATCCTGGAACGTGTACGTCGCGCCGAGCTGCGTCGCAGCATCGAACGCCTTGTCGCCCAGAGTGGCGCGCGCCTCACGATAAGCGGGCGACGTTTCGAAGAGAGTACCGAGTGCAACGGTCCCCGTGACACGGCCGCGCTCCAGAATATAACCGGCGATGCGTGCCGCGCAGTCCGCACGCCCGATTGCCGTAAGCGCTTGCATCGTTATACCTACGGTTCCCACAACGAAGCGCAGCTCGAAAGCGTATTCGAAGGTTCGCAACGACTCGGAGCACGTCTGCAGCGCGGCTTTTGCGTCGCCCGTTTTCAACTGAAGCCGCGCGCGAAGTCCGTACGCCTGCGCCAACAACACGGCGTACGACGGATCGTCTAATAACGCAATCGCTTCCTCAATGCAACGTTCGGCCAGCACGAGATCGCCGAGCTCCATGTATGTCCTCGCAAGCGCGTCGAGGCAAAACACCACGTAGTTCGTGCGCCGTTCACGGCGAAAAACGGCTATGGCCTCAAGCACGAGCTGCAACGCCGTTTGAGGATTTCCCAAAGCGAGCTCCATGGAGCCCAAATTCCTCTTTATGCGCGCACTGTGCCATTTGGGTGCGTCGACTTCATTGAGACGTTTGTCGATCTCATAAAGCTTCGGAACGATAACGTCCTTGAGCGATGCACCCATGTAATTCTCAACCAATGCAATGACGGCCTCGACGCTCAGCGCTTCCGCTTCCTCGCCGAGTTCTCTCCAGCAGGCTGCGCACTGCTCGCGTAACGCCTTGCACCGCGGCCAATCGGCAGCGGTACTTGCCGGAGCTGCGAGCGCGAACAAAAGTCTCGCCCGCTCCCGCACCGGAAGTTGCGCGAGAACGTTCTCTTGTGAGAGAAAGTCGAACACGTGAGCGAGCCGCTTGACTTCTGCAGGTATCCAAGAACGTTCGAAACCGCAGACGAACGCCGCGAGGAGTGAAGCGTCACGCACTTCCCACGCGTAATGGAAGGCAGCCTCCATATTTGCTCGATCGCGGCGAATCCGCGCGACGTATTCGCTTGTTCCAATTTCATCGTATGCACGTTCGGCTTGACGCGCCACTTCCGCGAAATACACCGCGTGCGCGGTGCGAATGGTATCGGTAAACGCCTCCGGAAGAGCGCGTAAGAAGCGCCGAACGGTCTCGAGCAGCGCGTAGCGTTGATCGCCGTCGCGATCGCTGGAAATGCTGACGACGAGCGATGCTTCCACTAACTCCGAAAGCACGGCGAATACGCTCGAGCGCGACAGATCGCGGTCGTCGTAACAGATACTTTCGACGGCGCCGAGGTCAAACGGGCCGTCAAATACTGCAAGACGCTGCAATAAAGTCCGCTCGCGAGGCGCTAGGAGATCGTAACTCCAGCGAATTGCCGACGCGACAGTTTGATGACGATCGGTTCTATCCTTGGCGCGGACGAGGTCGAGATCGTCGAGTCGCTTCGCAATGCCCTCAATCGTCAGTAGATTCATGCGCGCGGCGATCAGCTCGATCGCCAGCGGCAAGCCGTCCAAGCGCCCGACGATCGATGCAACGTGCGGCACGTTCTCATGCGAGAGTGCAAACGATGGTGCAACGGAGGTTGCGCGCTCAACGAAGAGACGCGCTGCAGAATATTGCAACACTGCCGCCGGGTCGGAGGACGCGGGCGGCAGCGTCAGATGTTCGACGGTGTATACTTTTTCGTTGTCGCCGCCTAGCTGGCGCCGGCTCGTCGCGAGTACCGTTGAGGCGCTACCGTCAACGAGCTTATCGATTCCCGTTGAGGCAGCCGGGTCGAGCTGCTCGCAATTGTCCAGGACGATCAGCACGCGGCGCCGCGAGAGAAATGTTTGAAGCGCTTGCGCCGCGTCTTCGGCACCAAGCGAGATTTTTAGTGTGCCCGCAATGTGTGTGACGGCATCGTCCCACGTTGTCGTAGACGTTAAATCAACGAACCAGACACCGTCTCGAAACTCGGCCAGATGATTGCGCGCAACGTGCACCGCTAGTCGCGTCTTGCCTATTCCGGCGGGGCCGGTGAGCGTAACCCACGAGTTCGAACGCAAAATTCGCACGAGTTTATCGACGGCGGCATCGCGCCCGACGAGAGAATCGAGTTCTACCGGTAAGTTGGTGGCGGTGCTTTCCTGCGCGTGTTCCATACACTGCGCGAGCAGCTGCAGCGTGCGAGCTTCAGGTTCGACTCGCAGTTCCGTGCGTAGGCGTGCAGCCAACGCCGTTAACTCGCGGCGCGCGCCTGCGCGATCGCCGGATTCCAACCGCGCTTGAGCGAGATCGCATATCCACGACTCGTTGAGCGTATCCGCCGCGGCGCGGCGCTGCAGCAGCGCGATCTCGCTCGCCTTATCGCCCGCCGACCTTACATGTTCGATCTGGTCGTGAAGCAGTTTCAGATAGATCTGATCGAAACGCTCGCGTTGCTCCGCGACTGCGTCGTCGAACGACGCCAAGCACAGCGGACCGCGGTACAGAGCGATCGCATCGTGCGGACGTCCCGCTGCGATTGCAGAGGTAAACTCGATGACGTCCACGGCAAAAGAAACGCCGGGATTCCATTGCGCCGTGTTCTTAGTCAGCTTAACGGGATCGCCGTACTCTCCCGGCAGCGCTTTCGCCAGTTTATAGAAATGACGGCGCAGGTTCGTGCGCGCTTCAACTTCATCGACGTCGGGCCACAAAATCGATGCGAGCCAGGCGCGCGAAAGCGGCCGCTCCGCGTGGCACGCGAGAAGCACCACGAGCGCCAGTGTCTTCTCCGACATCGGCAAAGCATGAGATTGACCCCGGTCAATAAAGGCCGGGGCACCAAAGAGCGCGAGCAACGATCCTTCGTGCACGATAGTCGGCAAAGTTCTGTCGTGAATCGTTCGTTCCGCTACACGGAAAGCAGATTGAGCGAAGTTTTACGTTCCTACGTAAGCCCTTTAACCGAAGCCCGAATATGCGCCGGCCGGATCGGCTCGTCGCTGATCTCCGGGCGCACGCCGAAATTTTGCAGTACGCGTTCCGCGGCCGCGTACGGATCCACTCCGGCGGCAACCTCGCTCTCGAGTTCGCGCTCTAATTTTCGTTGCAAATGCCCTAACGCGAGCTGGCGCACCTGATGCGTAAAGGCTTCGCGCCGCTTCTCATCCATTTCGCCGCTCGTCTCGAGATAGGCAACGTGTTTTTCGATCGCAAGCCAGAGATCGTCGACGCCCTCGCCGCTCGTCGCTTGCGTCATAACGAGTTCCGGGACCCAACCGCTAAAGTCGAGCATCTCCATCATCGATCGGATTTCGCGCTTGAGCTGATTGGCCATCGGGTGATCTTTTTTGTTGACCACAAAAACGTCGGCAACTTCCATGATGCCGGCTTTGATCACTTGGATCGAGTCGCCGCTGCCGGGCTGCAGCGCAACGATCGTCGTTTGCGCAAGTTCGGCGATTTCGATCTCGGATTGCCCGACGCCGACCGTTTCGATGATCACCACGTCCAGGCCGAACGCATCCATGAGCAGCACCGCATCCGCCGTCGCGCCCGCAAGACCGCCTAAATGCCCGCGGCTGGCCATGGATCGAATGAAGACGCCGCTATCGGTGAAATGCTCGGTCAGGCGAATGCGATCGCCCAGTAGCGCGCCGTGCGAAAACGGCGAACTCGGATCTACGGAAACGACGCCGACGGTTTTGCCCAGCGAGCGCGCTTTGCGCACCAGCGCGGAACCGAGCGTGGACTTCCCCACGCCCGGCGGTCCGGTTAAGCCGATAGTCATAGCGCGGCCCGTTTTTGCAAACAGATGACGAATGAGCTCGGCGCCGCGGCCCGATTCCGCGCGGGAAATAGCGCGCGCGAGCGCTCGCGGCGAGCGCGATTCGAACTGGCGCAAAAGTCCGGCGTTTCCGTTGCTATCCAAAGTCTTGCTAGGATTGCGGCCGCTTCGGGCGCGGACCTTCCGCAGGCAACTTCGAACAACGCGGTATGCATGCGCTGCTGCTTTCCGCGCTTCTGAACGCGGCCGCAATCGATCGTGCCGTGCGGCTCGAAATGCGAGTCGAGCGGATCGCCGGCCTCTCGATCGGGATCGGGCGCAAAGAGCGCGTGATTTTCAAACGCGGGTTTGGAACCAGCGACTTCGGCCGCAGCATTCCGGCGCGTGCAGACACGATTTACCGGATCGGCTCGCTTACAAAGCCGTTTACCGCTTACGCTGTCGCGCAGCTGGCTGCACAAGGACGGCTTTCGCTGCAGGACCCTGTTGACAAATTCGTACCGGTCCCGTGGCGCGGCGTCACCGTCGAAGATTTGATAGAGCATCGCAGCGGCATTCCATCGTATTCAGACGCCGGCTCACTGAACGAACATGAAACGTACACACCGCAAGCGCTCGTAGAGTCAGTCGCAGGCATGCCGTTGCAGTTCGTCCCCGGAACGCAATTTCAATATAGCAACACGAATTACGTATTGCTTGGCGAGATTATCGAGCGTGTCACGGATCAGCCGTACGCAGAATATTTGCGCAATTCCGTGCTTGCGCCGCTGCAGTTGCGAGCTACTCGTTATGGCGATCAGCCGAGCGAAGCACGCGGTTATGCACGCAACACGCTTCACACGCCGGTGCGACTTTCGTCGGTGTCGTACGCGTATGCCGCGGCGGGCATATCTTCAAACGTTCCCGATTTATTGCATTGGCTCGCGGTTGCGCAACCACCGTATTATGGGTACTTTTCCGCGGAGATGTACGGACACGAGATGGTTTATGCGACGGGAACGGTGCCGGGGTACAGCGCGTTCGAAGCGCTGATCCCCGCAAGCGGCGATCGCATCGTGATTCTCACGAATGCAGACACGCTCGATCTCGAACCGCTTGCCGAAGATGTTGTACTGGCGCTCGAGCCGCCGTCGTCCGCATTCCGCGCACGAAGCGTCGTCGAGCAATTGCAAGCCGCGACGCTGGTCCGCGCCTCGCTCACCGCTCGATATAACGCCGCGCTCACCGGCGAGCAGATTCGTGCGTGGCAACAACAGCTTGCACCGCTGGGAGCAGTGCAGAGCGTCCAATCTTTGGGCAGCGAACGCGGCAGCGGCTGCACGTACGAGGCATTTCGCGTAACGTTTACCGGCGGCGCGAGCATCCGGATCTCGCTTTGCTTAACCTCTAGCGGCGCCATCGACGCGATCGCGATTTCGAAAGAGTGATCCGCGCCATTGCGCTGATACTGGCGCTTGCGAACCTCATCGTGCCCCTCACCGGAAAACGTGCGCGACCCGTGCGCGCCGAGTCGCTGTTTCACACGTTGTTTGCGGACTTTTATGATGAGCGCGACGGCACGACGTTTGTGGAAACGGGCGACATTCCCGCAATGTGGCTGCGCGACTCGTCGGCGCAAAGCTTGCCGTACATCCGTTTCGCTCAGGCATATCCGGTGTTGGCACTGCGCTTGGCCGGCGTCGTGCAGCGCGACGCGAAGAACATCAACGTCGATCCATACGCGAACGGCTTTGACGACCACTACCATGTCTGGGAACGGAAATGGGAGATGTCAAGTCTTGCATCGCCGGTGTTCCTGGCTTGGACGTATTGGAAAACGACGAAAAACACGAGTATTTTTACGCCGCAACTGCATTCCGCGTTGCGCAAAATCGTCGACACGTGGCGATGCGAACAACTTCATCAGCGTTGCAGCCGGTACAGCTGGCCGCAACCGCGGTACACCAGCGATGCGTACAACGGCAATACGGGCATGATTTGGACGGCATTTCGTGCCTCGGACGATCCGGTCGAGTATCACTTCAACATTCCCGAGGAAGTGGACGCGGCAATCGCGCTGCAAGATATCGCACAGCTCGCCGTCATCGGATTTGACGATCGAAATCTCGCGAACGAGGCAAATTCGATGGCGGTTGAAGTTGCGACCGGGGTCCTCGCGTATGGACGCGTATGGAATTCGTCCTCAGGCGGATGGATGTACGTCTACGAAACCGACGGCTTGGGACATAACGTGTTGATGGATGACGCCAACCTTCCGAATCTGACGTCGCTGCCGTTTTTGGGCTGGTGTTCCGCATACGATCCGACGTATTTGAATACGCGGTCGTTCGTACTCTCCAAACAGAACCCGTGGTATTTCACCGGCATCTACGCAAGCGGACTAGGAAGTCCGCATACGCCGCAGGGGTTTGTGTGGCCGCTCGGCATTATTGCGCGCGCGCTTACCGCGACGTCATCACTGGAAGTTCAAACCAGTATCACAACTCTTGCGGAAACCGACAGCGAGGAAGGGCTGGTCCACGAAAGCTTCGATCCCGATGCGTACTGGGTGTATACGCGCGCCTATTTCGGTTGGGGAAATGCGTTCTACGCGGAGCTGCTATTTCGCAGTGTTGCCGGATTTTCGGCGTTTCCGTTTCCGCCATACGAAACTGCCATCGCGTTCCAGCATGTCACGCAGACGCCGACGCTCACGAACGTTTACACCCAGCTGCAGGACACGACGATTTTGTACGCCACGCTTTCAAATCTGCTCGAAGAGGCGGGCGGAAAATCGGCGATTCCACGTATGCAAATGACGATGCGACGGCAAGGACCGCATCCGGCAATTCAGTGGCGGCAATTGGAAGATTCGCGCGAACCGATCCTTTACGCGCCGAATCTGCGCTGACGCTGACCGAACGCGCTCACCGCTTCCGCGAAGTGCTCGGCCCCGAAGTCGGGCCACATAATGGGCAGCGTGACGAGTTCCGTATATGCGATTTGATAGAGCAGAAAATTGGAGACGCGCAGATCGCCGCCCGTGCGAATCAGGAGATCCGGATCGGGCGTTTCCGGCGCATACATGCGCGCGCGAAGCGTTTGTTCGTCAACATCTTCCGCGCGCAAATGGCCGCTTTCAACGTCGTGCGCGACCGCACGCGCAGCGCGGACGATCTCGGCGCGGCCGCTGTAGTTCAACGCGAGGTTGAGTGTGAGACGGCGGTTCTTTTCCGTCGCTCGCGTCAGCTCGCGTAGACCCGCGCGCGCCGGAAGCGCAAACGGCGCGATGTCGCCGACGATCTTCACCCGGACGCCTTGACGCATCAGCGCGGCGCGCTCGGTACGGGCAAACATCGCGCAGAGCTGCATGAGCAAACTCACCTCTCCGCTGTCGCGCCGCCAATTCTCGGTCGAAAAGCCGTAAACCGTAAGCGCGCCGACGCCCGCGTCCACGGCCGCCTCCACGGTCGTGCGTAACGCGGCAATTCCGCGCCGGTATCCTTCGGCAATCGGTAAACCACGCGCCGCAGCCCAGCGGCGGTTACCGTCCATGATAATTGCTACGTGCGGCACCATCTGTTACTTTGTATCACAAAGCAAATGAGGCTGCAAGCGGACGAAGGCGGGACGCGCGCCCCTCGCGGCCAACCTGTGGCGGTCATGGACCAGGGCTACTACCGCTATCCAACCGTCGCCGGCGACCGCGTCGTTTTCGTCTGCGAAGACGACCTGTGGGCGGTACCACTCAATGGAGGTGCGGCCGTCCGGCTCACCGCGACGCCCGGAGCCTGTACTATGCCGCGTCTTTCACCCGACGGCGCGCAAATAGCGTTTGTTGCGACGGACGAAGGCAATCCCGAACTCTACGTGATGCCGGCCGCCGGCGGACGCCCGCGCCGCCTGACGTTTTTAGGCGGAACGCTCGCGAGTACGTGCGCGTGGACCAGCGATAGTGCGGAGATTCTGTTCGTCAGCAATCCGAGCGCGTGGTATCAGCGCGAAACGCGAGGCTTCGCCATCTCGCCGCAGGGCGGCGCGCCGCGCGAGCTCGGCCTTGGGCACATGAAGTCGATTTATCCCGGCCCGGAAGGCGGATTTATAATCGGACGCAACGAGACCGATCCCGCTCGATGGAAACGCTACCGCGGCGGAACGTCGGGCGAGATTTGGATCGATGCAAGTGTTCGCGGGGAATTCGATCGCCTCAAACTGCCCGATGGTAATCCCGTGTGGCCGATGTGGATCGACGATCGGATTTACTTCCTTGCAGACCACGAGGGCATCGGCAATCTCTATTCGTGTGCGCTGGATGGAAGCGACGTCACGCGCCTTACGCATCACAACGATTACTACGTACGATTTCCGTCAACCGACGGCAAGCGCATCGTCTATTTCGCCGGCGGCTCGCTGTATTATTACGACATTGCGAGCGGCGAGTCGCGCGAGATAGAGGTTACGGCTCCATCTGCAACACCCCAAACCGTGCGCCGCTTTTTGGACGGCTCCGAAGAGTTTGAAGAGTTTGCACCTTCGCCCGACGGCACGGCGCTCGCCATCATCGCACGCGGACAGCCGTACACTATGCCGTTTTGGGAAGAGGCGCCGCTGCATCACGGCGCCGGCAGCCGCGTGCGTTACCGGTGCATCGCGTGGATGCATGACGGCAAACGCTTCGTTACGACGACCGACGAAAACGGCTACGAGCAACTTGCGGTACACGACGCTGAATCTACCGCGCCGCCTACGCTGCTGACCAAAGGCGATATCGGCCGCGTAACCGAGATCGCGTGCTCGCCCGCGAACGATCGCATCGCCTTCGCAAACCACCGCTACGAACTCGTGCTGATTGAGAGCGACGGCACGCAGCGCGTGCTGGACAAGAGCCTGGGAAACCGCATCACCGATCTCGCGTTCTCGCCGGACGGGCGATGGCTCGCGTACGTGTGGTGGCCTGTCGGCGACAACGCCGCAATCGTACGCATCGTCAAATGCAAATCCGGTAAGATCTTCGACGTCACACCGCGCATGCGTGTCGATCAAAGTCCGTCATGGGATCCTGAAGGTAAATATCTGTACTTCATCTCCACGCGCGATTTCGATCCGGTCTACGACGCGCTTCAGTTCGACCTCAGTTTTCCGCAAGCGCAGCGTCCATTTTTGCTCACCTTGCGCGCGGACATTCCGAATCCGTTCAGTCCCAAGCCGAAACCGGTGCATCGCGAATCCGATCACGAACACGAATCGGCCGATGAGGAGAAAAAGAAGCAAGAGAAAGCGCCGCGCATCGAGATCGACTTTGACGGCATCGAAGGCCGTATTCTCGCATTTCCGGTCGACGAAGGCGACTATGGGCAGATCGCGGCGGTCAAAAATCGAGTATATTTCACGAAATTCGAAGTTCGCGGCATCAAGCCCGGCGATCGCGATTGGGATGAAGAGGAAGCGACGGGAACGCTGCTAGCCTACGATTTCGAACAACAGCGAACCGCAACGATTGCACCGGAAGTCTCTCAGATCGTCGTAGCGAACGATCGCCATACGCTGGTCTACCGCACACACGAGCGTTTGCGCGTGATCGACGCATTGAGCGATCTGCCCGAGGAAGACGCCGACATCAAACCCCCGAACGAGGTTGGGCGCAAGAGCGGTTGGATCGATCTCGATCGCATTTCAATCGAAGTCGAACCCCGCGATGAATGGCACCAAATGTATCGTGAAGCCTGGCGCCTTCAGACCGAACAATTCTGGGTTGAAGACATGTCGGACATCGATTGGGATCGCGTATACGATCGCTACGAAGCGCTGCTTCCGCGCGTACGCACGCGTTCTGAATTGTCCGACGTCATTTGGGAGATGCACGGCGAACTCGGCACGTCGCACGCGTACGAAATAGGCGGCGATCTACGCCGGCCTCCGGAGTATCAACGTGGTTTTCTCGGCGCGGATTTCGCTTGGGACGACACTGCGGGCGGATGGCGGATCGTCCGTCTCTATCGCGGCGATTCGTGGAATCGCGACGTCGATTCACCGCTTGCCGAACCGGGAAGCGGCATTCGCGAAGGCGACGTGCTGCTTGCGATCGGCGGAAAACGCTTGACGCGTGAATTTTCACCGCATCAAGCACTGGTCAATGAGGCCGGCCGTGAAGTTGCGATCGTTGCGCGCACGGGACTCGGCGAACGCCGCATTGCGGTAAAAACGCTGCGAACGGAGCAGTTACTGCGCTACCGCGCATGGGTCGAGACGAACCGAAAGTTCGTGCACGATGCGACGGACGGAAAAATCGGCTACGTGCATATTCCGGACATGGGCCCCTGGGGATTCTCGGAGTTCCACCGCGGTTATCTATCGGAATTCGATCGCCAAGGACTGATCGTCGACGTACGGTACAATCGGGGCGGCCACGTTTCGCCGCTGTTGTTAGAAAAGCTTGCGCGCAAACGCATCGGCTACGATGTGTCGCGTTACAGCAACAAGCCGATGCCGTATCCTCCCGAATCCGTCGCCGGTCCGCTCGTCGCGATCACGAACCAGTTTGCAGGCTCCGACGGCGATATCTTCAGCCATTCGTTCAAGCTCTACAAGCTCGGTCCGCTCGTGGGCAAACGCACTTGGGGCGGTGTAATCGGCATCAATCCGTACCATCACTTGGTGGACGGTACAATTACGACGCAGCCGGAGTTTTCGTTTTGGTTCAAAGACGTCGGCTGGAAAGTTGAAAACTACGGCACGGACCCGGATTACGACGTCGATATGGCGCCGCACGATTACCGCGACGGAAAGGATCCGCAAATGGAGTTTGCGATTCGTATCGTGCTGCAAGCTGCGGAGCAATATCACGAACCCGGACCGGATCTCGGCACCCGTCCCTCGTTGCCGCTGCCCAGCTTACCTTAGGATAGCCGTTTAGGTGGGTATAGTTAGGGCCCGAATTCGGGCTTATTCCCGTTTTGTAATTTTATCAATCGCTTGACTTATCACGGCGACTTTGGTAGAACTGGCAACATATCGGTATACATCCATTGAACCAAAGGCTACCATCCAATGGAGCGGTCCAATGGAGCGTCAGACCAAGCCAAACGGAGGATTATCGTCGCCGTGAACGTTGCACCGCTTACATCTTCGCTCGAATATCGCTGGAAGACCGAACCCCGCTGGACCGGCATCGACCGCACATACACCCCCTCCGACGTCGAGCGGCTGCGCGGATCAGTCCACATCGAATACACCCTCGCGCGGCTTGGCGCTGAACGCCTCTGGGAGCTGCTCCATCAGGAGGAACCGGTTGCGGCACTTGGGTGCCTCACCGGCAACCAAGCCGTGCAAGCGGTCAAGGCCGGACTCAAAGCGATTTATCTCAGCGGCTGGCAAGTCGCCGCGGATGCCAACCTTGCGGGACAGATGTATCCGGATCAAAGCCTGTATCCGGCAAACAGCGTGCCGAACGTGGTCGAGCGCATCAACAACGCGCTGCAGCGGGCCGATCAAATCGATCACAGTGAAGGGCGCACCGGCACGCACTGGTTCGCACCGATCGTGGCCGACGCCGAAGCGGGCTTCGGCGGAGCGCTAAACGTCTTCGAATTGATGAAGGCGATGATCAAAGCCGGCGCAGCAGGCGTCCATTTCGAAGATCAACTCGCTTCGGAGAAAAAGTGCGGACATATGGGCGGAAAGGTGCTGATCCCCACGCAGCACGCGATACGCCATTTAAACGCCGCACGTCTCGCCGCGGACGTTTTGGACGTTCCTACGCTGATCGTGGCGAGGACCGATGCAAACGCCGCACAACTGCTGACCAGCGACATCGATCCGCGCGATCGCGCCTTCTGCACCGGGGAGCGTACTGTTGAAGGCTTCCACCGCATTCACGGCGGCATCGATGCCGCAATTGCGCGCGGTCTCGCATATGCGCCGTACGCCGATATCATTTGGTGCGAAACTTCGGAGCCCAACCTCGAGGAAGCGCAACGCTTCGCCGATGCGATCCATGCACGCTTCCCCGGAAAATTACTGGCGTACAACTGCTCTCCATCGTTCAACTGGAAAAAGAAGCTGGACGAACGCAGCATTGCCGAATTCCGCGACCGCCTCGGCAAAATGGGATATAAATTCCAGTTCATCACGCTGGCCGGCTTCCACGCGCTCAATCACAGCATGTTCCAACTCGCGCTCGATTTCAAAGAACGCGGCATGAGCGCATATGCGGATTTCCAAGAGCGCGAATTCGCAAGTGAAGCGCAAGGTTATACGGCTACGCGCCATCAGCGCGAAGTCGGCACCGGCTACTTTGATGATATCGCGCGCGTGCTCTCCGATGGCACGTCGTCCACAACGGCGCTCGACGGCTCGACGGAAGCCGAGCAGTTTTACGAGTCGTCCTCGAGTGCGCCGGCGGTAGCGTAGTTCATGCAAACCGCAGTTTCCGCGCGCGCATTGCCGGCGGGGTTCGCCGAATTCTACGTTCCGCTGCACGAGCGTTTTGCGGCGCGCCGGGGCGAACTCGTCGCGAAGCGTCATGAAATGCTCGACCGAGCACATCGCGGCGGTCTGCCGGAGTATTTGCCCGCCGCGAAATCGCGGCCTACGGATTGGCGCATTGCGCTTCCGCACTGGTGCCGCGATCAGCGAAATCAGATGACCGGTCCCGCCGACGACCCCGAGCTCGTTGCAAAAATGCTCAACTCCGGCGCGCCCGGCGTGATGCTGGATCTCGAGGATTCGATCGTCAACGAATGGGACCACGTCATGCGCGGTCACGACGTGATGCTGTCGGCCATGCACGGCGAACTTGCCGAACCGTCGACGACCGTAGTATGGAATCGCGTACGGGGCTTGCATCTCTCGCAACGGGACGTATTGGACGAGCCGACGTCTGCATCGCTCTTCGACGTTGCGCTGCTTGCGTATCGCATCAACATCGAACGCTTGGCGAACCGGACGCTCTGCATCTACATTCCGAAATCGGAATCGGCCGAAGAGGCGCTGTGGTGGAGCGATCTCTTCGACGCCGTCATTGCGGCGAAAGGCTGGCATGAGGACGCGATCAAGTGCATGGCGCTCGTCGAGTCGCATCCGCTCGCGTATCAACTCGAGGAGTTCGCGTATAACCTGCGCCGGTATCTCGTCGGTCTAAACTTGGGGCGCTGGGATTATATGGCAAGCCTCATTCACTACAACTTGGCGGATCCGCACTGGGTGCTGCCGGACCGGAACACAATCCCGCTCGACGTGCCGTTCTTTCAACGTTTGCGTACGATGATTCCGGAAGTCTGTCACAAGCATGGAATGCTTGCCATCGGCGGCATGACGGCGCTCTACCCAAGCCGCGTAGATCCCGAACTGAACGCCCGTGCGTTGGACGTGCTGGCGCGAGACAAAAAGAACGAAGCGGATTGCCTAATGGATGGCGCGTGGACGGGCCATCCGGATCAGAACGCGATCGCCGTCGCGCAATTTCCGTATCCGAACCAGTTGGATAAAAGACCGGCAAACGTCGAACCGCGTCCAGACTTACGTCCTGTTCCGAAGGGCGTTGGAAAGACGACGATCGACGGCACGCGTGCGGCAGTTCGAACGGTCATCCGCTATCGCAACGGTGTGCTATCCGGCAAAGGTGCGAGCTTGCTGGACGGTTACATGGAGGATTTGGCCACCGATCGCATTTATCGTTTGATGATCGCGCAGCGCATGCGCTTTCCCGGTACGTACACTCCGGAGTCGCTTGCGGCGATGTTCGACGAGGAGCTGGAACGCATTCTTCGGGACTTGCCTCCGGACGCGACCGTGGAAGACCGCGAGCGATACCGCCTGGCGCGAAAGCTTTCGGAGCAGATGATTTTGCTCGGGGAGTTCGATCCGTCGTAGCATCCCGCTCGTCCCAAGACCGTTGACGGCCGTCCGTACGTGCGCTATGACGGACACATGAGGCTTCTGCGCGCGTACGGCTGGCTCGTGCCGCTTTTTACCGCAATCGGGCTGCTGTTCTTCAGCTATCACTACCTCGACGATCTCTCGCGGCAGCATTACGGAACGTTTTGGCCGCGGTTCATCGAGGAGATGACCGGCGCGTACACCGCAATGGTTCTCATTCCGTTCGTCATTTGGTTCACGCGGCGGTTTCCGTGGCCGATGCAATTTCTCGGCGTCGCTGTCTACTCGCTGGTCCACACAACCCTCATGGGCCTATCCAGGGCTGCGATTTTTCCGCTTGCCGGATTAGGGCACTACGATTACGGCATTCTTTTCTATCGCTACCCCATGGAAGCGTCGCACGATCTCATCCTTTATCCGGCAATGATTGGACTGATCTACTTCTACGATCGCGTGCAGCGGGCGCGCGACACGGAACTTGCAGCGGCGCGACTTCAAAGCGAGCTTGCCGAAGCAAAGCTCGAAAATCTGCGCCTGCAGCTTCACCCACACTTTCTGTTCAACACGCTCAACGCCGTATCGGCGGTCATGTACGAAGACGTTCGCAAAGCCGACGCGATGCTTGCAAAGCTCAGCGAATTTTTGCGGGTGATTCTGACCTCGGCCGACGTGCGCGAAGTAACGCTCGATGAAGAGCTGCAAGTAGAGCGCATGTACGTCGATGTCATGAAAGCGCGCTTAGAGCACGCACTCGAGTTGTCCGTGACGGTCGATCCGGATCTGCGTCTCGCGCGCGTGCCGATCCTGATTCTTCAGCCTATCGTGGAGAACTCGATACGGCACGGCATGCGCGACGAACGCGCGAGCCTGGAGATTGCGATTGAGGCGCGGCGAAACGGGCGCATGATGGAGCTGCACGTGCGCGATAACGGCGTTGGACTCGACGATTCAGCCGTTCGGCCGGGCGGACGGGGTCTGGCCAACGTGCGCTCGCGGCTTGCCCATCTGTACGGCAAAGAGTGCGATTTGCGAATCGCGCAGCTTACGCCCGAAGGAACAGACGTTTGCATCGCGTTACCGTACCAACCGTAATGCGCGTTCTTGTCGTGGACGACGAACCGGCAGCTCGCCGCAAGATTTTGCGTTTCTTGCAAGATGAGCCCGATGTCGAAGTCGTGGGCGAAGCGGCGAGCGGACGAGAAGCCGTAGAACGTATCCTCTCGGAACGGCCCGACCTCATCTTTCTCGACATTCATATGCCCGACATGGATGGTTTCGATGTCGTCGAAGCGCTTGCGCAAAGCCCGCACATGCCTTCCATCGTATTCGCGACGGCGCACGACGACTACGCAGTGCGCGCATTTGAGATCAGCGCGCTGGATTATTTGCTCAAGCCGTTTGACCGCGAGCGGTTCGAACGCGCACTAAGCCGCGCCCGAAAATCGGTTGCATCGGCGCCTGACGCGGATCAGGCGCATCTGATGACCCTGCTCGATGCACTTCGCCCGCCCGGAAGATTTCTGCGGCGGCTTCTGGTGCCCCATGAAGGCCGATCGGTTTTCGTGAATGTGGCGGAGATCGTACGGCTTGAATCGGAGCGGAACGACGTCACGATTCACACCAAGCGCGGCGTCTTTACTCTACGATCGACGCTCGAATCAATGGAGCAGAAACTCGATCCGGAGCAGTTCGTTCGCATTCACCGCTCGCATCTTGTGAATCTCGATGCAATACGCGAAATCCATCCGTGGTTTCACGGCGATTATAAAATCGTGCTGCACGACGGAACGGAGCTCATGTGGAGCCGCCGCTATGCGGCGAAACGCCCGGATCTCGTCAAATAATCCCGTTCGTCCCCAATCCGCGGCCCGTTCCGCGGCAAAGGCGTAAGGTTGCCGTATGAAACGCAACCTGCCATGGATTGCCGCATTAACCGTATTCGTCGTACACGCAATCGCGAACCCGCATTACGGCTTTTTCCGCGATGAGTTGTACTTCATCATCTGCGGGCGTCACCCGCAATTCGGCTACGTCGATCAGCCGCCGGTCATTCCGCTGCTATCAGCAGCATCGCAAGCGTTTGGACCATCGCTCTTTCTCCTGCGTCTCATACCGGCAGCTTTTGCCGGAGCCGGCGCATACGTCGTCTGTCTGCTGGTCGCAGAGTTCGGCGGCGGGACGTTTGCGGCAGTGCTCGCCGTCATCGTCTATTTTTTCACCGGCGTGCTAACGAATTTCGGGATGAAAGTTTCCCCAGACACCGTTGGTCTGCTGACGTGGCCGCTCCTCGCGCTGTTGATGGTCCGCATCGTCAAGCGAAACGAGCCGCGCTTGTGGCTCGCTGCAGGTGCGGTGGCGGGCATCAGCATCGAAAGCAAATACAGCGTGCTGTTCTTCCTAACCGCGCTGCTCGCAGGTCTTCTGGCAACGCCCCTACGCAAGATTATCTTCAACCGCTGGTTTGCGTACGGCGCGGCCTTGGCGTTCGTCATCGCGCTGCCGAATTTTTTATGGCAGTGGCGTTACGGTCTTCCAATGCTCGAGCTGCTCCGTGCGGGGCAGAACGGTAAAAACCTGATCGTCGGCCCCGGTACATTTCTGTTTCAGGAAATCGTGATAACCGGCTTGTTCCTGGCAGTATTCTGGGTCATCGGTTTGCTTTGGCTGCTTCGATCGCCGCTCTTTCGTTTTCTCGGTTATGCCTATGTCATTTTGATCGCAGAGATGATCGTTTTTCACGGCAAACACTACTATCCGGCCGACGTGTACCCTATTCTCATTGCCGCCGCAGCGGTGCCAATTGAAGCCTGGACGCGCGGACGCACCGTTCTGCGCAGCGCGGTCGTCGCCTATGCATTCGTGTTTGGCATGTTGTTCGTGCCGTTCTCCCTTCCCGTACTGCCGGAGTCTTCATTCATCGCGTATCAAGATCGCGTGCAATCGGTCTTGCACATCTCATCGAAGACGATCGCAACGGAGCATAACCGCGAAACGTCCACGTTGCCGGGCGACTGGGCAGATATGCACGGCTGGCCGCAGCTTGCGCAAGCCGTAGCGCGCGTCTATCAAACGCTCTCCCCGGCCGATCGCGCGCGTACAGCGATCGTCGCCTCGAATTATGGAGAAGCCGCAGCTATTGATTTTTTTGGCGCCCAATATCACTTGCCGCCTGCACTGAGCGGACACAATCAGTACTTTTTGTGGGGAACGCGCGGCTATAGTGGCGAGGTGCTCATCGACGTCGGGGGCGACTGCGGCGCAAAGGATCGGTTGTTTCGCTCATCCATGCGCGCCACTGTCTTTACCTCGCGGTACGGTATTTCTTACGAACAGCATCTTCCGATTATGCTCTGCCGCGGCATTAAAAAACCGCTGGCCGAGATTTGGCCAGCGGTCAAGGAATATATCTAACCCGTTCTCAGGACTTCGCCTTCATTTCACTCATTGGAAGGAACTTCAGTTGCTTGAGAAGCGCCGTGTCGCTCTTCACGAAATTGATGAAGTCTGCGACCTGCGCGCTAGGTTGACCGTTCGTCAGCATGTGTTCGTACGACCAGTACGGATACTTGCCGCTTTCGACGTTCGCGTCCGTAGGCGCAACGCCGTCGATCGAAACAGCTACCTGCTGCCCCGGCTTCACGTAGCTCAGCGCGACATACGAAATCGCTCCAGGCGTTTGTCCGACTATGGTCGCGACGGTGCCGGATGAGTCTTGCGTCAAACCGCTTTCCGTCGGCTCTTTTCCGCCAAGGATCTTTTGTACGAACACGGCACGCGTTCCGGAACTCTTCGGACGGTTGACTATCGTGATTTGTTGATCCGATCCGCCGACTTGCTTGAAGTTTGTCACCGCACCGCTGAAGATCTGGCGAATCTGCTGCGTCGTCAAATTCTTGACTCCGGCTTTCGGGTTGACAACCACGCCGAACGCCACGACCGCGACTTGGTGATCGACCAAGCTTGGTTGACCCGTGGCGGGGATATCGGAATCGCCGATGTCGACGCCCTTTTGCGCCGCCTGCGTAACGCCAACGCGCGATCCGCCGCCGGCGACGCTAATCTTCACGTTGGGATGTTTCGCCTGATAGTCGACCGCAGCTTGCTTCACAAGCGGAAGCAGCGCCGTCGAACCGGCGATTGAAATGCTTCCGGGGTGGCCGGCTGCCATAGGTGCCGTCGACGAGGCAGGGCTTCCCGCCGGTGATGCCGCCGTCGTTGTCGTCGTGCTGCTTTTACTCTGATTCCCGCCGCCGCACGCGGCCAGCGGAACAAGGCCCACGGCAAGCGCCGCTAAAGCCAGTCTACGTAGCATTGAAAAATAACACTCCTACGGGAAAAGCGAATAACTAAACATAGCTACCCGAAGAAGGTTATCGATACATTAAGGGGTGGCGGCGACGAACTCCAGGAGCCGCGGATAGACCAGATCGGTTCGAGGAACGGCATTCGCAGGGTCGATGATGTCGTGGTTTCGCGGGAGATCGCTGAAGCGATACTCCGTAACGCCGGCGGATCGGGCTTGTTGCCATCGCCGGACCACCGCCTCCGCAACGCGATTGTTCACCGCCGGATCCATGCGATTCGTTACCATGACCACGGAACGCGCAGCTAACGGCGTGCTGCGTGCAGCCGCGTAAACATCGTCACCGATACGCAGGCACTGTGCGAGCGCATGCGTTGGAAACTGCGGATAGGCCGTCGGCGGCAATTGCATCTCGCGTTTCGTCGGATCCCACCACAGAAAGGCATTCGGTAACACGAGCGCGAGCTGCGCGATCGTGCGGCTAAACCAATAGGGCAATTGCAGCATAGCAAATACCGGTGCGACCGGGATCGCGCGCGCGACGTCGCGGCGATACTGCGCGAAATACGCGCACAACAGCCCACTTGTGGATATCCCCAGCACGCACACACGATCGCCCAAGCCGAATGCAATGTCCACCGCTTCCGACGCCGACGCCAGCAAAGCTTCCGCGGTTAAACCGGCGAGACGGCGCGTCATGCGATCGCGATCGCCTTGCTCGGGCAGCCGTGGAATAAACACGTTTGCACCCCGCGCAAAAACCATCGGTCCGAATTCGCGGTACTGACCGGGGTGATTGGTCAATCCGTGCAACAGAACGACTGCGAGCGGCGTTCGCACACCGTGATCCAGCAGCTGCGTGCGCGCCTCCGGAACAATGCGATCGTCGTCGAGCGCCTTGAAGGCTTGCACGCGTTCGAGCGCCTCGGCATAGGAAACCGCGGGCTTTACGCGCGGTACCTGAAGCACGTCACCAAATGGTCGTTCACTAAACCGACGGCCTGCATAAACGAATAACAGATCGTCGAACCTACAAACGTAAATCCGCGCTTTCGCAGGTCCTTGCTGAGCGCATCGGAAACCGCCGTTGTCGCGGGAAGCTGCGACATCGTTTTCCAACCGCCGCGAACCGGCTTCCCATTTACAAAACGCCAGACGTACGCATCGAAACTGCCGAACTCATCGCGAACGTTGAGAAACGCGCGTGCATTTTGTACGGCGCCGGCCACTTTAAGCCGGTTGCGAATGATTCCGGGATCCTGCAGTGCGCGTTCGATCCGCGCCGGCGTAAAACGCGCAACGCGCTCGGGGTCGAAATCGGCAAATACGACGCGGTACCGGTCGCGTTTACGTAAAATCGTGTCCCAACTCAGGCCCGCCTGTGCGCCTTCGAGAAGCAAAAACTCGAAGTGTACGGCGTCCTTATGATTAGGTACGCACCACTCTTTGTCGTGATAAGCGATCGAGAGCGGGTTCGTAGCCCACGGGCAGCGCACCAGTTTGTCACCCCGAGCCTGGCGAAGGGTCATCGATCGATCAATTCCACGAGAATTTGCGTGACCCGCTTCGACACCGCCGCATCGCGCTTCGGCTCGATGATGTCGTGCGAAAAGGGCGGCATATCCGTTAACCGGTGCACGTGCACTGCGTTGGGTTTCTTTACAGTCCAATACCGTGCGAGCCGTTCGATTGCGCGGCGATTTACTGCCGAATCACGCGGATTGACCACCACAAGCAGTTCTTCGGATTCCGGAGCCTGCCGGCGCGCCGCATCGATCACTTCATGGGCGAGCGTGAGTCCATGCCCGATCGCATGCGTAGCGAAGCGCGGATAACCGTGTTCGGGCTGCTGCCGTTCGCGCAAGAACGGATCCCACCAAAAAAACCGGTTCGGCCTCCTCAACACCCAGCGCGCAACGGGCAAACGAAAGATATCCGGCACCGCCGCGATGCCCAAAAACGGTGAAACCGCAACCACTCGATGCACCCGTTCGAACTGACCGATATGCGCGCTTAGCAAACCGCCGAGTGAAAATCCGGCGACAGTTATGCGATCTCCTAAACCGCGCGCTACTGCGAGCGCATCGGCCGAACACGCTTCGAGTTGTGCGGCGTTCATGGTCGCGAGCGCTTCCGACAACCGGTTGCGATGCCCATGGCGCGGTAAGCGCGGCACGAAAACGTTGTGGCCTCGCCCGTGCAACGCTTCGGCGACCGCAATGAACTGGCGCGGTGTTGCGGACAGGCCGTGCAGCAGCAGCGTTGCATGTTCCGTGCGCCGTCCATGATCGAAGACCAGCGTGCGGCCTTCCTCGCTGATGTGGCGCGCGCGATCGCGCTCGGTAAACCCCAACAGGCGCATCTGTGCGCCTTCGTACGTATAGTCAGGCATAAGCAGGTTGGCAGGCGGAGCGTCCTTAAGTCAAAGCCGTAAGTGTTCCTGGAACGCAGGCGTTCGCGCCCCTGCGGTCCCCTACGCGGGTAAACACACGCGGCGCTCATGGAAGATCATGCACGATGTTCAGGGCAAAGCAAGCGAACTCATAGAGATCGAAGATCGCTATGGGGCGCATAATTACCATCCACTCGATCTTGTCGTGGAGCGCGCCGAAGGTGTTTGGCTCTACGACGTCACCGGAAAACGTTTTCTCGACTGCGTCAGCGCCTATTCCGCGGTCAATCAGGGACATTGCCATCCGCGCATTCAAGCCGCACTCATCGAACAGGCAAAGAAAGTCACGCTCACTTCGCGCGCGATGCGCAACGATCGCCTTCCCGAGTTTTTGAAACGGCTGACCGAGTTGTGCGGATACGAGATGGCGCTACCGATGAATACGGGTGTCGAAGCAGTCGAAACGGCGATCAAACTTGCGCGCCGTTACGGCTACGAAACGAAAGGCATCCCGGCCGGACGCGCGGAGATCGTGGTCTTCACGAACAACTTTCACGGCCGTACGACGGCTGCAATCAGCGCGAGTTCCACCGACGAGTACCGTCACAACTTCGGTCCGTTCACTCCCGGATTCGTGCACGTGCCGTACGGCGATTACGATGCGGTGGCGAGTGCGCTTAACGACAACACATGTGCCGTACTCATCGAGCCGATTCAAGGTGAGGGAGGCGTCATCGTACCGCCGGACGGCTTCCTCAAACGCTTATGGGGATTATGCCGCGAACATCGCGTCCTCTTTATGGCGGACGAGATCCAAACGGGCTTCGGACGAACCGGCGATCTCTTTGCATGCGATCACGACGGAGTAAAGCCGGATGTTTTGATTGTCGGCAAGGCGCTGGGCGGCGGCTATTATCCTGTGTCGGCGGTTTTAGCGAATCGCGATCTGCTATTGCTGTTCCGCCCGGGCGATCATGGAAGCACGTTCGGAGGCAATCCGCTCGCTTCTGCGGTGGCCGTCGCAGCACTTGACGTGATTGTGGAGGAACATCTTCCAACACGCGCGCGCTATGCGGGCGCAAAAATCATGCAGCAGTTGCGTGCGATCAATTCGCCGCATATCAAAGAAGTGCGCGGACGTGGCTTGCTCATCGGCGTAGAGTTGCACGGTGCAGCCCGGCGCCTTTCCGAGTTGCTCCTTGAACGCGGCATCGCGGCAAAAGATACGCATGCGACCGTGCTGCGCATCGCCCCGCCGCTGATCATCGAAGATGCCGAGATCGATCTGCTGATGAAAGGTCTCAGCGACGCGTTGGCAGCATTGTAGAGTGCTTGGATTCTCTCGCTTTCAACTTCGCGCGGAGCATTGTTGACACGCTCGCCGTCGAGGATCGGCTCGGACTGATCTTCGTCGACGAGTTCGGTCACCGGCGAGATTACACGTTCGAGGAAATCTCATTGCAATCGCAGCGCTACGCTGCGGTTCTGCGCGCGTTCGGCATCACGCCGGACGAACGCGTGATTTTGCGCGGATCGAACACCGCGAAATTCGTCTTTACGATGCTCGCACTGGAGCGGTTGGGCGCGGTCGCCATCCCGTGCGCGGAGGCGTTTACCTCAGCCGAGTTGCTGCGCAGCGTGAAAGAATGGTCGGCCTCGACGATCGTCGCCAATCGAAAGTACCGCTCGCAGATTGACGCTGTGCGAAACGAGCTTGCCGGCATCGAGCGTTTCATTGTCGTAGGCGAGGAAGCCGAGGGATGGGCGCGAGTCG
Source organism: uncultured bacterium (assembly GCA_964531205.1). Taxonomy (GTDB): domain Bacteria; phylum Vulcanimicrobiota; class Vulcanimicrobiia; order Vulcanimicrobiales; family Vulcanimicrobiaceae; genus JAICWY01. Next base: position 23,188 of record CAZHGH010000009.1, read on the forward strand.
ATTCGCTGAGCGAGCGCGCTCAGCCGTATGCGGGACTGGAGCGTGAAAACGCGATGCCGGACGCCGTGCGAACGGCGGGCGAACGCCTTGCGCTCACCTCAACGGATCGCTTTTGGTCGACGTTGCGCCCCGGTAGCGTGGCATGGATCGATAATACGCTCATCGGCGCATGGTCGTGCGGCGCCGCCACCGTAGTACACGAAGGCGCGTTCGATCCGGTGGAGCGCTTCGATCTTTTACGCGAACTCGAGGTTACGGTACTACTGCAAACGGCAAACGAATATGCAGCTCAGACTACGGTGCTGCAGAATCTTGGCCGCGTACGTTTACCACGGTTGCGCCGCGCGTTCTGCGCCGGTACCGAACCCGATCGGGAGACGGCGGAACGCTGGCTTGACGCCATTCAAGTTCCAATAGAATCATAGGAGCGACTGCACGAGCCACGAAGCGTGCTCATGCCTATGATTACTGCAGTTCTTGTTTTGGCTGCTGCTACAGGCTCACCGCAAGCGTTTACCGATCCTTGCAATCACGTTGCTGCACCAACGAGCAATGTGGCGCTGCCTCTTCCCGCGTCGCTTCAATCAAAGTATCCGTACGGTGTCGGAGTTTTGGTGGTGGTGAACGTCGATCAGACCGGAAAGGTTACCGATGCCGGGGTATGGGGTGCGCCGCCGGATGGCGCATTGGTTTCGGCTGCGCAAAGTGCCGTGATGAAATCTACGTTTACGCCGGCGACGGTGAACTGCAAGGCTATCGCGGATCGTGTTTTTACAGTCGTGAGGTTCGCTGCACCGGGCCAATAAGAAATGCACGGAACGGGTACGAAGGCGCCATGACCGCACCAAGTCAGTTTCCGAAGTTACCCGCGTATCCAGTAAAGCAGCGCTTGGAAGCAGAGGGCGTTAACGTCGTGCTGCTGAGCGTTCCGCCAAACGAACATCTTCCCGAAAATATTTTCGGGCTGACGGAAAAAGGCGACGTCCTTTGGCAAGTCGAGCCGCGTCCGTGCAAAGAGCCGAATACGCGCTACACGTTGATTCGCGATGAAATCGGATTAGTCGTGGGCGAGACCGAAGATCGCTGCGTGCGAAAAATCGATCCGAAGACCGGCAAAGTGTTGCACGAGGATCTTCCAATTTAACGCAAGTCGAGACGCATCATCTCCGTTGCGGGCACAAACCCAAGCGTTTCGTACAGATGCCGGCCTGCCGGCGACGCGTTCAATCGTATGCGCACGCATCCGCGTTCTTTGCACCACGCGATCGCGTTCTCGGTTAATAGGCGCGCGATGCCGCGCCCACGGTATTCCGGATCGACGTAAATCCCCGCGAGCATGGCGCTTACATCTTTAAGGATGTTGGAGCTGCCGTTGCTCAGCGTTGCCAAGCACGTGCCGATGATGCGTTCGCTGTCATCCGCAACGAACCAGCGCGCGTGCCCTCGTACGATTTGACGCTCGAAATGCCGTGCCAGGCGCGCTTCCCAATCGTCCACGAGTCCGGTTCCGAGCAGGTCGCACTCGGTCAGCATGGCATGCCAAGCATCCACGAGAGCCGGAACGTCCGCTACCGTAGCCGTTCGAAGCGAGAGCATCGCAGGGCTCTTCCTCCGCCGCCTCACCTGTCCTTGACGCGGAGGGGGGCGTCTGTGGTATGCTCCGTGAGCCGAAGTAGGACGTGGGGTGCGTTCTCACCGGATGCCTGCGGGCGATCCGGTCTTCTTCTGAGGGGCCGCCGGCCGGTTCCGACAGACGAGGTTGCTTCGGCAACCTATTTTTATTTTC
>CAZHGH010000009.1:25073-42763 GCA_964531205.1 uncultured bacterium
GGGAGTACTTTGCCATAGCAAGACCGCTCAGAGTAAACGACCAGATTCGCATCAGACAGGTGCGCGTGATCGACGAGGATGGAACGCAACTCGGCGTCATGCTGACCGACGATGCACTGGCGCGCGCACGCAGCGCCGGCCTCGATCTCATCGAGGTCTCGCCCACGGCGCAACCGCCGGTGGCAAAGATTGGTGACTACGGACGCCTCAAATACGAGCAGTCGAAGAAAGACAAAGACGCCCGTAAAAAGCAGAAGAACTTCGAGTTAAAAGAAGTGAAGCTGCGCCCAAAAATCGAGACGCACGATTACGAGACGAAGGCCCGTATGGCCGAACGTCTGCTGCTCGACGGCAGCAAGATCAAAGTCACGATTATGTTTCGCGGTCGCGAAATAACCTATACGGCTTTCGGACGCAGATTGCTCGATCGCATGGCCGCCGATATGGCGCCGATTGCAACGGTCGAGCGCGATCCGAAGCTCGAAGGCAAAAACATGTTTATGATCTTAGCGCCGCGCCCGGTGCCGGGTGGACCGCCGAAATTCTTGTCGATGCACGAGAAAGAACGCGAACACAACCACAAACCGGCCGAGCAAAGCGTTACGACGAAGGAGCCAACAAGTGCCTAAGATTCGTACCCACCGCGGTACCGCAAAGCGAGTGAAGGTGAGCGCGAACGGAGTCGTTCAGCACCGTCATCAGTTCAGCGGCTGCGGCCACATCATGAGTAAGCGTACGCGCAAGCGTAAACGCAATTTCCGCAAAGACCAGCCGGTCTTCAAAGGCGATCTGAAGCGCTTGGCGCCGACGATTCCGTACTTGGTGTAAGGAGGGTCCGGAGTAATGGCACGTATTAAACGCGGTCTTCACGGCCTCAAACATCGTCGCAAGGTGATGAAGCTCGTAAAGGGCTTTCGCGCCGCGCGCCGCCGCAACTATCGCGTTGCGAACGAAGCGCTGCTGCACTCGTTGGCTTATGCATATCGCGATCGCCGCGTCCGCAAGCGCGATTTCCGCGCGCTGTGGATCAGCCGCATCAACGCAGCTGTTCGCAAAGAAGGCATGACGTATTCGGTCTTCATGAACGGACTGAAGAAGTCGGGCGTCACGCTGAATCGCAAGGCACTCGCCGAGCTTGCAGTGTCGGACGCTGCCGCGTTCGGCTCGTTGCTTAAAGCAGCGAAGCAAGCTGTGCAGAAGTAAACCCTTCGACGCAGCTTAGGGCGACAACAAAAAAGGGCCTGCAATAAGCGGGTCCTTTTTCATTGCATGTTGGTTACGTCATACGAGGAAGCATGCGCTTGCGCTATGCTTGCGCAATATGAAGAAACGGATTTCGCTAATTGCTCTCGCCGCGGCTTTTGCGGCTCCTCATGCGACGCAGGCTGCCGCTATCGATGCATCGCTGATTCCGGACGGCACCTACACCGTCAAGGTTGAGAAGGTTGCCGACGCGCAGCACGTCACCGTCGTAATGAACAACGGAGTGGAGACCACGCTGGTAGCCACGGGCAGCGTATCTTTCAGCAAAGTCAAACCAAACGACACAATCAAGGTCTCGGTGCTCAAAGGTAAAGTTCCGGTATACGCCATCCAATAATCTCCAGCCGGGCTTCGTCGTAATTGCGGCGAAGAAGCAAGCACATGCAAGGGCAAGCCACGGCGTTCGAGACTTATGCTCTCGGGTTGTTGGCCGTTTTAGAACGGCTGCCGGTTCCATTTGCTCTTGCGCTGGATCGCGACTGCAAGCGTGTCGAAAGCAACAGTGCTTATCGCGAACTGATCGGCACCAAGTGCACGTTTGCGTCTGATGACGGCGAGATTGTCGCAGCAGAACTGCCCATTGCGCGCGCAGCCCGTAACGGCATCGAAGTGGCGGATGTCGGTATGCGCGCCCGCCGGAGCGATGGCAAAAACTTGGAATTAATTGCGTCCGCGTGGCCCCTGCGCGACGAGCAAGGTGCGGTGCAGGGCAGCGTCACCGTGTTCGTGGACATCACGCAAAGCACCGAAGCGCAAACGCGGCGCCGCTACCGCCTGATCACCGAAGCGATGGCGGAGTTTGTGTGGCTCGATGCGCCCGACGGGAGTGCAATGTATTCCAACAGCCGTTGGCTGGAATACACCGGCCTGACACCGGAGCAAAATGCGGGATTCGGCTGGGAATCCGTCGTGCATCCCGACGATCTCAAAAGGCTCGAAGCTGAGCGCGAACGTACGCTGCAGACCGGCGAAGCATTTGAAAACGAATGCCGGTACCGCGGTAAAGACGGAAAGTACCGCTGGTTTTTGTTCCGCTGCATTCCGATGCGTGACGAACAGGGCAATATCACGAGCTGGCTCGGCACCGCAACCGATATCGACAAGCAAAAACGTGCGGAAGCGCAGCAGACGTTCTTTGCTCTGGCAAGCGACGTGCTTGGATCGACGCTCGACGTTGCAACGACGCTGCAACGCATCGCGCGACTAGCCGTCGCATCGCTCGGTACGTGGTGCCAAATCGATTTGCCGGACGCGCACGGCCGTTTACGCGTCGCCGTCGTCGCGCACGAAGATCCGCAGAAGGAAAAGGATCTAGCGAAGCTCGTCGATCAGCACATATACGACGAGCAAGCACCGATGGGGCCGCCGGCGGTCGTGCGTACGCTCAAGCCGCAGCTGCTGCATCGCGTGGACGAGAACGCCGTTCAGCGTGTCATTCCGGAACCGCGCCACCGCGCCGTTTACAAACACGTCGGCTACGCATCGGGAATCATGGTTCCGCTGCGTATACGCGATCGCGTTCTCGGATCGCTCGGCATCGCTTCGGACGATCCCACACGGCTCTACACAGATTTCGATATCGTCACCGCACTGGAGCTCGGACGCCGCGGCGCAATCGCATTGGAAAACGCCCAGACCTTCCAGCGAGAGCATCGCGTTGCCTCAACCTTGCAGCGCGCGCTGCTTCCGACTTCGCTGCCGCATAACGGCGAAGTAGCATTTGCATCTGCATATTCTTCGGCGGCCTCGGCGCAAGGCGAAGCGGTCGGCGGAGATTGGTACGATGCGTTTCCGCTGGATGGCGGGCGCGTAGCTGTGTCGGTCGGCGATGTAGCCGGTCACGGCGTCGAAGCCGCGGTAACAATGGGCGTCGTTCGTCAAGCAATAAGAGCGGCGGCATTGGAGCATCACGCTCCGCGCGAGGTCCTCGCGCGTGCGAACCGCGTAGTCATGCTCGAGCAGCGGCATTCGATGATTACGGCGTTCTTCGGGATCTATAACACGCACTCGCGCGATTTTACATACACCATCGCGGGGCATCCGAGGCCGATCATGGTGGATGCAAACGGCGAACTGACGGCATTTGAGTGTTCCGGCCCACCGCTCGGCGAAGCGTTCGATGAGATACTGCTCGATCAGCGGGCGATCGGTGTGCCGGCGGAAAGCGCAGTCGTCTTCTTCACCGACGGTCTCATCGAATATTCGCGCGACGTGCTCCACGCCGAGAAGCGCTTGGAGAGCGCATTGCGCGAACGAACGTTCTTAAAGAGCGATAATCCCGCGCAAGCGATCATCGACGCCGTGCTCGAAGGAGCGCAAGGCGACGACATCGCGGTGCTCGTTATGCGCGCGAGCTAATCCGTCTCGAGTTCCGTCGGACGCGAGCCCTCGTACCCGTAGTGCGTGCGGAACCACCAAGCTAAGAAAGCTTCCCCGTGCAGCGAGCAGTCGATTTGACCGCACACCGGCAGGTTCTCAAAGAGTCCGGCGTCAAGTGCGCCGGCGATTTTGCGTTCGGCAACGATGTGAGCGGGATCCATGCATTCAGAGTATAGCACCAATCTTCGATCATCCTTAGAACCGTTCAAAGGCGTACTTTGGATGTGAACGAAGAACACGCCCGACATGGCTACGGCCGCATCGCCCGGAGCCGGTGATGAACGCGCTTTGGCGCAAGCATTTGCCCGGCGCGAAAGTTGGGCTTTCGACGAAGCGTACCGCCGATATGGTTCGCTGCTGTTTTCCGTTGCGCTCAACGTGCTGCACAATTCGGAAGACGCTGAGGATTGCGTGCACGACGTACTCGTGCGAGTTTGGAAGAATCCGCGGGCATTCGCGGTCGACCGTGGGTCCGTACGCGCCTTCTTGGTCGTATGCGTTCGCAACGACGCCATATCGCGGCAACGTTCGGCGGCGCGGCGCATGCGCTTAAACGAGCAAATGACGCACGCGCACGAGACGGCCGAAGAGTTCGAGATCGAAGATTTCGTGCAGCAGCGCCGCGTTCGCGACGCCATCGCGCAGCTTCCGGAAGAGCAGCGCAACGCCGTGCTTCTCGCATTCTTCCGTGGAAAAACGCATGTCGAAATTGCCAAGGAACTCGATCAACCGCTGGGTACCATAAAAAGCCGCATTTCGCTCGCGCTGCGGAAGATCGGCGCTGCGCTCCAGACGGGAGCCCGCACATGATGGATCACATCGACGAAAACGCGGAACTCTATGCCCTGGGCTCGCTCGACGATTTAGAGCGCGTTCGCGTCGAGCGCCACGTCGCGCAGTGCGCGCAATGTGCCGCGCGGGTGCACGAAGCAGAGAATGCCGTCGCCGGCTTAGCCGAGGCACTCCCCTCGCATGCTGCACCCATTGGGCTGCACGCGCGCCTTCAGCGGTCGATCGGTTCAAACGCAACCCGTCGCGCTCCATTGTGGCGGTCTGTCCCGGCGGCGATTGCAGCGGCGCTGATTCTCGCCCTAATTCCAACGTGGGTAGCGGTGGATCGCAGCCGACATGCAGCCGTAGCGATGCATCAGGACGAGCGAGCGCTTGCAACACTGGCAAATTCGCCCTTCCGTCGCGCCCAGTTTATGTCGCCGCAGAACCGTCCAATGCCCGCGAAGGTCCTATACGGCATGCATGGCGACTGGTATTACGTAGTGGTTATGCATCCTAAGCCGGACATGCAAGTCGCTTACGTGCACGACGGACAAATGGAGATGCTCGGTCCCGTTGCAATGCATGGCGAGAGCGGCACGCTCTATTTACCGGTCAATCACAAAATGGACGAGCTGGCTTTGTTGGAGGGCAACAAGGTAGTCGCTAATGCGCACCTAGCGTACTAGCCGGGACACTAAGCAGCCGAAGGCTCCCGTCAGACTGCGACCGAAAGTGCGCATCATGCGGAATGCCTTAGCGTGCGTACTTCTTGCGCTTACGCTCACATCCACGCGCGTTAACGCGCAAGTGAATCCGCCGGCTCGCGCACATGCGATCGACGAAATAGCGCAAGGTGAGATCCGTGCAGGCAGTACGCCCGGCATTGCGATCGGCGTGGTGCAAGACGGGCTACTCGTCTATGCGCGTGGTTTCGGCTATGCGAACATCGCCGAGCATCGCCGTACCGGTGCGGCTACGCAATTCTACGCGGGCAGCCTCTCGAAACAATTTACGGCGGCGGCGATTCTGCTGCTCGTGCAGGATAAGAAATTATCCGTTGACGACAAAGTCACGAAATACGTTCCCGAACTTACGATCGCGCGCGACGTGACGATCTCACAATTGCTGCAGCAAACGTCGGGCTTGCCGGACTATACGAGCGCGCCGGGGATCGGACACGATCCCACCAAGCCGGTGAAACTTGAAGATTTGATCAAGGCTGTAAATCGCATGCAACCGGCAGCAAAACCCGGCACGCAATTTCAGTACAACAATTTCAACTACACGATCGCCGCGCTGATCGTTCAGCGCGTCAGCCAGCTGCCGTTTTCCGTCTTTCTGCAGTCGCGCATCTTCGAGCCGCTGATCATGACGTCCACGTTCGTCGCCGGCGATCAAGGGATCTCGCCGCAACACGCCGTTGGTTACACGCGCGCAGACAACGGCAAATTCCAGCCCGTCAAACCTTGGAACTCGACGTGGCTGTTCGGCTCGGGAGATTTAGTTACGAACGTCTACGATCTAGCGAAGTGGGACGTCGGCATGCCGCTCCTGCTGAACGTCGATTCGGTGCGCATGATGTGGACGCCGGGCGTTCAGGGTTCGCCGTACGGCATGGGTTGGATGATCGACCAACGCAGCGCGCAACGCTTCGTTTGGCACAACGGCGAGATTGCGGGCTACCATACGATGAACGCAATGCTGCCGGACAGCCACGTAGCGGTTATCGTGCTGGCGAACGCGGATCCGTTGCACGGGCAAGACGTCGTCTCGCCCGAGCGCGTCGCGAACCGTATCCTCGACGTGGTCGCGCCGCTTCCGCCCGCGCATTTTGAAAACGCGATCACGCAGCGCGCCACCGAATGGTTGGGCCGCCTTGCCGGCGACAAGATCGATCGCACGCAGCTCACACCCAAGTTCAGCGAATACTTAAGCGATCAGGTCGTCATACGAGCTGATTTCAAGGACTTAGGCCCGGTGCTTTCCATGGTTCCCATCGAAAGCTTCCAGCGTTCTGGGGATACGGTTTACGTTTTCGAGGTCAAGTTCCGTGCCGGCACGTTTCGCTATCAGTTCGCGCTCGCACCGGATGGAAAAGTGGACGGCTTGTTACTCGCGCCTTAGAACGGTTTAGTCGTCACCGTTTGCCAAGCGACGTCCCGTCGCTTCGATGACTTTACCGAGCATGCTGACCGCTTCAGCTCGCGACGCATTGCTGAACATGTATTTCAGTTTGTCGTCGGAATCTTCAACGATGAGCACCGCGCGCTTACCTGCGCGCACCGCGGCGATCAGTTTGTTTAAGTAGGCTTCGTCCTCAGGTGCCAAAACGGACGGCCCTCCGGCTTCCTTGCCATCACTCAGCAAAAATTTTAGAACGGAATTGATATCCCGTGGAGTGTCCACGCGCTAATACCTCCATGGCAGAAAAACCGCCACTGTTTAAAACAACGAAACCGTAGCACATTCCGTAGCAGCTTCGTAGATAGATTATCGACTCTTTATATAAGTTGTTTACGTCGGCGGCTGGACAGCCAAAGGAGCGCCAAGACCGTTTTCATATCCGCGATCTCGCCGCTTGCTTGCATCGCCCAGGCTTCATCAAAGCTGACCTCGCGAACCTCGATATCTTCATCCTCTTCGAGCTGCTGCTCGCCGGCGTGCAAGCCGTAGGCAGCATACACGTGGACGCGTTCGGTCGAATAACCGGGCGTCGGGTAGACCGTACAGAGTAGGCTCAAAGAATCTGCGGTATAACCGGTCTCCTCCCGAAGCTCGCGGCGCGCCCCCTGCGCGCACTCCTCGTTCGGCTCGGCGGTGCCGGCCGGAATCTCCCACAGCGCTTGCTGTGCGGCGTGCCGGTACTGACGCACCAGAACGATGCGCCCGTCCGCCGGAACTGCGGCAATTGCAAACGAACCGGGATGCTCGACAATGTCGAGCCGATGTTTCTTTCCGTTGTACTCGACGGTGTCGGTGCGAAGCCGGAAAACGCGGCCTTTGTAGATTTCTTGGCTCTCCAAAACTCGCGGCTGTTCGATCATGCCGCGTGATTAACGGAAAAGTCCGTCTTAGCCTCGTAGAAGCAAGCGTGCGCCGTTCGCAATCTTCCATCGGCCAGGAACTGCTCTGGCTCGTCGTGTGGGCCGTGATTTTCGTTGTCATCACGATCGTGATGCTGAGGTTCGTCGTGCCGCATCACTTCAACGATCGCATTGCCGTCATGATCTCTGCCATCATTTCGGGCGTTGCGATGATCGCGCTGCGTGCCTACGTCTCTCGGCGCGCATAACGCGCGTCTCGATCGCGCGCGCGCGCTGCTGACGAAAAAGGGCCGTCGCGAACACGGCCGTTTTACGTTTGAAGGTCCGACACTGCTTGCAGAAGCGTTTGCGGCGAGCGTTCCGATTGAGGAAATCTACGTTACTGAATCTGCGTACGATCAAACGCCCGCGATCGCACAGGCCGAACGCGACGGCGTGCCGGTCTATTTAGTCGATGAGCGCAGCATCGCGCGGCTCTCGGATCTCGATACGCCCAGCGGCATCGTCGCAGTCACGCCGATAGAGCTCCACAGCGTATCCGAGCTGCTGACAGACCCGGGCGTCGTTCTCGCCCTGGCGGACGTCAACGATCCGGGTAACGCCGGCACACTGCTCCGGTCGGCGGAGGCGTTCGGCGTTACGCGCGTGATCTTCGGTACGCGCGGCGCGGAGCCGCATCTGCCAAAGGTGATCCGCGGCGCGATGGGGGCGATCTTCCGGTTGCGCATAGGGGTTGCGGAGCCGGCCGACCTGCAGACGCTACTGGGCGGCTGGGAAGTTACCGGTCTTGCCGCGAGCGCAGCGCCGTTAGACCGGCTCGAATGGCCGGCGCAGAGCCTCCTTATCGTGGGCAACGAGCGGCACGGATTGGGGGCTTGGCAGCCACTCTGCACGCGCCTGGCCGCCATTTCCATGCGCGGCGGCGCCGAGAGTCTAAACGCCGGCGTGGCGGGCTCGATTGCGCTCTATGAAGCAACCAAGCGCCTGAATCATTAGAGAAATACCCTCTTTGGAGAGCCTGTCAAGAGAGTCTCTAGCGCCAAAAAAGTCAAGACTACCCTGTGGAAAAGTCGCATGCTATACTGCTGCCATTCGCACTGGACGTGCGGAGCCAATAGTCGTAGTGAAGGAGAAACCAAAGGCCGATGGCGACCGCCGAATTCTTCTGGAAGCTCTTTAAAGATACGGGATCCATTAACGCGTACCTGATATACCGGACCCTGCATCCGACCCCGGCTCCAACGTGATAACTGCGTCGAAAGAGTGAATTTAGGAAGCGCCCGGAATATCTCGGGCGCTTTTCTTTTTGGTACATGAACGAATTAGATACACGACTATCCGAACTGCGCGCGCGTTTTGATGCCGCGCTTCAGCAGGCGAGCGATGCAAAAGCGGTCGAGCACGTTCGCGTTACTTTTTTAGGACGCAGCGGCGAAGTTACGTTACTGCGGCGGAGCATTGGCCAATTGCCCGCGGGCGAACGCCCGACTGCGGGCAAGGTGATTAACGAAGCAGTCCAGGCGATGGAAGCCGCGCTGCAAGCTACCGAAGCCGCGTTTGAATCGCGCGCCTTCGAAGCGCAGCTCTCGCAACGCATCGACGTGACGTTTCCCGCGCCGCCTGCGCCTATCGGCAGCATACATCCGCTGCGCCGCGTCACCGAAGACGCCTGCCGGTATTTTCAACGGCACGGATTTGCGGTGGTTCTCGGTCCCGAGATCGAGCCGGAATATTACAACTTCGATGCGCTCAACATACCGGCCGATCATCCGGCGCGCGAAGGCTTCGATTCGTTTTTTCTGACCGACACGCTATTGCTTCGTCCGCATACGTCGCCGATGCAAATCCGTACGATGCAGATGCATCCGCCGCCGGTCGCCGTAGTCGTGCCGGGACGCTGCTATCGCCGGGATGCAGTCGACGCGCGCCATCATTTTCAGTTTCATCAAATTGAAGGATTGCTCGTCGACAGAGACGTGCACATGGGACATCTGAAAGGCATGCTTACCGGCATGTGCCGCGAGCTCTTCGGACGCGATCAACAGGTGCGCTTTCGTCCGTCGTACTTTCCATTCACGGAGCCGAGCGCGGAAGTCGATACGACTTGTCCGCTTTGCCGCGGCACCGGCACGAACGAGGATCGCCAATGCCGCATGTGCGGCGGTTCGGGATGGATCGAACTCGGCGGTTCGGGCATGGTCCACCCCAATGTGCTGCGCAACATGGATTACGATCCAAGCGTGTATTCGGGTTGGGCATTCGGTTTCGGCATCGAGCGCATGGCGCTCGTGCGCTACGATATCGACGACATCCGCCGCTTCTACGAAAACGACCCCGACTTTTTAAAGCAATTAGCATGAGGATAAACAAAATGCGGCGCCCACGGGGAGCTTTTGCATTGCAATCACATTTAGGCGCCATGAGGTATTGGGGGCCCCACGAAGTGGGGGGCGCGGAGGTTAGACCGGAGCGCCTTTTCAAATGAAAGTACCACTAGCATGGCTCCGTGAATACGTGGAGCTGCCGAACGATCCGCAAAAAGTCGCCGAGATGCTCGCACAAATCGGCTTTCCGGTGGACGCTGTTGAAGAACGCCCGATCGTTACCGGCGTTGTCGTCGGGCGCATTGAAGAGTTGCAGCCGCATCCGAATGCCGATCGTCTGCAGATTGGCAAGATCAATGTCGGCAACGGCGCGCTCCTCACCATTGCAACGGCGGCAACAAACGTCGAGCAAGGACAAACGATTCCCGTTGCAACGATCGGTGCGCAGCTTCCGCACCTAAAGATCGAACGGCGCAAGATGCGCGGCGTCGAATCCGAGGGGATGATGGTCTCCGCGGACGAGCTCGCGCTTCCGACGGAGTGGTTCGAAGACGGCATCATGCAGCTCGACGGCGATCTTCCGCTGGGTACGGATGTCGTCGAATATTTCCGCTTGAGCGAAGCGGCGCTCGACGTCGACATTACAAGCAACCGGGTCGACGCGATGTCGATGATCGGCCTCGCGCGCGAACTCGCCGCGTACCAGGGCGTTGCGCTGCGTCTTCCGCAGTGGCCGCCTTTTTCCGGAGACGCTAGCGGTGGCCCGCGCGTGACGATTGAGTCGCCGGATTGTACGCGGTTCATCATTCAAAAATTCGAACACGTTCGCGTCGCGCCGTCGCCGGCGTGGATGCGTATCCGGCTCGCGCTTGCCGGGCAGCGGCCCATCAATAACCTCGTCGATATTTCGAATTACGTCATGCTCGAAACCGGACAACCGCTGCATTTTTACGATGCGGCGAAAATTCCGAACGAGCATCTCATCGTGCGTGACGCGCGTCCAGGTGAGAAACTCGTAACGCTGGACGGCGAAGAGCACGAGCTGTCGCCGAAAGACTTAGTGATCGCGAGCGAACGAGGTGCCGAAGGTCTTGCGGGGCTGATGGGCGGCGCATCGAGCGAAGTCACCGAAAGCACGACAGCCATTCTGCTCGAGAGCGCAACGTTCAACGGTCCGCGCATTCGCCGAATGAGCGCGCGGCACGGTTTTCGTACTGAAGCGAGCACGCGCCACGAAAAGACTTTGCCGGGTATTCTTGCCGTATGGGGTGCGCAGCGGGCATCGCAGCTGCTGCAAACGGCGGGCGCATCTGCCGGCGCCGCACAGCTCTTTGGAGATGCAAACGTTGCGCAAACCGGCGCACCGATTGAGTTTGAAATACGCGATGCAAAACGGCTGCTAGGCTTCGATCTCACCGGTGAAGAGATACGCGAATATCTGGACCGGCTCGGATTTGTTGCGGAACCGCAAGGCAATGGACGGCTGCGTGTTGTCGCGCCTCCGTGGCGGCGGGACGTCTCCATATCTGCGGACATCGTCGAAGAGATCGCGCGCATGGCCGGATACGATCGCATCGAGAGCGCGATCCCGCCCGTTTCGCAGCACGACATCGGCAGCGGCGATTACGATCTCGAGACGACCATTGCACGAACGCTTTGCTCGCTCGATTACAAAGAGATCGTCACCGTCGCGCTGCACGGACCACAAATTTTCGAGCGGCTGGATCGCGCGGGAATCGAGCCGGCGTTTCAACCCGTCGAGGTGCTCAATCCGCTTTCCGAAGATCAGCGGTACTTGCGGTTTTCGCTCCGTCCCGCACATTTGGAGTACTTAGCGCGATTGGATGCGCCGGCGCGAATCTTCGAAATCGGCCACATCTTCTATCTGCAAGATGGGCAGCCGCTCGAGGTGCCGATGGTCGCCTTTGGATTTGCCGCAGATCCGGCAGACGAACCCGCGTGGCGCGATTCGCATTTTCTTCGTTTGAAAAGCGACGCGGAAGCGCTTTTACGCGCACTTACCGGACGGCGCGGATTCGAATTCGTGCCGGATGAGCGCAACGGATTCCACCCGGGTAAAACTGCGGCGATTCTGCTCGACGGCCGTGAACTCGCGTACATGGGACAGATCGATCCGCGTCTCTCAAATGCATTCGACGTGCAACGCCCGGTGTACGGCTGCGGAATCTATCTCGAGCGCATTCCCGAATATCGAACACCGGTGTACGTGCCGCCGCCGAAGTATCCGTCTACGTATCGCGATCTCGCCATAGTCTGCGACGTTGACGTGCCGGCAGCTGCTGTAGAGAACATAGTGCGTGAGGCTATAGGCAAGCTCGGCACGGGGGTTCGCACGTTCGATGAATATCGCGGCCCGCAGGTTCCGCCGGACAAGAAAAGCCTCGCCCTGCGCGTTACGATGCAGCGAACTGATGCGACGATCACCGACGAGGAAGCGGACGCAGCAATTGCACGCGCGCTCCAAGCACTTGTCGCTCGCCTCAACGCAACATTGCGCGCATGAGCGTAGTGTGGCCGGACATTTTGATTGCGGCAATTCTCGCGATTGCCGCGCTCAAAGGGTACAAACGCGGCTTTGTCATGGAACTTTCCGGAGCGGTTGCGTTGGTGCTTTCCCTCATCACACCGTGGTTTTATAACGGCGCCTTCGATGGAGTGCTTGCGACGAACGTACATTTGGGTCCGGGCGCGGCGCACGTCGTTGCAATGTTCCTCGTCGGGCTTGCAACCTACGTTGCCGTACTGCTTGTCGCTCGCATATTGAATGCCGTTGCGAAACTGCCGATCCTCGGCGCGGGCAACGCACTGGCCGGCGGCGCAATCGGCCTGCTCAAAGGCACGATCGGCGTTTGGATAGTGCTCTATGTAGCGCTGTTCTTTCCGCTCTCGCGCGACATTCGCGCCGATCTACACCGCTCGACTCTCGTGCATTGGATCGTTCAGCCGAATGCTCGCATCGACAGCGCGGTTATCGCGACGCTGCCGTGGTTTGCGCGGCCGCTGGTGAACCCGCTGTTTGAGCGGCATCGGGTTTAGCGCCGCCGGCAAGGTCGAGAAACACGCGTAGCGCTGCCTGCACGCCGGCACCGACATGCACGGGAACGTCGTATTCCAGTAGCGCCATTTCCAGTGCGCCTAGCGCGCCGAGCACGTCGGTCTGCGAAACGTCGCCCATCGTGCCCATGCGAATGATCTTCCCTTTGAGCTCGAGCTGACCGCCTGAAAGCAAAACGCCGCGCTCTTCGCGCAGTTTACGCAGCAGCGTTGCAGCTTCAACGCCTTGCGGCACGCGACCGGCCACGACCGTTACGGAATGCGCGTCCGGTTGAGAAAACACGGGAAGATCCAATGCGCTAAATGCGGCGCGAATTGCGTGCGCGTACATCGCATGGCGGTGCCATTCTTTCTCCGCACCTTCGTGGTGGTAGTGCTGCAACGCAGCATCGAGCGCGAATAGCACCGATACGGGCGGAGTCCACGGGGTTTGCCCCTGACGCGCAAACTCGCGCGCTTTCAGAAGATCGAAGTAAAAGCGTGGTGCCTTCGATGCTTCGATGGTTTTCCAGGCGCGCGGGCTCACTGCAACCATTGCAACGCCGGGCGGTGCGGCCAGCACTTTTTGCGAAGCACTCACGACGACGTCATAGCCCCATTCGTCCATGAGAAATTCCGTCGCGCCCAAACCGCTTACAGAGTCGACGATTGTAAGCGCGCCGTGTTCGCGAACGATCGGCGCGATGCGCGCCATGTCGTTCTGCACGCCTGTCGACGTCTCGTTGTGCGTGAGCATTATCCCTTTGTAGCGCCGCTGGGTGTCGGCGTGGAGGCGCTCTTTGAGCGCCTGCGGGTCCAGCGCGTGACCGAGATCCGTCTCCAACACGTCGACGTTGATGCCGTAGGTTCTCGCGATCGCGATAAGACGCTGCCCAAATACGCCGACGGGCGCCGCGAGCACGGTGTCGCCCGGCGAAAACGTGCTGGCAATCGCGGCTTCCAATCCGCCTGTTCCGGACGAGCCGAGCAACATGATGTCCGCATTCTGCGTTCCGAATATCGGACGCAATCCTTCATCGATGCGTTTCGCGAGCGCCGCAAAATGCGGCCCGCGGTGATCGATGAGCGGTTTGCTCATTGCGGCAAGAACATTTTCGGGCACGGTCACGGGGCCCGGAATAAAAAGCAGATTTTTTCTCACGGGGCGGAGTTTCGACGCCCCGCGGATGTCACCCTGAGTATGTCGAAGGGCCAAGCATGCAAACCGGCAAGATCAGGCTGACGGAACTTTCGTCCTGCGCAGGTTGAGCGAGTAAACTCGGCTCTGCCGAGCTGGCGCAGGTCCTGCGCCGCTTGCCTCCAAGCGCGAACGAAAACGTCCTCGTCGGTTTCGGTACCGCGGACGACGCGGGCGTCTACAAACTTCGCGACGATCTCGCAATCGTGCAGACCGTCGACTTTTTCACGCCCATCGTCGACGATCCGTTCGACTACGGTCGCATTGCAGCTGCGAATGCGTTATCGGATGTGTATGCAATGGGCGGCATTCCGGTCAGTGCGCTAAACATCGCTGCGTTTCCGATCGACGCGCTCGATCTGGATGTGCTCGAGCGCATCCTTGCGGGCGGAGCGGCGATTGCAAAAGAAGCAGGCGTCGCCATCATCGGCGGCCACACCATTAAAGATGCCGAGCCCAAGTATGGTATGGCCGTCACGGGAACTATCGATCCTCGGCGCATCGTTACCAACGCGAATGCCCGGCCCGGCGATCTTCTCATGCTGACCAAACCCGTCGGGACGGGCATTCTCGCGACGGCGCTCAAGCGCGGCGCGATTAGCGATAGCGAGATGCAAGAAGCGGTCGCGTGGATGGTAAGCCTGAACGATCGCGCATCTAAGTCGATGCTCGCTGCAGGCGCGCACGCGGCAACCGACATAACCGGGTATGGCGTGCTCGGGCATGCCGGAGAAATTGCTGCCGCATCGCGGGTATCGTTGCGCATCGACTCAACGAAGGTGCCGCTCTTATCGCGCGTGCTCGAGCTGATCGACGAGGACGTCGTTCCGGGCGGTACGCGCGATAATGCCGCCGCGCATGCGGCATTTACGAAATTCGAGTCCTCCGTCTCTCCCGCGCTGCGGCTTGCACTTTCCGACGCGCAAACGTCGGGTGGACTGCTGATCAGTCTTCCGCCGGAGCAACTCACGAAATTTAGAGAATCTCTGGGTGAGCGATCGCAAACGCTCTGCGCCGTTATCGGGGAAGTAGGTGACGGTGAGGGCATCACCGTCAGTTAAACGAGCCGTACGCTCGAGCCCAAATTATAAATGGTACGCGCTCGGCGCAGTAATGCTGGGCACGTTCATGTCGCCGTTGGATGCGAGCATCGCGAACGTGGCGTTGCCGACGATCGGACGCGCGTTTCATGCGCCGGTAGACACGACAGAATGGGTGCTCATCGCGTACATGCTCACGACGTCGTCGACGCTGGTGCTGTTCGGCCGGCTTGGCGATCTGATCGGGCAAAAGCGCGTCTACACCATCGGTTTTGCAATCTTCGGCGCCTCGTCGATCGCTTGCGCGTTCGCACCGAATTTTCTCGCGCTAGCTGCGGCACGAGCTATACAAGGTTTGGGCTCTGCAATGCTCATGTCTTCGAGCCCCGCCATCATCACGGGCGCGTTTCCGAGCAGCGAGCGCGGACGCGCGATCGGTTTGAACGGCGCGGCGGTTGCTGTGGGGCTTTCGACAGGTCCGGTTCTCGGCGGCGTCATCGTCACGTACTTCGATTGGCGCTGGATCTTTCTGATCAACGTTCCAATCGCAATACTGGCGTTGCTGGCTTCCGCATTCGTCCTTCGGCGGGAGCAAAGACAACGCGAAGAGTTCGACTTCGCCGGCGCGTTGATTGCATTCACGACGCTTTTTGCGTTGTCGATCGCGTTATCGCGCGCGCACGTTTGGGGTTGGGGCTCACCGGCGACGCTGGGCGCGCTTGCATATGCGGCGATCGGCATCGTCGTCTTCCTTCGAGTCGAACGCAAAGCGCGCGGCCCAATGCTGGATCTAACGCTTTTTCAAAACCACACCTTTGCGTTTTCCGTTTTAGCAGCGACGCTATTCTTTTGCGCGATGTATTGCGTCGTGTTCACGGTGCCCTTGATGGCGCAAGTGGCTCTGGGAAAGAACGCATTTCAGGCGGGTCTGCTATTGCTGCCGATCTCCGCACTCAACGTAATTCTCGCGCCTACGGCCGGCGCACTTTCCGATCGCATTCCGGCGCGCTATGTCTCGACGGCAGGCGCCGTTGCAATGCTTTTCGGATCGCTGTTTCTCGCGTTGCTACCGGCCAGTCCACCGCTGCCGCTGTTGTACGCTGCGCTGATACTGACTGGAGCCGGCACGGCGGTCTTTTCGCAGCCGAACAACAGCACGATTATGGGGCAGGCGCCGCCGAACAGGCGCGGCATCGCGGCAGGCATCTTAGCAACGGCGCGCACCAGCGGACAATTGCTAGGGGTTTGCGTTGCAGGTGCTATTTATTTTCTGCGCGAGCAACAACTCGGCGCACTGGCGCATACGTACTTGCCTGCGAAAGCGGTGTTTTTCGGAGTCGCCGCAATAATGATCGCCGTAGCGATCGTGTCGTACGCACGCGACTGAGTTCACGCGTAAGGAATATACTGATCGCTTGAGTGTAGGGCACAAAGGCAGCTAAATTTCCGAAAAGTCCCCTCCGACAACCTCAATATAGCCACCACGCGTGCCGAATGACGGCGCGCGCAATCAGCACCAATAACCACTTCAAGTCGTTGGCGCTTCCGGCGTACGCCGGAGGTTACTGGGGAATTTTTTCGTGTTCAAACGTATCTGCGGGCTTGCACTGGCCTGCGGCCTACTTGCCGCATGCTCGGGAACGGGCCAGCAATCAGTCGTTCCGCAAACCACTACACTAACCGATCCGCAGCTTGCTTCCAATCTGCCTGCTGCTTCCACTACCGCTTCGGCAGCTGCCGGTTCCGCGGTCTCGACGATGTCCGTGACATCGACGCCCATCAAGCACATCACGGTCGTGCTGTTGGAGAACTACAACTACTCGCAAATCATCGGCAACGCGTCGGCGCCGTACATCAACTCGTTTGCAAAAGCGAACGCGTTCTTCACGAACAGCCATGGCGTCTCGCATCCAAGCGAGCCGAATTATGATGCACTCTTCAGCGGCTCAACGCAGGGTCTTACAAGCGACCAATGCCCTGTGAGCTACAGCGCCGCAAACCTTGCCACGGAGTTGTCGGCAAAGGGCTACTCATTTGCCGGTTATGCCGAAAACTGGCCCGGAACTTCCGCTTGTGCCGCCGTTGCTTCCAGCAGCGTGGGCAGCGGATTCCTCTACTGGCGTAAACATGCGCCGTGGGTGAACTTCAGCAACGTTCCGCTTAGCGTTGGCCACAACTATAACGGCCCCGGAACGCCGCTGACGGGCACCGTCAACTTCGTCGTGCCGAACATCTGCAACGATATGCATGACTGTTCGCCCGCGACCGGCGATGCCTGGCTCTCGAAGAACCTTCCTGCGATCGAGTCGTACGATAACGCGAATAACGGATTGCTGATCGTAACGTTCGATGAAGGCGACAATGATACGACCAATCACATCGTGACCATTATGTCGGGTCCGATGGTGAAGAGCGGTACGTACTCGCAATCAATCAACCATTACAACGTACTGCGACTCATCGAGGACAACTTTGGCCTGCCGCTGCTCGGCGCGAGCGCAAGTGCAACGCCGATCTCCGGCGTGATCTCCGGCGGCTCGACCTCGACGCCCGCACCATTGCCTTCATCGACGCCCGCAGCAACGCCGGGGCCGAAAGCCACCGCGACGCCCGC
>CAZHGH010000009.1:42863-46899 GCA_964531205.1 uncultured bacterium
TGCCTTCATCGACGCCCGCAGCAACGCCGGGGCCGAAAGCCACCGCGACGCCCGCAGCAACGCCGGGGCCGAAAGCTACCGCGACGCCCGCGCCAACAACGGGCGGCACAAACCTCACGGGTCAAATCAGGTACGCGACGTTCTTCGCATCCTCGGGCGAATTCCAAATCAAGACCTCTTCCGGCACGTATGCTTGGGTCTACACATCGTCGTCGACGCAATGGATTAAGAACGGTCTGGCGGTCAAAGCCGGCGACTACGTCGCGATGAACGGTACGTGGTTCGGCAGCAACAGCTTCAAGGCTAGCAGCGTTACGCTGAAGAGCTCGCCGTAACACACGGTGAATAACGGCCGGGATGGCCGTTATTCTCGCACTCGACCAAGGTACTACCAGCTCCCGCGCCATCGTGTTTAATCGCGATGGCGCGGTGCTTTCCGTGGCTCAGCGCGAGTTCGCTCAAATCTTCCCGCAGCCGGGGTGGGTCGAACACAATCCAGACGACATTTGGACAACGCAGTACGAGACTGCAAAAGAAGCGCTTAGGCTAGCGAATACGCAAGCGCGTGACGTCGCGGCAATCGGCATCACCAATCAGCGCGAAACCACGCTGCTGTGGGAGCGCGCCACCGGAAAACCCGTAGCCAACGCGATCGTTTGGCAAGACCGGCGCACCGCAGCGATCTGCGAGCAGTTGAAGGCTACAGGCGTCGAAGGCGTCATCCGAAAAAGAACCGGCCTGCTTGCGGATCCCTATTTTTCCGCGACGAAGATCGCGTGGCTGTTGGACTCGCAGCCGGGATTGCGCGAACGTGCCGATCGCGGTGAGATTGCGTTCGGAACCGTCGATACGTGGCTTATCTGGAAACTTACCAGCGGCGCACGTCACGTTACGGACGTCACCAATGCTTCGCGCACGCTGCTGTTCGATATTCACGAACTGCAGTGGAGCGATGAACTCTGCGACATGCTGAACGTCCCTAAAGCTGTTCTGCCTGACGCACTGCCGTGCGCGGCGCACTTCGGCACGGCGGACGCTTCACTATTCGGAGACCCTATTTCAATCTGCGGTGTGGCCGGCGATCAACAAGCCGCGCTGATAGGTCAAGCCGGTTTTCGCGAGGGCGTCGCAAAAAACACCTACGGAACCGGCTCGTTCTTGATGCTGAACACCGGAACGTCGTCCGTTAGCAGTGCATCGGGGCTGCTCACGACGATTGCTTTTGCATTCGAGGGCAATCGTCCGACGTACGCACTTGAGGGATCGGTTTTCGTGACGGGCGCCGCCGTTCAGTGGCTGCGCGACGGTTTGCGTATGATCGAGCGTGCGAGCGATATCGAAGCGCTCGCCGGTGAAGTGCCTGACAACGGCGGCGTTTACTTCGTGCCGGCGTTTACAGGGCTCGGCGCACCATATTGGGATCCGCAGGCGCGCGGCACTATCACCGGCATTACGCGAGGCACCACGCGCGGGCACATCGCTCGTGCAACGCTCGAAGCGATCGCCTATCAAAGTACCGACGTTATCGAGGCGATGCAGCGCGATTCGGGAGTTGCGCTTTCCGAATTGCGAGTAGACGGCGGCGGCAGCGTAAACGATCTCACGATGCAGTTCCAAGCGGATCTTCTCGGCGTGCCTGTGATCCGCCCGCGCATCATCGAGACCACTGCACTGGGCGCCGCGTATCTCGCAGGCTTGCAAAGCGGCTACTGGCCCGACGTCGAGACCGTCGCATCGCACTGGCGCGAAGAACGGCGCTTCAGTCCGGCGATGCCGCGTGCGAAACGAGACGAGATGCTGGCTCATTGGCGGCACGCCGTCGGTGCGTCGCGGCAATGAATCGGGAAGCCGGCCTACAGCGGCTCAAAACCGAGCGATTCGACATCGCGGTGATCGGCGGTGGTGCAACCGGATTAGGGTGCGCGCTCGATGCTGCGGCCCGCGGTCACCGCACGGCACTCATCGAAGGCGAGGATTTCGCCAAAGCAACGTCGAGCCGTTCTACGAAGCTGATTCACGGCGGAGTGCGGTATCTTCAACAAGGCAACTTCGCACTCGTACGCGAGGCGTTGCACGAACGCACGCTTCTGCGTCGGAACGCACCGACGCTCGTGCATCCACTGCGGTTCTTCTTGCCGGCGCGAAAGTGGTGGGAACGCGCCTATTACCGGACCGGACTGCGTCTCTACGATGCGCTGGCCGGCGAGTCCGGATTTCCGAAAAGCTCCGCGGAGCGCGGCGGCGTGGCGTATTGGGACGCGCAGTTCGACGACGCGCGATTCGCAATTGCACTGGCGCAAACCGCAGTAGATCGTGGAGCGGCGCTCGCGAATTACGTGCGCGCTAGTCGGTTTCGCTATGAGAATGGCACCATCGCCGGTATCGAAGCAATCGATACGGAATCACAAGAAGGTTTTTTTATTGCGGCGCGCGTTGTCGTAAACGCGGCGGGTATCTTCGTCGACAGGATAAGACAACTCGACGATCCGCAAGCTCCGCGGATTCTTACTTGGAGCCGGGGCTCGCATATCGTCGCTTCGGCAACTCCACTCGGATCCGAAGATACCGCGTTACTCGTCCCGCGCACCAAAGACGGGCGCGTCGTATTCGCGATTCCATGGTACGGCCACACCCTCGTTGGAACGACGGATATTCCCGCACAAGATGCGGAGATCGAACCGCGCGCGACGCAAGATGAGATCTCGTATCTGCTCGAAACGATTAACCACTATTTGGCACACCCGCTTGCACGTGCGGATATTCGCAGTGCGTTCGCAGGGCTGCGGCCGTTGGTAAATCGCGGTGCGGCGGCGACATCGCGACTTTCCCGCGAGCATATCGTCGACGTTTCGCAAAGCGGTCTGGTAACAATCGCCGGCGGTAAATGGACGACGTATCGAAAAATGGCGCAAGACGCGATCGACGCTGCGGAACGGACGGGAAAACTCGAAGCCATACCGTGCCCTACCGAAGCGTTGGCGCTTCGGGACGAGACGCCGTACGTTCACGCGTTGGATGAAGCAAAACGCCCGGCGTATTTCGCGCAACACGAAATGGCACGAACGCTGGAAGACGTGCTGGCACGGCGGACCCGCACGCTTTTCGTCGATGCAGCAGCCGCGCGCGCGGCGGCGCCATCGTGCGCGCACGCGCTCGCAGAGGCTCTGAACCGCGATTTTTCCTGGGAAGAGGAACAGGTGCGCAGGTTCAACGCACTGGCGTCGCTGTATACCGTAGCAGGATGAACCCGATACAGCAGCTCGCCCGCAACCTCTCCTTAGTCCGCACCGAGGACGGCACGGCGCAAGAAGTCGTTCAATGGCTGCGCGCCGCCGCAGAAAGCGTTACGGGCATCCCGATGCCGGTCACACGCAACCCGAACCGTCAATATACGCGCACTCTGCTGCACCGATGCGATCGATTTGAAATTCTCGTGCTGCATTGGCTGCCGAATTGCGCATCGGCCATTCACGATCACGGCGGCGCGCGCTGCTGGCTCGCCCTTGCGAGCGGCATCATGACGATCGAAAACTACTTTCGGCGCGACTCCGGCGCTACCGCGGGCTATGCGAGCATCGAAGCCGCCGGTCGTGAAGTGTTGCGAACGGGCGCGATCGATCACCGCCAAGACGACATCCACCTGCACCGCTGCGCGACATCGTCGGAGCCGGCAATTTCACTGCACGTTTACGCGCATCCGATCGATCGCTTCAACACGTTCGACGACCGCTCAAACCGATGTAGCGAAGTAACGTCTTGCTACGACGCCGTCTATAGATTCGACTAAGTAAAAACGGCCCGCTTATGCGGACCGTCTTCTTTTCATGTGCGTGGGTGGTGGCGTACGGGTTTGGGGAAGCCTCCGACTTTTCCGAGCTCGACAGGACGTCGACTTCAAAACTTTGTTTTCTCGGAAAAGCGGAGGAGTAGCAAAATCACAGGAGGTGATTTTGTGAACGTCTTCCCCGAAGCCGTATGCCGCCACACACTCGCTAGCGCCGTGACCGAGTGCGCTTCCGCTCCGCAGGCCGTTTAA
>CAZHGH010000009.1:46999-56122 GCA_964531205.1 uncultured bacterium
CCACACACTCGCTAGCGCCGTGACCGAGTGCGCTTCCGCTCCGCAGGCCGTTTAACCGCGCCGTTTCGCTGACGCATTGGCACGACGTTGCTGAGCCGAGACCCATCGCCGAGTTCGACTGGAGTAATCACCCGTTTGCCCAGTGCCTGATGAAGAACTTCGGAGAGTTCTTCGACGGGCACGAACGTCATTGTGTCACGCACTTCCTTCGGAATGTCGTCGAGATCGATCTCATTGCGTTTCGGCAAGATGATCTTCTTAATGCCCGCGCGTTTGGCGCCGAGCACCTTCTCTTTAAGACCGCCGATCGGCAGTACTTGTCCGGTAAGCGTAATCTCGCCGGTCATCGCAACATCGGGATCGACCTTGATGCCGGTGAGCAGCGACGTGATTGCCGTCGCGAGCGCAATGCCTGCGGACGGTCCGTCCTTCGGCGTTGCACCGGCCGGCACGTGAATGTGCAGGTCGTGCTTCGCGAAGTAGTCTTCCGGTAAGCCGAGCTCGCCGGACCGCGAACGCAAGAACGACACCGCAGCTTGCGCGCTTTCCTTCATAACGTCGCCGAGTTGTCCGGTGAGCACGAGCTTGCCCGTGCCCGGCATCGCCGTCGTTTCGATGAAGAGAATATCGCCGCCGACGGGCGTATAGAACATGCCGGTAGAGACACCGACTGACGCGACGCGTTTCTTCACCTCGCTGTAGAACCGCGGCTTGCTCAAGAACTCGTGCAAGTTCTCCGGCTTCACGCGTCCCTTATAGCGCGGATTCTCCGCAATTTGTCTTGCAATCTTGCGGAACACCGTGCCGATCTCACGCTCGAGGTTACGGACGCCGGCCTCGCGCGTGTAGTCGGAGATGATGATGCGCAATGCCGGATCGCTAATCTGCGCTTGGGTCTCTTTGAGGCCGTTCGCCTTACGCTGCTTCGGAATCAGGTAACGCTTCGCAATCTGCATTTTCTCCAGCTCGGTGTAACCCGCGAGCTGAATGATCTCCATGCGGTCGCGTAACGGTCCGCTGATCGTGTCCAGCGTATTGGCCGTACACACGAAGAGTACTTGCGAAAGATCGAACGGCAGGTCGATGTAGTGGTCGCGGAACGAGTTGTTCTGCTCCGGATCCAGCACTTCGAGGAGTGCCGATTGCGGGTCGCCGCGGAAGTCCGCTCCGACCTTGTCGATCTCGTCAATCATCATCACCGGATTGCGCGTGCCGGCATCGCGGATAGCGCGGATAATCGTGCCGGGCATCGAGCCGATATACGTGCGGCGATGGCCGCGAATCTCGGCCTCGTCGCGCACGCCGCCGACCGAGAGACGCACGAATTTGCGTCCCATCGCTCGCGCGATGGATTGACCCAATGACGTCTTACCGACGCCGGGCGGTCCAACGAAGCAAAGAATCGGACCGGTCAAGCGATTGCGAAGTTTGCCGACCGCCAAATACTCGATGATGCGATCCTTGATCTTCTCGAGATCGTAGTGATCTTCATCAAGAATTTCGCGAGCCTTTTTGATTTCGATGTGGTCCGCCGTCTCTTTGTTCCACGGCAATTGCACGAGCCAATCCAAGTACGTACGAATGACGCTGTACTCGGGGCTGGCTTGCGGAACTTTGGAAAGACGATCCAGCTCGCGGTCTGCCGATTTTTTCGCCTCTTCGGGCATCTGCGCTTCTTCAATTTTTTGGCGCAGCTCGTTCATCTCCGACTGCTGCGGATCGACCTCGCCAAGTTCTTCCTGAATCGCCCGCAATTGCTGGCGCAGGTAGAACTCGCGCTGGTTTTTCTCCATTTCGCGCTGAATATCGGATTGAATTTTGTGCCCGAGTTCGACGACTTCCAACTCTTTGGTCAGAAGCATCGTGAGTTTCCGCATGCGCTTCATCGTGTCGCGCTCTTCGAGCAGCGCCTGACGATCCGCCGTGTCGAGGCGCATCGTCGACGCGACGAAATACGTCAGGAGATTGGGGTCCGTGATATTCTGGACTTCCATCTCCATTTCGCGCGGGGCTTGCGGCAAATAGCCGAGTAATTTCTGAAATAAACCCGAGAGGTTGCGCTGCATCGCTACGAGTTCTTCCGACTCTACGGTAACGTCGGGCAACTCAGTATACGCCGCGACCATGTACGGGTCGGTTTGCGTGAATTCCTCAATGCGGAACACTTGCTGCCCTGCGACGATGCAGCGCAGCGTTCCGTCGGGAACTTTCAGCATCTTTTGCACGGTGCCAATCGTGCCGATGCGATGTACGTCGTTTGGACCGGGGTTCTCGATCTCGCGGTTTTTGAGAACGGTCAATCCGATCGGTTTGCCGTCACGCAGCGCTTCTTCAACGAGCTGAATGCCGGGTTTCTTGACAACGGCAAGCGGAATGACGGTGTTCGGGAAAAGCACCGCCTCTTGAAGCGGCAGGACGCCGATCAAGTTTGCGGCCAAGAGTGGAGAATTTTTCTGCTGTTGCGCAGCCATTTACGCGAGAGTCCTTTTTACGATCATTCGAATTTCCGTGCGCGATGCGGGAATGTATTCGGTTGCCGCAATCGGCAGAGCGATAGTGAGCATACCGTCGGCGTAGGTTGCGGTAACCTCGCCGTACTGCACGGAGACGGGCAGGTGAATTTTTTTAACGAACTCGCCGTCGGCGATTTCCTTTTGAAGGAACGAACCGGTGCGCAAGCGCGTGCCCTCGGCGCGGCGTCCGGCTATAAAGAGATGACGCTCGTCTACGAAAACCCGGAGGCTTTCACTATCTGCGGCAGCCAGCTCCACCCGCACTACAAGCGTGCGAGTGTCTTCGTCGATCACGACGTCGGCGTTGGGCTCCCAAACGCCGCGTGACCGAAGTACCAATAGATCCATCGACGTCTACAACCCCCGGCGTTAGCAATCGGATGCGGACTCTGCTAAACCCTTTGTCCGGGGCGCTTGCCAGCCTGAACGGCGTCGGAGGCTAGGGCAAGGCGTTCGGCAAGGCCATCCCGGCCGGCCAGGCCACGCACGGCTCGAGCCGGATGCGGAGCGGGTCCATTGCCGTCGTGGGAATCTGCACCTGAAAGATTTCGGTGTAGTTCGTCTTTACCCCGAACTTGCGAATTGGTGGAAATTGCGTGACGGCCGCGCTGGGCATATGCGTGGACGAGAAGACTGCGTTGACGGCCTGGCTGTCGGCCGCAGACATGTACTCCTGTTTGCGCTGGCCCAGCCACGTCGTTCCATCCTGACGAGTGTAGAGGTAGCCGATCACTTCACCATCGATGAGCGTTGACGTCGATACCACTTTGTCGATCTTGACGATTGCGGAACCCGAGTCGGATCCGAACAACGTTTGCGGAACCGATTTCACGGAATCCAGGCACGCGCCGTTGTTCAGCACCACAGTCGACGTTACGGGGGCCTCAGCAACGAGCGATTGCAGCGCGGTCGTAACCGCGAAGACGATTGTCAGCATGTGCGTTTTGTTCGTTGCTTGCGCAGCGGAACCCGCTCGGAGATGTGCATGGATTTTGCGCGCGGCATAACAACGTACGGCGATCCGAAGAATCCGCCGATCTTGTTTCTGCACGGCGTGCGGCTCGGCGGAAAGATTTGGACGCAGCACGCACATTCACTGAGCGATCGGTTCTACGTCATAACGCCGGATTTGCCGGGACACGGCGCCCTCGCGGATCTGCCGTTCGATATTCCCGTGAACGACGCGTTTCTGGCGTATATCGCCGATAACGTGGTTTCGCGTCCGCCGCTGGTCGTGGGCTATTCGCTAGGCGGATACGTCGCGATGCGATACGCAACCGATATGCCGGAACGGACTGCCGGTTTGGTGCTCGCGGGCTGCACGACCGATATCATCGCCTACCGGCAATTGCTCTACGACGTTAGCGTGGCCGTCAGCGCGCGTCTGCCACAGCGCTTCATAGAAAACTTGCTCAGTGTGTTTTTTCGCGTTACGCTACCGCCGCGCATTGCAAACGTCGTCATTCCGTTCCGTTTCGATCATCGTACGTTTGCACTCAGCCGCAGAACCGCGACGGGCGTTGAGTACAGCAAACGTTTGGAACGCTACCGAAAACCGGTGTTAATTGTAAACGGCGAGTGGGATTTGCTGTTTCGTCCGGACGAACGCAAGTACGCGGAAGCGGCCGGCGCACGCGTTATAATCATGCGTAATATGGACCATGTTGCGCCGCTGCGGCGGACCGCGGAATTTGCTGAAATCGTTCGCACCTTTGCGACGCACGTATTTGGGACGGTTGGCCCAGACACACCTTCGTGAAGCCTCACGCAAGACATGGCAGGCCTTTGGTACTTTGAAAGGTGTGCCGAACGTGGAATTCTACGATAAGTGGGTCAACGGCGCCGGTCTGCGGCTCTTGGAGCTCGCAACGGGCGCCGCGCCTGTAAACCAGGCTCCCGAACCGTCACCTGCGGTTCGGACAAGCACGCACGCGATCTCGCTCAACCTCGAACAATATGAAGGCGAGCCGCAACTACCGGCACTCAATGCGGAGGCGCTTCTTCCAATCTCACACGTTCTCGTTCACGGAAGCATGGCCACGCGGGATGCGTGCGCGTTCAGCGACATCGATATCGCGGTGATCGTGGACGACCGGCAGCCATTTGCGCCGGAAAAACATCGTGCCGCAGTTTTGGAACTGCGGCGGTTGCTGCACGCCGCGCTGGCCTACGACCCGCTCATGCACCACGGTCTCATGTTTCTACCGGCAAGCGCGCTAACGCGATACGACCAGCGGTTTCTGCCAATCGATGCTCTGCGCTTTGCACGCGTGCTTCACGGTCCGGCGACGTTGGAACTCACGCCCACAGATGCTGAAAGCAACGCGTTTGCACAGACGCTACGCCGGTGTGCCGATTCGCTGCGCAAGCACGTTCGCGACAGGCAGTTTCTTCAAAACGATTACCTCCTGAAAAACTTTCTTTCCGGTGCATTGCTCATGCCCGCGCGTTTCTTGGCCGCGCGTGGAGTCTACGTTTACAAACGCGAGTCCTTTGATATCGCGCGGGAGATCTTTGATAAGCTCGACTGGGATTTCATCGCACGCTGTGAATCTTTGCGCGCGTTTTGGAAGCGTCCGCATGAGCCGTTGGTTCATCGCTACGTACCGTACGGGTCTAATCCGCGGCTGCGCCAAGTCATCGGATCGCGCTTGTCTTCGACGATGAACGCACGCCGGCTCTCGAAATCGATGACGGACGGCTTGCTGCGAAGCGCCGAGCGATTTTTCGATCGGCTGGAGCAGGTCGCATGAACGTCGTCGATCTGCCGCAGCCTGCACCGCGTGAGCTCTATGAAGAAGCCATCGCGTGTTACGTGAAGATGGTGCGCGCACGCGCAAGGGCGGTGTATCGCGTCGGCAACGTTCATTTCCCGGGGTTGTCGGACATCGATTTGCTCGTCGTTACCGATCGCAAAACATTCGACGGCCGCTATTATTTCTCGGCGCTTCAGCGATTGCCGCGCCGGTTCTTACGCCTCTTTCTGCACGAGCCGTTCATAGTGCCGGCGGCGTGCACAGAAGTGATGCGGCATACAACGCATTATAAACCCGTGCTCTTATCCGGCGAGGACGTCGTGCGCGCATTTCCGCCCGACGACGCGGACGCGGAGCGCTGGTGCCGCATGCTGGAGTCCTATTGTTCCTACAGCGTCTTTGCCGAACGGATACGCACCAACGAAACGTTGCGCGCGCGTTTTACAATTGCCGTGACTAGTGCGTTCCGGTATCTGCTTGCGGATGCCGCCAAACTCTTCGCCGATCTGGACGCGGCCGGTTACGCGGCGGAAATGGATGCGATTCGATCGCAATTCTTTGAAAGCGAAGAGCCGCACGCGCTCGTGTGCCACGCCTGGGAACGCTTTGCGCAGCGTTTTCAGCAGTTTGATTCCATCTTGCGCGAACGGCTCGGCACGCACGCACGTATGCAAACCATCGAACGCGCCCGCGCATTGCTGCGTGGCGACGTCGCTACAGAGCTTTTCGATCGCTCCCATGCGGTTAAGCGCGCTCAGACGATCGAGCGTTACTACGACGCGTTGCGCACGCTCGGCATTCCCTACGGCGGCCTTTTCTTCATCGCCGCGCATCCGGAAGCGGTCCGTGCCGTGCCCGAAACAGCCGTCACAACGCTCGTTCACAACTTCTACCGCGTGCGCCGGACGCTAGCGGAGTACGCCGGTGCCTGAGCGTCCGCTCTTCTCCGTCATAACGCCGGTGTACAACGGCGAAAAATACATAGCCGATGCGATCCGCAGCGTGCAATCGCAGACGATCGGCGCGGACAAGATCGAGCACCTTATCGTTGACGACGGATCCACGGACCACTCCCCCGAGATCGTTCGAACCTTTGGGGACGCCGTCCGTTTCATGGAATTACCACACGGCGGCGTTTCCCGAGCACGCAACGCCGCACTGCAGGAGGCGCGCGCGCCTTACGTTGCGTTTTTGGACGCCGACGATTACTGGTTTCCGGAATTCCTCGAGCGTGCGCTGGAACGCTTTTCCAACGAAGATCGGATCTTTGTCGTCGTCGACGGTTTTGTCGAATTCGCGGACGGCACGCGCCGCAGCAGCGTGCCGTTCTACCGGTCGCGCGGGTTCGAATGCCTGTTTCAACTTGATGCTTCGACGCAATTTGAATTCGCACTCGAAGACAACTTCATCAGCGGTTTTTGCGTAATACCGCGTGAGGCGTTGCTTCAGGCCGGCGGTTTTAATACCCGGCTGCGTTGGGGCGAAGACTGGGATCTGTGGCTTCGTGTGTTAAAGCTTGGATACGCCGCTCGACTAGTGTCCGAACCGTCGCGCGTATACCGGCGGCATCCATCCAATACATCAGGCCGCCACACCGTCGAAAGGGCACGGGACCGGTTATTCGTGCTCTCACAGTATAGGGATATCGTTTCACCTTACCGCTGGCAGTCGGCGCGCACAGGCCTCTATAAAGCATCCTTACGCGCGTTTCTCGACCGGCTGCATCTTCCGCATTTGCACCGGGCGGCTCTATGAGCGAAATCGCAAAAAAGTCGGCCGAGCTCTTCGTCGCTCGCGCGGTGATGCAGATCTTGAGCGTTTTAGGTGCAATCGTGATCGCTCGCACACTTGGAGCTTCGGGTAAAGGCATTTTCACCTACGCTGCAAGCGTACTTGCAATGGTACTCACACTGAACTCCGGCCAATCTTCGGCGATCGCTTATCAGTATACGAAACGGCATGCGTCTCCTGCGGCATTGATTCACGTCATGGCGCGAATTCTAGCGGGCATTTCGGTGCCCGTCATGATCGCGTTTGCGCTTGTAGGTTTATTTGCGCGCGGCCAATCCTCACTATTGCCGGTCGCCATAGTGCTACCGTTCGCTTTATTCTCGCAATCCGCGACCGGCTTTTTCCTGGCCGATTCGAACGTGCGCACGGTTTGGATACAACAAGGGTTTCCGATCGTACTTTTTGCTTTGATTTACATTCCAGTGCTGCTTTTTGCGCACGCGGGGGTGTGGGTGCTGTTTGCGATTTGGGCGGTTTGTTATATAGCCGGCGCAATTTTTACAGCTCTCGCGCTCCGGTACTACGCACGGCGCCGCGAGGGCGAGAACCCGAACTTACGCGAGCAGCTCTCATGGGCAGCGCAAGTCAGCCTCACGAGCGTGGTCGCGTTCCTGAATTTCCGCATCGACGTCTTCATTATTATGTTTATGCTCGGGCAGAGCGCGCTGGGCGTCTACTCCATCGGTGTGGGACTCGGCGAGCTGCTTTGGCAACTTAGCCAGCCGATCGCCACGGCGTCCTTCGGCCGCATCGCGCGCGGCACGAGAAACGAAGCGGCGCTTCTCACCGCGACCTGCATGCGGCATTCCTTTGTACTAGTGCTATTGGGCGCCGCCGTCGTGTTTTTCATCGCGCCGCCGCTTATCCCGATTGTATACGGGAAAGCGTTTGCAGAGAGCGGCATCGTCACGCGCGTACTTTTGCCGGGAATCATTGTATACAGCGTCATGCCGGTGCTCGCGCGGTTCTATTTCCAGCAACTTGGTAATCCGCGAATACCGATGGTCTTCAGTTCGCTCTCGCTCGTGCTATGTGCGACGCTGACGGTGGCGTTACTGCCCAGAATGGGCATACTCGGCGGTGCTTTGGCGACGTCAATTTCTTATACGATTGCATTTACCGCGTCTGCGTTGTATTTCATCCGGATTACGGGAATCGAACCGCGCCGGTTGTTCGCGTTTTCTCGTGAAGATTTGCTTCCATATCGCGCGCTGGTTCTTCGCGTCTTTCCGCTGGGCCGTTAAGCCTAGTTGCGGATAACTAAAGTAGCGTTTTAGCCGTTCCGGATCGTGTTCCGTACCACGCGTTAATCTTCGCCGGCGTCGAAGCGAGTGTAAGATAAGAGAACACTTCCATTTCCACTTGCGCTTCTGCTCGGGAGTCAGGAAGCTTGATGCGAAGGTTCAAACGGCTCTTAAGTTTTGTTACTGCCGTAACGTTCGGCTTAATTTTTTTGTGCGCTTGCTCGGGACATCAGTCAATCTCGAGCACGCCTGCAAACAACGGATACCTGCCTGCGGCACCGGCTACGCAAAGCTCCTCGAACCACGCAACGGCGAAAGCAGCGGCGGCTAAGCCGGCAACCTTACGTGTGACCGATCTCGACGGCGGTGCGGAGGCGAGCGGATCGCAATCCAAGGCGCTTCCCATAGTCAACGGCTCGCAATTACGCATTTCGTTAACCGGCAATAGCGTTACATCTGCGACTGTCGAAGCGGGCGACAGCTCTGCAGTACTGGAACCCACGGGTGAGGGTCAATGGACCGCGGTGATTCGTTACGTCGATACGTCGAATCCGCCGGTTGAAAACCCCGTCCTTGAAGTGAAGATGCAAACAAGCGCAGGGCAGCGGACTTTCCGCATTCCGGTCCTGGAACTTCACCAGTAGGATCGGGGCCTGTGCGCAGTATTGTGATCGCCGCGCTGCTTTTTTTGAGCGCGGGCACAATCGCGCACGCTGCTTGCGGTACGGATCGTTGGCCGCCCAAAGTTTTACAGGATCCTCAGGCGGCGCAAATCGTGCCGGCGCCACAGGATACCACCGTCGCAGATCTCACGGCGCT
>CAZHGH010000010.1:0-1667 GCA_964531205.1 uncultured bacterium
GCCGATGACAAAACGGCGCAACTGTTTCGCGCAATCGACGAAAGCGGATTGGAATTGTTTGCAGCGCTTCTGCCGGACGGCCGCGTACGAATCGCGGACGATCGGACGCATCGCTTTGCCGGAATGATTGAAAACGGACGTGCGGATCTTCTCGACGTCGCAAACAATGAGTGGAGCGAGTTGTTCTTACACGTGAACCCGAACGGGCAAACGCAATTTGAATTGCGCGGCGGCCCATACGACGCGCACGTGTTGACTGTGCGCCCCTTCGACGCAGCTCAGGATGATAATCGGAAATGACCACACTCGATCGTTTAGAAACCACGCTGCGCGTTCGCGGCGGCGCGCCGCTCGAAGGCTCCGTTCCGACGCAGGGCGCGAAGAATGCGGCGTTGCCGATTATGGCCGCGTGTCTGCTGGCCAAAGGCAAAGTAACGCTGCACCGCGTGCCGCGCATCACCGACGTTTCGGTCATGTGGTCGTTGCTCGAAGCGCTCGGCGCGCGTCTTCGGCATGAAGGCGACGGCACCATAACAATCGATGCGGGCAACGTCGCTTCGCATCGCGCGCCTTACACGCTCGTACGCAAACTCAATGCGAGCTTCGACATCGTCGGTCCGTTGCTCGGCCGGTTCGGACGCGCTGAAGTGCCGCTTCCCGGCGGATGCGTGCTCGGCACGCGCGCGACGGATATGCACGAACAAGCTTTCGTCGCGCTGGGATGCGAAGTAAAAAACGCGCACGGCTATCTCATTGCCACTGCGAAAAAACGCAGACTTGAAGGCGCAGAAGTCGAGTTCCGTATGCCTAGCGTGGGTGCGACGAAGAATGCAATGCTCGCTGCGGTACTCGCCGAAGGCACGACGACGCTGCGCAATGTCGCGATGGAACCGGAAGTCGTCGATCTGGCAAACTTCTTGATCGCGATGGGTGCGAAGATTTCGGGCGCCGGATCGGATACCATCGTCATCGACGGCGTTAAAGAACTCCACGGCGTCGAGTACACCATTATTCCGGACCGCATCGTTGCCGGCACGCTGCTGTTGTGCGGCGCGGCAACGCGAGGCGACGTCACGATTACACGATGCGAACCGGATCACTTGCATGCCGCAATTCTCAAACTGCAAGAGTGCGGTGCGACGTTGACGAGTGGCGCCGATTGGGTGCGCGTGCAAGCCGGAGGCATAACCGGCGGCACGGATATTTTGACTGCGCCATATCCCGGTTTTCCGACCGACTTACAGCCGCAGATGATCTCGTTCTTGTGCACGGCACCCGGAACGAGCGTCGTGGAAGAGTCCATCTTCAACGCGCGTTTTTCGTACGTAAACGAACTCGCGCGTATGGGCGCCGATGTGCGCGTTTCGATGGAGAGTAACACCGCTATCGTTAAGGGCGGCGCGCCTCTTTCCGGCGCGCCGGTAGAGGCGCCGGACATTCGTGCGGGCGCGGCGCTGGTTGTCGCCGGCCTTGCAGCGCAAGGCGAAACGGAAATCATCGGACTGGAATACATCGATCGCGGCCACGAACGTCTCGAGGAAATGCTGTCTGCGCTCGGCGGCCAAGTACAGCGGGCAAGCGGTATTACGCCGCTTACGGAACCTAACGGAATTTTCGAAACAAGCGCGTACCCTACGACGCGGGCACGGACTGCCGAAGACTAATAG
>CAZHGH010000010.1:1767-7573 GCA_964531205.1 uncultured bacterium
CGGGAGCAAGAGTGGATATCGGAATCGATTTGGGCACCGCAAACGTGCTCGTGCATGTAAAAGGCAGAGGCATCGTGTTGCGCGAGCCGTCCGTTGTTGCAAAAGATATGAATAACGGAAAAACGCTAGCGGTCGGTGAGGAAGCGCGGCAGATGCTCGGCAAAACGCCTGCGCACATTCAAGCGATTCGCCCGCTGCGCGACGGCGTGATCGCCGATTTCGAAGTGACCGAAGCGATGCTCAGCTACTTCATCAAGAAAGTAATGCGCGATCGCTCATGGCTCTCGTCACTATTCAAGCCGAAACCGAATGTCGTTATCTGCGTTCCCGCTGAAATCACCAGCGTTGAAGAGCGCGCAGTGAAAGATGCTGCGAAGCTCGCGGGCGCCAAGCACGTCGAGATCATTGAAGAGCCGATGGCCGCGGCGATTGGCGCCGGTCTGCCCATCGATGGCCCGTCGGGAAGCATGGTTGTAGACATCGGTGGCGGTACGACGGACGTTGCGGTTATCTCGCTTGGCGGTATCGTCGTTTCGCAATCGCTGCGCGTCGCGGGAAACAAACTCGACGAAGCGATCATCCGCTACATTCGCCGCGTCTACAATCTGATGATTGGCGAACGCACTGCGGAAGAGATCAAAATTAAAATCGGTTCTGCGTATCGTTTGGAGTCGGAGCTCGCGATGGAGATTCGCGGACGCGATCTCATCAACGGTTTACCGAAGACGGTGAAGATTACGAGCGAGGAGATTCGCGAAGCGCTCGCAGAGCCGGTCGGTTCGATCGTCGAAGCGGTAAAAGCCGTGCTCGAAAAGACGCCCCCGGAACTCGCTGCCGACATCATCGATCGCGGCGTAATTCTCACAGGCGGCGGCGCGCTGCTGCGCGGGCTGGATCGTCTCCTGGCGGAAGTTTGCGGCATTCCGGTTATTATCGCCGACGACCCGCTGTCATGCGTCGCGCTCGGCACGGGAATGCGCGTTAGGATTTAACCGGCGCGTGGGGCCCCCGGCCTAACGGCCCCCTCGCAAAACTAAATGAATGAAAACGGCACTCAAAGGTGCCGTTTTCGTTTCGGGGTATTGTCGGATTCGAGGTGAGAGTTTCGAGCGTTATCGATGCGCGCAAGGAGCCGCAAGCTCGCGTTGCAGAGGAGGTTGCAAGCGTCGTCTTCGGCGGCGGCATCGTGATTTTTCCGACGGATACGGTCTACGGGATCGGATGCGATCCGTACAATGCCAACGCCGTCGCCGGCATCTACGGTGCGAAAGATCGACCGCAAACAAAACCGCTGTCGCTGCATTTGGCCTCCTTGCGCGAATTTCTGGAATACGTCGGGAACCGCAACGAGGTGGCAGCGGCTGCGCGCCGGCTGATGCCCGGGCCGGTGACGATAATTATCCCGAAACCTGCGTTTATCGATCGTACGGTGACGGTGGGTTTGGCGACTCTCGGCTTTCGCGTACCCGACGACTCGCTCTGCACGGCGATCCTGGAACGCTGCGGCCCTCTCGCAGCGACCAGCGCAAATCTCAGCGGGGAACAGGCTTACTACGGAGGCGGAGATTGGCAGGCGCTGCCGCCTGCGGATCTGCTCGTGGAAAACGGGCCGACACGCTACCGGCGCGACTCCACGGTTATCGACATGACGGGAATGCAGCCTATCGTCTTGCGTGAAGGGGTTGTTTCCCTCGAGCGGCTAACCGAGCTGCTTGCACCCATTGGGCTAACGCTTCCGCCGATTCGAAAGACGCCATGAACCGACGTATCCTTGCCACACTCGCCGCCGCGCTGTTTCTGATTGCAGCGGCGCCCAAGCAAAAAGCCCCGCCGGCACCGCCCGGAGCAGGCGCGGGATTTTCATTCTCCGATTGGCATGTAACCACCGGAGAGCTCAACGCGAACTGGGAGAACGGCAATTTTAGCACGCCGGGACGTATCGTACTGACCCGGCCCGGCAGCGATATTCAAGCGGATCGCGCCGTCGGTAATTTCAAAACGCATCAAGCAACGCTCACGGGCAACGTTGTGCTGCACGACAACAACGGCGTACTCACGAATTTCGCAGGTCAAACCGGACGTCCGGCGCCCGCAACGCTTACGTGCGACAACCTCAATATCGACGGCACGACGAAAACGTACGTTGCTACCGGCAGCGTGCATTTCATACAAGGCGGCAGCGAAGTCCGCGCCGATCGAGCGGTGATGAACGGCCTTACGCACGATATCCACCTGTACGGACACGTTCAGTTGCAGCAATGAAACGCGTAGCATCCCTGCTGGCGATTGCGGCTCTCGTTGCGGCCGCGCCGTCGCCGAAAAGCGGCGCCGCTGCGAAAATCGGCGAGTGGAATTTGACGACCGATCAATTGACCGCGAACCTCTTCAGCGGAGCGTTCGCTGCTCCGCATCACGTCACGCTCACACGCGCAGACGGCTCTATTATCGTTGCCGATCGCGCGACCGGGAACTACAAAAAGCGTCAAGCAAATCTCTTCGGACACGTCAGCGTGCACGACGCGAGCGGTACGTTCGGGTTACGAAGCGCGCAGAGCGAACAGTCGCGCGGCCCGGCAACGCTCACGTCGGATCAACTCAGTTTGGATGACGCCGCGCATCTCTACGATGCAAAAGGCAACGTGCACTACGAACAAGGCCAAACGAACGTAGATGCGCAAACGGCGCATCTCAACGACGCGACGCACGAACTCGATCTTTCGGGCAAGGTACACGTCGTGCAAGCTGACCGTACTCTAGATGCCGATAGCGCGACCTACAACACGCTCTCCGGCGATGGTGAAGCGAGCACGAACGTGCTCATCACCTTCCCCGGCATTACCCCGACATTCGCGACGCCGAAACCGTTAAAAGTCCCGAAGATTCCCTAGATTAGCCGCGGTGGCGGCCGCTCAGCGGACAACGCCGGTGTGCTTTCGCACCAGTTTGTTTGTGTAGAGCCGGCTTTTCCGTTTTTGGTGGTGCATACGCGATGAAGTTCAACGTCAGAACACTTTCTTCGCGCGGAATCTGTGCAACGTATTGCGTCGAGCGAATGAGCGGCGCCCCACTTGTCATCATCTGCGCTCTTGCGCAAAGGGCAAACCCCGGTATCAGCGAGACGGCAATGCCACCGAGAAGCGTTGCCAGAAGCGCGCAACAGAGTGTCGTGCCTATGCGCGGATGAACGCTGCGCGGCCGCGCAGTCACGATCGACTCTATTCGATCTGCAAGCCGTTCGCGCGCTTCAAATAACGCGAGTACGTGATCCGGACGTGCGAAGCGGTTGCCCCTGCAGAGCGAGATCAACGAAAGTCCATATGCTTTTGCCTCGCGCGTCTGGAGCACCACCGCGTCGTCACAAGCCTTTTCGCGTTCCGCCGACAGAGATGGGGAAATCACCCAGACTATCGGATTCCACCATGCAAAGGCGACGCAGATTTGGTACAGCAGCGCCGTGAAATCGTCATAGCGCCGCAGATGCGCGTTTTCATGCGCAAGCGCGTGTTCGCGCATGCTTTCGAATTCATTTGCCGCCAGATGGCCTGGCAGCAAGATTGCCGGACGAAGGTACCCGATCGCCACGGGCGATCCGACGGCATCCGAAAACCAAACGTTCGCACGACGTGCAGCCGGCGTGCTTGGCCGATACGGCGTTCCGCGCTTGAGCGCAAGCGCGGCGCGCAGACGCGCACCCAGGCGCAGGAGCAGAATCAGAGATCCGCCGGCCCACACAACGGCGAGGACGCGCGATACCGGAAGGACATCGTCGATGGCGTTTAGCGCATGGGCGATCGCAACGCTTTCCGTCGGTGCCGCTGTCGCACTCGTCTTGAAATCGGGATGCCGGTGCGCAAATGCGCCGGCGAATCCGAACAGCGGCAACGCCGCGCAGAGTGCCGCTAGACTCAACCAGGCTAAATAGCGATTCGCCGCGCATGCCGAGCGCCACGCATGTAACGCAAATCGCAATGCGAGCGATGCAATTGCGGTGACGGCAATAGAAAGCGCAACTACGCGTACGAAAACTTCTGCGGCGTTATCGGCTGTAAAGACCATGGCTATGATTCCTCGTCCACTTCGAGCAATGCACGGATGCGCTCGGCCTGTGCGCCGTCGACGTAATCCTCGTCAAGCAAATGCAAGATCAAGTCTTTCGGATTGTCCTGAAAAAATCGTGAAACCACGCTGGAGATTGCGCTGCGGCGCACGCTCTTCGGCTCGACCAGCGCCCTATAAATGAACGTCCGTCCCTGAATCTCATGCGTGACGAAGCCTTTTTCTTCAAGGACCTTGAGCGTGGTCAGTACGGTATTTTTCGCCAGTTTTGGCGCACGCAGACGCTCCGCGATGTCGGCCGCCGCCAAAGGACCGTCGCTCCACAATAGCCGCAGGAGGCGCAGCTCTGCGTCGGTCGGGATGGAGGCCGGTTTGCGTGCCATCACACCTCAGTTCCGTGGCGTTTAGAAGCGTAGCACTATGGTCGCGACCCGTCAACTATTTAATTAAGCCTATGAGTATAGGCGTCGCGGGATGAATACTACCCTTCGGGTAACTGCTCAGCGTGGAACCGAGTTTGTTCGAGCCCGCCCCGTCCGCCACAGCGCCGCTTGCCGCGCGCATGCGGCCGCGCACGCTCGACGAGTTCGTCGGTCAGCAGCACATCGTTGGAGAAGGCCATGCGTTGCGCCGCGCAATCGAAACGGACAACGTTCCTTCGCTGATCTTCTGGGGACCGCCCGGCACCGGTAAAACCACGCTGGCCGAAATCATCGCGCGCATGACCGATGCGCATTTTGCTCCGATCTCTGCCGTCAGCGCCGGTGTTGCCGATCTGCGCAAAGTCGTTGCCGAAGCGCAGCACCGGCGCGCGCTCGGCAAACGCACCGTGCTCTTCATCGACGAGATTCATCGCTTCAACAAAGCGCAACAAGACGCGGTGCTGCCGTACGTTGAGAACGGAACGGTGACGCTCATTGGCGCGACTACCGAAAACCCATCGTTCGAAGTGATCTCCGCGCTGCTTTCCCGCTCGCGCGTCTTCGTGCTCAAAGCGTTGACCGACGAAGACATCGGCGCGATTATCGATCGTGCGCTTACCGATACCGAACGCGGACTCGGGAAAATGGACGTGCGCCTCGAACCGGCGGCGCGCGATGCGCTCATTAGGCTGTCCAATGGCGATGCGCGCAGCGCACTGGGAACGTTAGAGTTCGCAGCCAGCGTGGCGCCGGTCATTACGGAAAAAATTATCGAAGACGCAATGCAGCGGCGCGTCATATCCTATGACAAGGGCGGCGATCAACATTACGACGTGATCAGCGCCTTCATCAAAAGCATTCGCGCGAGCGATCCGGATGCCGCCGTTTATTGGCTTGCGCGCATGATTGACGCCGGCGAAGATCCGCTCTTCATTGCGCGGCGCCTGGTTATCCTAGCATCGGAAGACGTAGGATTGGCCGATTCGCGCGGAATCTCGGTGGCGATTGCCGCGCAGCAAGCCGTGCATTTTGTCGGCATGCCGGAAGGTTTCTTTCCGCTCGCACATGCAACGCTGTATTTAGCACGCGCACCGAAGAGTAACAGCGTTGGCCGTGCGTATGGCGCAGCGGTGCGCGACGTCGAGCAGACACGTAACGAACCCGTGCCGCTGCATCTTCGCAACGCGCCGACAGGGTTAATGAAAGAACTCGGCTACGGCCGCGATTACCACTATGCTCACGACGATTACAGCATCAAACAGCAAAACTTACCCGACAACCTCAAAGATCGCTCCTACTACTCCCCCGGCGAAAATGACGAGCCACCA
>CAZHGH010000010.1:7673-54328 GCA_964531205.1 uncultured bacterium
CGACAACCTCAAAGATCGCTCCTACTACTCCCCCGGCGAAAATGACGAGCCACCACGTCGATAGTGTTATGCGGGCTGGTGTTTTAGTGCTTTGCCGGATTTCCAACTTTTTCGCGCTGGACAGGATGTCCATTTCAAAACTTTGTTCTCGCGAAAAAGCGGATAAACAGAAAATCGCCTGGACGGCGATTTTCGAGTGGTCCGGCAAAGCACTAAAGCACCAGGCCAAAGCAACACTAAAAAAATGGTGGCCCGGCATTTCCGCCGGACCACCTTTCCCGTTGCTACTTCTCGGAGTGTGCAATGGAGCTTCGCACAACCACATAATAAAAATGTTCTCTGGGAATGCGCTGTGACTGAACGGATTTACTTAGACTACGCGGCGACTACGCCGATGCGGCCCGAAGCGCTGCAAGCCATGCTGCCGTATTTCAGCGAGCACGGCTACAATGCGAGTTCCGTGCATGCCGAAGGACGCGCCGCTCGCGCGGCACTTGACGATGCGCGCGAGCGCTTCGCGCGCTGCATCGGCGCGAAACCAAAGGAAATCGTTTTTACCGCGGGCGGTTCGGAAGCGGATAACCTAGCGCTCTTCGGTACAGCGCACGCACTGCGGCAACGCGGCAAGCACATCGTTTCGAGCACGATCGAGCATCATGCCATTCTTCACGCATTGGACGCGTTGCGCGACGACGGCTTTGAAGTGACCTCGATCGGTGTGGATTCAGAAGGCCGCGTGGATCCCGCGGCATTTGAAGGCGCGCTGCGGCCGGACACAATCCTGGCGTCCATCATGTACGTGAACAACGAGCTCGGTGTGGTGCAGCCCATTTCTCAGTTGGCGTCGCTCGCGCGCCGGCGCGGCGTGCTCTTTCACAGCGACGCCGTTCAAGCCGCGGCGTATCTACCGCTCGACGTGTGCGAGCTCGGCGTGGACCTGCTCTCACTTGCGGCGCACAAGTTCTACGGGCCAAAGGGAACCGGAGCGCTGTACGTCCGAAGCGGCACGCCGATACATCCCATGCTGTATGGCGGCAGTCAAGAGCACGCGCTACGTGCCGGCACGGAAAACGTCGCGGGCATTGTGGGCATGACGACGGCGCTCGAGTTAGCACTGGACGAACGAACCGAAAGCGCGGCGCGCATTGCGACCCTGCGCGACCGCTTCGAGCAGCACGTGCTCGATCGTATCCGCGACGTCCGCGTGAACGGCGGCGGGGGTTTGCGCGCGCCACACATCTCAAATCTGAGTTTCCTAGGCGTAACCTCGGACCAGCTCTTGATGCGATTGGACGTCGACGGTGTCGCCGTCTCGGCGGGAAGCGCTTGTGCATCGGGCGCCATCGAGCCGAGTCACGTGATCGCGGCGCTCGGTCTGGCCGAACAGTGGCTGAGCGGGGTCATCCGCTTTTCGTTCGGGCGTACGACCACGCAGGCACAGGTCGACCGTACTGTAGAGGTACTCCAGCGTGCCGTAGCGGACTTGCGGTCATTTTCCGAGGTTCCTGCGTAAGAAACCAAGCGGAATGGGGAATAGTTGGTTCACCCGAGCGGAGGTTAATGGTGACAGGCTTTGACTGGTCTGCCTTTCTCGATGTAGCCGGAGGCGTTGGGGCGTTTTTAGTCGGCTTGGGAGTTTTTATTGGAATGATGGCACTGGCGAAAACGCTGGGGCGGGTCGACAAGACGCTCGATACGCTTGACGAGCAGGTCGCGGCGCTGGGCAAGCCGGTGAGCGAGACCCTCGCGCACGTGGGCGGTATCGCCGACACTGCGGACCAAACGATCGCGCGCCTTTCCGGAGTGGTCGGCTCCCTGGAACAGGTTGCCGCGAGCCTCGCACGCACCACCAAACTCACGCAAGATGCGGTCACGCCCGCCATCGTTAACGTAGGCGCGACGATCGGCGGCATCAGTGCCGGATTGCGCCGGCTCGTGCGCGGTGACGGTACAAAAGAAACTGGAGGCAACGCATGAGCGAGGACAACGGCAAGGGCGGCGGCTTCTTCGCCGGTTTCGTGGTAGGCGGTTTGGTCGGAGCTGCGCTTGCGTACTTCATCACGCAAGAGGAAGCACGTGACACGATCGTCGGCAAAGCGCGTGAGGCAGGCAATTTTGCAATGGACGCGACAGGTGATCTTCGTGGACGCGTAAGCGACGTCGCGACGAACATCCAAGCAAGCGCAGCAGACCTCTACGAGCGTGGTAAAACCGTGGTTGAGGGAGCGCGCACCAACATCAACGCAGCGGTGGACGAAGGACAGACTACCGCAAATCAAATGCGCGACGAATTGTCGCGGCAATCGCAATCATCCGAATCTTAGGAGCACGCGTGGACATTAAAGTAAACGTTAGAGAGGCGCAAGGCGACACGTACGTCGTCGATCTCAACGGCGAGATCGACGTCTATACTTCGCCGAA
This sequence comes from uncultured bacterium, assembly GCA_964531205.1. GTDB lineage: Bacteria > Vulcanimicrobiota > Vulcanimicrobiia > Vulcanimicrobiales > Vulcanimicrobiaceae > JAICWY01. The sequence goes on from CAZHGH010000010.1 coordinate 10,095, forward strand.
GGTCAAGGACGCAATCGGCGACCTCATCGACAAAGGTCACTATAATTTAGTGATCAACCTTGAGAAAGTGCGGTACATCGATTCAACCGGGCTTGGTGTGCTGATTGGCGGCCTCAAGCGCGTGCGCGAGCACGGCGGCACGGTCAATCTCGTTTGCACCAATCCGCAAATCAAGAAAATCTTCGACATCACCGGCCTCGTGAAGATTTTCGGCATCTACGATGATGAAGACGCCGCAATGAAGGCGCTCGTGTGAATCAGCCTCTCGCCCACCCAAACCGGTCCCTCGGGATCGTCGAGTTGCGCATTCCCAGTAAAGCCGAATGGGTGGCGGTGGCCCGTTTGGCGGTTGCCGCGGTTGCGAACCGTCTGAATTTTTCGATCGAAGATATTGAAGACGTAAAACTCGCGGTCGCCGAGGCGTGCACGAATTGCATTCAACATGCTCACGGCAGCGATCAGATCGAGATCACGTGCGAGACCGAACCGGACGCGCTCACGATTCGCGTGCGCGATTACGGCAGCGGTTCGCGTCCTGAATCGATCGCGACGCGCCGCGGCGACGAGCCTCGCGTGGGCGGGCTCGGTGTATTTTTGATTCGGTCGCTAATGGATTCCGTCGAATACGACGTGCATCCCGAACGCGGCACGAATCTCGTCATGACGAAAAAAGTATCGAACTAAGTGCATCAACACGCCGACGACGAGCGTTGGGATAGGCAAAAGACGCGCGAAGCATTCGCGCGCTTTGCACAAGCGAAAAAACGTCCCAACGACCCCGAATACGAGCGACTGCGCAGCGAACTCGTGGTTGCGCACCTGAATTTGGTGCGCTATCTTGCGGTGAAGTTCGCCAATCGCGGTGAGTCGCTCGACGACCTCATTCAAGTTGGAACGGTCGGCTTGCTCAAGGCGATCGATCGCTTCGATTTGGAACGCGGCGTAGAGTTTACAACCTATGCAACGCCGACCATTGTCGGCGAGATTAAACGCTATTTCCGCGATAAGGGCTGGGCGGTCAAAGTGCCGCGCCGGCTGCAGGAGCTCAATCTCGCGGTTAACCGTGCTATCGAAAAACTCTCAGTGAAAATGGGACGCAGCCCGACTGTCGCGGAACTTGCGGAGCACCTCAACGCTTCCGAAGAAGACATTCTGGAAGCGCAAGAGTTGGGACAGGCATACAATCTGCTCTCGCTCGATACGGAGCTTTCCGGCGAAGGCGACAAAAAATCGCAGACGCTGGCGGATTACATCGGCACGACTGATGCAGGCTTGGCATTGCTCGAAGACAAGGCAAACCTGGAACGTGCGTTCGAAGTGCTGACCGGACGCGAACGCGTGATTCTCTACTTACGCTTTTACGAAAGCGTCTCGCAAACCGAGATCGCGAAACGCCTCAACGTCTCGCAGATGCACGTCTCCCGTCTACAACAGAAGGCGCTCGAGAAACTGCGGCACGTTTTGCAAGAGTAGCGCTTGTCATCCTGAGCTTGTCGAAGGACCCCGAGCAACGTCGAGGGGCGCGCCCCCAGGGTGCGGCTTAACGGGCTAAACTGCAGACGCGGCTACGGCGTTAGTGTCATCCTGAGCTTGTCGAAGGACCCCGAGCAACGTCGAGGGGCGCGCCCGCAGGGCGCGGACTGTTGTCGAAACCCTACGTCGTCGTTAATGAAATCCGATGAAAACCTATTGGGTCTACATGGTCCTGTGCAGCGACGCGAGCTATTACGTCGGTATCACCAACGATGTTGAGCGCAGATTGTGGGAGCACAACGAAGGAATTGACATTCACTGCTATACATTCACACGCCGTCCTGTGCAGCTCGTACATGCGTCCGATTTCAGCGATCCCAATGCCGCTATTAAGTGGGAGAAACAACTCAAGGGTTGGTCGCGCAAAAAGAAAGACGCGCTAGTCCATGGTCACTGGGAAAAACTGCGCGAACTTGCGCGCCCTCCGGGCTCGCCCCTCGACGCTGCTCGGGGTCCTTCGACAGGCTCAGGATGACATGGTTATTTCAGTGCGGCCGCGATCTCCGCGCGGATCATCTTCGTCGACATTGTCGTTTCCACTAACAGCTGAACAGCGCCGGCGAACAGCAATACCGCGCCGCTGACCGTGAGCCAAACGGGGATGTACGAGCCTCCGTGGCGGCTTGCAACATCGATTGCGATGACCACGCTCGACGCGACGAATAGACCGATCGCAGTGTACCAGCACGCAAGTGCACCTTGGACGAGCGCCGTGCGCTTCGCATAGCCGCGCAGCCGTCTTTCCTCGAGTCTCAATCCCTCCAAATTGCCCGACTGCGCATGCTTCCGTTTGAGTTCCATCGTCGCACGCGCTTGGTCGACTACTCGGGCGAGGCGGCTCAAAGTTGAAGCGACGAGATTGGCTGCCGCAAGAATGAGAAATGCGGGCGTGATCATCGAGGCAATAACGCCTAAAGGTCCACCCGCGGAAATCGCCCCGGAAAGTATGCTGGTCACGCCGGCTTCTTCGCCGCAGCAAGCGGGCATCCGGCCCGGTCGCGGCCAATACCACGCGCATCCCATGAGAAGCCAAGAACTCCGCTCGGCCTTCGTCGAGTTTTTCACATCGCGTAGCCACAAGCACGTTCCGTCTGCAAGTTTGATTCCGGACGCGATGTCGACGACGCTCTTTACGATCGCAGGCATGGAACAATTCGTGCCGGCGTTTTTAGGCGATGAGCCGCCGCCGTCCCAAAACGTTGTGACCGTGCAGCGTTGTCTGCGCGTGGCGGGCGCGAAGAGCGACATCGAAAACGTCGGACGCACCGGCCGTCACGGTACGTTCCTCGAGATGCTTGGCAACTTCAGTTTCGGCGGTTATTACAAGCGCGAAGCGATTCGTTACGCCTGGGAGTTCGTGACCGGAACGCTCAAGATGGACCCGTCGCGTCTCGCGGTGACCGTGCATACGGACGACGACGAAGCCGACCGCATTTGGCGTGAAGAAATCGGTCTTCCGGCCGAACGCATTTCGCGCTTCGATGAAGACAATTTTTGGACGATGGGTCCGACGGGTCCGTGCGGTCCTTCGACGGAAATTTTTTACGATACGGGCGCGCAAAATGCGCTCGGGCCCGATGACGACGGACCGAACAAGGGCAACCGCTGGGTCGAAATTTGGAACGTCGTCTTTCAGCAATACAACCGCGGCGTAGACGGCAAACTCGAAGAGCTGCCGCGCAAACAGATCGATACCGGTGCGGGCCTGGAGCGCATGCTCGCGGTCGTCAACGGCAAAGTCTCGATGTACGAGACGGATCTGTTTACGGATCTCATCGATGCGCAGCCCCCTATCGGTCAAACGTCGTTGTCACCGAAAGATCAACTCGAGCGGCGCAACATCATTGCAGATCACGCGCGTGCGGTGACGTTTCTCATCAATGACGGCGTCTATCCGAGCAACACGGATCGCGGTTACGTGCTGCGTTTTCTTATTCGCCGTGCGATTCGCAACGGACGTCTTCTCGGTTATCCGAATGGGTTTCTTACAGAACTCGTGCCCGCCGTTGTGAAGTCGCTCGAGTCCGGCTATCCCGAGCTGCGCGCAAACATCTCACGCATTCAAGGTGCGCTCCGCACGGAGGAGCAAACCTTCGATCGCACGTTAGAGCGCGGCATGAACATGCTCGACGATTTGCTGGCGAAGACGAAGAAAGGCGATGTGCTGCCCGGAACCGACGTCTTCGAACTGCACGACACGTACGGGTTTCCGGTGGAATTGACGCGCGAGATTGCCGGCGAACGCGGCGTTGCGATCGATCACGCCGGCTTCGAAGCCGCGATGAACGAGCAACGCGAACGCGCGCGGCGCGACGCGGCGGCAAAACGCGCCGTCGTCAGTCTCGCCGAACTGCCCGCAACGAAGAGCGAATTCTTAGGGTACGAAGGGCTGGAGTCGGACGGCGAAGTCATCGCGCTGCTCAAAGACAACGAGATCGTCAGCGAAATCAGCGAAGGCGACGAAGCCCAAATTATTCTCGATCGTACGTCGTTCTACGCCGAGAAGGGCGGACAGATCGGCGACCGCGGCATGCTCACCGCGCAAAATTCATGCTTCGAAGTCTCTGATACGCAGATGCAGGGCGAAGCGATCGTGCATTACGGCAAAGTGGTGAGCGGTACGATTCGCACCGGCGAAACGCTGCATACGCAAGTCTATCCCGAATGGCGCCGGGAGATTCGCCGCCATCACACCTCCGCGCATCTTTTGCAGCGCGCGCTCAAAGACGTGCTGGGTGAAGAGGTTGCACAAGCCGGTTCGTGGGTCGGTATCGATCGCATGCGATTCGACTTCCGCTCGCCGTCGGGCGCGTTGACGCCGGAACAAAAACGCGATATCGCGCACCGTGTGAACGAAATGATTCGTGACGACACGCCGCTTGAAACGCGTGTATTGCCGGTTGAGGAAGCCCGCGCGAGCGGTGCGATCATGATGTTCGGCGAGAAATACGGCGAGCGCGTGCGCGTCGTCACTGCGGGTCCGTCCGTCGAGTTTTGCGGCGGCACGCACGCGCATTCGACCGGCGAACTCGGCTTGTTCGTGATTTTGAGCGAGTTTTCGATCGGTAGCGGTATTCGCCGTATTGAATCGTGTGTTTCGCGCGCCGCCGAGGACTACACGCAACGCCAGCAAGAATTGGTCGCGGAACTCGCCTCGTCGCTCGCGACGACGCCGGACGAACTCGGCGATCGTATTACGAAGCTTACGCGCGACGTTAAGGAACTGCAGAATGCGATCGGCGATCTCAAGGCGCGCCTAGCTGCGGCCGATGCGCAAACGTACGTCGACTCCGCGGAGCGCGCGGGTGACAAAACGTTCGTCGGCGCCGTCGTCCCTGAAGCAAACAGCGAAGCGCTGCGACATTTGAGTAGTGCGATCCGTCAACGTTTGCGCAGCGGCGTCATCGCTCTTGCGGGCGTCGAGGACGGCACGGTGAATCTGCTCGTGAGCGCCAGTGACGACATGGTGAAAGCCGGCGTGCATGCAGGCAATCTCGTGAAACTCGCAGCGCCGCTTGTCGAAGGACGCGGCGGCGGGCAACCTGCACAAGCGCAAGGCGGCGGCAAGAAACCGGAGGGCGCGCAAGACGCGGTTCGCGCGATTCGCGAGGCGGTGCTGGCTCCATGATCGCCGCACTTGCGGCGATCGTTGCGTTGGCGAGTGCGCCGCTTGACTCACAGGTCGTGCTCGAACGGTACGCTGCCCGGCTGCTCGCTACGGAGCCGCCGAAAGTGCTGATCTTTACGTACAACGTTTCACAGGCGGGACCGCGGTTCATCGAACAAACGCATCGCGTCTACCGAAGCGGCGAACTCGTTCGGGATGAAACGCTGAGCGTTGACGGACAAGCCATAAAGCAAAAAGTGACGCGCATTGCACGGTATCGCAATCGCTACACGCTCGACAATCTCGCGCCGCGGCTTACACAATACGCGTTTTTGTTCAAGCGCGCCGTTCGCAGCGGCAACACCTGGGAGTATCAGTATCGCGCGGTGCCGCTGGGCGCTCCCGGCGGCTTCGTCGTTGAAGGCGTGACGATCGACGGCCGTTCGTTTCTGCCGCTGGCGATTCAGTTTCACACCGGCAACGCAACCGCCAAAGGAAAAGGCGCCGTCGACTTTTCGCGCTCCGGAAAGTATTGGGTGCCCACGGCGGTGAGCATCGAGGCGAGGATAGGCGGCAAACCGGCGCGCGAGCGCATCACGTTTAACGGTTATCAATTCCCCGCGAGTCTGCCGAAATCGACGTTCCAAACGCCGAAACCGCTGCCCACACCGGTTTTGCCGACGTTCTAAGCGTGCGCCGCTCGAGCGCGCGCATTGCGGCGTGCGCTGCATGGATCGTGCCGTTCGCAATCTACATCGTCTCGTTGCACGGCGAGGTCGGTTATTGGGACACCGGCGAAGCGCAAACTGTTCCGTGGATCTTCGGCATCATGCATCCAACGGGATTCCCTGTCTTCACGATTCTTGCAGGGTTTTTCGCGCATCTCTTTCCCTTCGGCGCGGTGTCGTGGCGCATCGCGTTATTCTCTGCCCTTGCGATGAGCGGTGCAGCGTGGTTGATTTCGCGCATGCTTCACGAACTCGACGGCGACGCATGGATTGCTACAGCGTGCGCGTGGATCTTTGCATTCGGCGACGTCGCGTGGACGCGCGGCACCCGTGCCGAAATACATGCCCTCGCGACGTTTTTCGGCGCGCTCACGCTGTACGCAGCTATCCGTTGGTATCGCAGCGGCGAACCGCGAGTGCTGGTCGGCGGAGCGCTAGCATGGGGACTTGGAATCGCTTGCCATCCCATCGTCGCGCTTCTGCTGCCCGCACTCTTGCTGCTGTTTCTCGTTCGCGTGCGCCGCGTTGCCTTTCGCACTTTTGCGTTAGCGCTGGCGGCGCTAGTTTTCGGCGTGGCGTGGTACGCGTATTTACCTATCCGCAGTGCGATGGTGACAAACGCGCGATTAGATCCGACGCGCGAACTCGGTTTACCGCCCGGTAAGGCGTTTTGGGATAACGATCATCCATCCACACTGCAGGGCTTCAAAAAAGAGATCAGCGGAGCCGAATTCAAAGCGGGCGGCACGTTCCAGCGCATGCTCGATCCACAGACATATACCGATTCGGGCGAGACATACCAGGACTTGCTCTTCCACGAATTTACGCCGATCGCGTTGCTCTTTGCAGCGGGCGGGTTATACGCGCTCGTCAGGCGCGACGCATGGCTCGCGGCCGCAATACTCCTCGCAATCGCGGTCCCAACGGCATTTGCGCTGGCGTACATGATCGAAACCGATCCTCAGCGCTATCATCTCATTCCGTTCGCACTGATATGCGTGCTCGCGGGATACGCTGCTTCGGAAATCGCGCGTGCATTGCCGCCCCTGCGCACGCCCGCGCTGCTGCTTTTGAGCGCGAACATCGTCGCGTTGCTGGTAATGAACGCGTCCACATTCGATCAGCGCACGTCAACGGAGGCGCGAGCGGTGATCTCTTCGGTCGTCCAGAAAACGCCGGGCAATGCCATACTCATCGCTCCGTGGTTATACGCGACGCCGCTTGCCTATGGCGCCTACGTCGAACACAGCCTCGATCGCCGCATCGTTATCTCCGCATGGTTAGCCGAAAACGCGCGTCGCGTACCGGCCTGGATGCGCACGCGTCCGGTCTACGTAGTGGGCCCGGTCTTTGGAGAAGTGCCGGGATACCGGCTCGTGAAAGTGCCGGCAACGGTACCGCTGCATCGCGTAACGCGTATATAGCGGCTTTTGCGGCGTTCATCGTAACGCTGATCGTCTCGCATTTCCGCTCGTCGCCGTACAACAACTTCGTTCTCCTCGCCGACGCGCTGCTTCACGGTCACACCTGGATAAATTGGCCCGGCGATTACATCGACGCACTGGCATATAACGGCAAACATTACGTCATTGAAGCGCCGTTGCCGGCTATTCTGCTGTTGCCGTACGTCGCGATTGCAGGCGTTGCAGCAAATCAAACGCTGCTCTCGTCCATTCTCGCCGGCGTCGGCATTGGCGCGGCGTGGCGTTTGGGCGAACGCATCGGTGTTCGCGACGACGTGAACGCATGGCTTTGCGCGTTTCTTCTCTTCGGTACGGATCTGCTTTGGTGCGCGATGCTTGGCGATGTATGGTTCATCGCACACGTAAGCGCGGTGTGCTTCACGCTCATAGCGCTGGTGGAACTCTTCGGCCGCAAACGCGGATGGCTCGTCGCGCTGTGGGCCGTCTGCGCCGCAGAGTCGCGCTTTACGATGGCTCTGGTGCTTCCGGTTTATGCCGTATTGCTTGCCCAACCGGATTGGAGATCCGCGCGCACGCGTTTCGCGCAATTCGCCGGCGTTATTGCGGCAGCCGCGGTGTTGTGGGTCACGTACAATCTGTCTCGGTGGGGAACGCTCGCCGACATCGGATACACGACGTGGTATCACCAGGATCAAGCCGGAATGCCGACGGGTTCGCCGTTCCGCATTCAGTATCTCGGTTACGAGTTGTGGTCGTTCTTCGTGCAGCGCCCCGATGTCGCCGATGCGTTTCCGTGGTTCCGCCCCTCGTATTCCGGCGTTGCGCTGACGTGGACGAGTCCGGCGCTCGTGTATGCGTTGTGGGCTCGCGGGCCCCGTTTGCAGATTGCAGCGCTGTGGGCATGTGCCATTCTTACGGCGATTCCGAACTTCATATACTACGTCAACGGCTTTGCGCAGTATGGAATGCGCCATGCCCTCGATTTTATTCCGTTTCTGTTTGCGTTGATGCTCTACGCCGCGCGCGATCGTCTCGCACTTTGGGCGAAGGTGCTGATCGTGTATTCGATCGCAGCAAGTTTTTACGGCGTGTGGTATTGGAACGCGTTCATACGGCCCGGAAACTAAATGTCATGGTGAGGTATCGAACCACCCTGAGCAAAGCGCGGACGTAGTCCCGCGCCGTCGAAGGGACACGCTCGCAGAGCGTGTGACGATTGTGCATTTACGAACGCTTCGCGCTCGCCCTTCGACCGCGCGAACGCGTGCGCGTTCGCTTAACTCAGGGTCCTTCGATACCTCAGGATGACGACGCAACAGTTTCGTAAGAGTCCCGCAATTCGGCAACCGTGCGAGCCGGGGCGCCGCATGCAGTTCCGGCGCAAACGTACGCGACCGGCTGTAATTCCGGATCGAAGCCGCGCGATTCAAGCGTCTTCGTCTCGTTTTTTGTTATCGTACGCACGGTGATGAGCGGTTCGGGCAACGCGTGCGCGCCTTCGCGCAAGTCCTCCGTCGTCTTCGGCGAGCCGACGAGCACAACCGTGGTCGGCCGCGCGAGATAACGCCGTAGCGCGCGCCCATACGGCGCCGCGAACGTGCCGGCGCGGCCGTATGTTTTTGCAAAGAGCCTCAACGTCCGTTGCGCAATCTCACGATAGTGCGGCTGTTCGTCCAACTCCGCTAAACGCAAAAACGATTCTGCGATAACGGCGTTATCGGGAAGCGGCCGATCGCGCACGTCGAGCGTTCCGAGCGCTTGCTCTATTGCGGCGTGATCGTAAAATCCCGCATCTTCGGCGGCAAAGTAGCGTTCGATGACCGCCGCAAGGTTGCGCGCCCGTTCGAGATAGCGTGGGTTCCCACCAAACTCGTGTGCATCGAGCAATGCTCGCAGATATGCGGCTTGATCTGTGAGCAGACCGCGGACCTGTGGGGCACCGCCCGGTTCAACGAAATGATAGAGTAAGCCGTCCTCGTCACGCATGGTGTCGTGCAGCGCATCGAGCGTCGCTTCGCCCTCGCGCACGATCCGCTCGTCGTCAAGCGCGTCGCCTGCCAGCACGAACGTTCCAGCCATCGCAGCGCTCCAATTTGAATACGATGTACGGTCGACGTACGGCGCTTGCCGTTTGCGGCGTTCTTCGAGCGGCAACGAATAATATTCTTCGTCCGCGTCCTGGCTGCCGGCGAAAAAATTCGTCTTTGGATCGCGCAAAATAGTGCGCACATACGTAAGCGCCGATACCAGGGTCTCGCGGAACCGTTCGTTACGCGTAATGCGAACGAGCGTCGCAAGCACGCGCAGCAGTCCCGCGTGGTCTTCGGTCATCTTTTCGAAGTGGGGAATCGTCCAGTCGCGCGTTGTGGAGTAGCGGAAGAATCCACCCTCTTGATGATCGTACATGCCCCCGGTCGACATCGCGAGCATCGACTCTGCGACCATGTCGTATAGACGTTGCTCGCCGCTTACGCGGTGCTCTTGCAGTAGAAAATCCAACACGTCGACCATCGGAAACTTTGGCGCATTTCCGAAGCCGCCGTATTCCGGATCGTAAATGTCCGAGATCTCTTCGATGATGCGTGCGATCATCGATTCTCGCAGCTCGCTCGCGGTCGCTAGTTCATAGCTGCCGCGGTTTGGGCGCAGTTCCGCCGCTCGTTGTTCGATCTGCGAGCGATTCGTCTTATAAAACTCTGCAATTTGCTCGAGCGCCGAGCGCATTTGGTCCGGCGGCATATACGTCGCGCCGGCAAGCAACGCACCATCCGGTGTTAGAAACGCAGTTGTAGGCCACCCGCCCTGATTGTAACGTGCGTTTACATCCGGACGCCGATCGTTGTCTACACGCACGGGGACGAATCGTTCGTTGATCGCGGCGATTACCGCCGGATCGGAGTAACTCGTCTCGTCCATGACGTGGCACCAATGGCACCACACCGCTGAGATCGAAAGCAGAATCGGTTTGTCGTCGCGCGCTGCCTGCGCAAATGCGTCCTCACTCCACGGCCGCCACGCGATCTCGTTCGCGCGGTTCGGCCGTGGAGAAAAATGGAACTGCTCGGCATGGGTGGTCATGCGGCATCCTTCGCGAGTGCGCTAGAGGCTACTGCTGCTTACGGCTCGTCGCTGAAGCCGCGCGCGAAAGAAGAAAAATAAAAGATCGCTATCAGCACGTACACCGCAAGCAACGGAACGAGCGGAAGCACCGGATAGAAGTGCGCGAGCGCGAAAAGCAAAGCGAAAAGCAAGCTTACGGCAGCATATCGGCGGTGACTTTCGGGCGTCATACCATACACGTGCGTTTCATAGTAATTGGTTGAGACCAAGCGACTACGCCATAGTGCAAATGCCGCCACGGCCACGGAAAATAGCAACCCTGCGCTAGCCACGTGCGCATACACGCTTGGCAAGGGTGGGTATAACGGGGCACCGCACGCGTGAGCTTTTCACGCGCACGAAAGGAGCAAAACCTGTATGGCTGATGGTCCGGTTGTAGTGAACGACGGTGGTTCGGGTGGCAACGCTGCGGCAGTTGGCATCGTAGTCATCGTCTTAATTGCAATCCTCATCGCAATCTTCGTCTGGCATCCGTGGTCGGTCTCTTCAACGAGCACGACGAATACCTCGGGTGGAACCACGACGACGCACTCGACAACGTCCAACAGCGGAGGTTCGAAACCATAGTGGCGGGCCTTCTTTGGACGATCATAGTCATACTGTTCATCTTCTGGATCCTGGGGTTTGCGGTCTGGCACCTCGGTGCGATCATCCACATCGTGATCGTAGTGGCCGTGGTGCTGCTGATCATCAACCTCTTAACGGGACGAGGAGCGCGCCTCTAGCGAGAGGCAAGTAAGACGGCAGTATGCCGGCAAAAACTGCAAAAAGAGGGGCGGGCCGGGGCACTAAGGAGCCGGGCTCGCTCCAACGTTACCAAAAGATGCGCGACTTCGGTGAGACGCCGGAGCCCCGTGGTGCGCCGAAAAAGTCCGGTAAAAAGCTGCGCTTCGTCATCCAAAAACACCGTGCGACCCGGCTTCATTATGACTTCCGGTTAGAAGCGGCCGGCGTTCTCGCGTCCTGGGCTATTCCCAAAGGCCCGTCGCTCGATCCGAAAGAGCGGCGCCTCGCGATGCACGTTGAGGACCATCCGATGGATTACCGCACCTTCGAGGGCATCATTCCGAAGGGCAACTATGGTGCCGGCGAAGTGATCGTGTGGGACGAAGGCACGTACGAGCTCGCCGAAGGTACCGATCCGGCAAAAGAGATCGCCAAAGGAAAGATCAAGTTCATTCTGCACGGCGAAAAAATGAAGGGCGAATTTACGCTCGTGCGGATCAAAGGACGCGAGAGTGAGAGCGGCGATCCGTGGCTACTGATTAAAGATCATGACAAATACGTCGATCCGGACTACAGCGTTGATAAAGACAACAAATCGGTAAAAACCGGACGCACCGTGGAGTCGTACGCCGAAGACCCAAAAGCGCCACATTGGATCTCGAGTAAAAAGGCGGCAACTACGTCGAAGCGGGATGCGTTAAAAAAAGCAGTCGCCCGCGTTAGGCGGGATCCGGTACCGAAAATCAAAACGCCAATGCTGGCGACGTTGATCGACGAGCCTTTCGACGACGCGGATTGGCTCTTTGAAATTAAATGGGACGGCTATCGCGCTATTTGCACGGTAGAAGAAAACGGCAAGATGTCCCTTGTTTCGCGCAACGGCATCGATTTTATCCAGCGATTTCCGGAACTGGAAGCTTTGCAAAGCGCGTGGAAGACGTTGCCTATCGTCGTCGACGGCGAGATTGTGAGTTTGGACGATGAGGGGCGCTCGTCGTTTCAGCGCTTGCAAGAGTCGTTGAACAGCCGCCGATCCGCAGGCCGGGCAAAAGCGCCGAATCCGTTGAATTTCGTAGTCTTCGACATTCTCTATGCCGACGGCAAAGATTTGCGCAAGACGCCGCTCGAGGAGCGAAAGGCGGTACTCGAGCGCGTTATTGCCGACACGGATCTCGTCCTATATTCAAAACATGTCGACGGCAAAGGTTGCGCCTTGTTTCAACAAGCGCAAAAGCGCGAGCTCGAAGGCATCATCGGTAAGGTGCGGGAGTCGTTGTATCGCGAAGGCCGCTCCCGCGAATGGGTGAAGATCAAAGCGCAACTCGTACAAGAATTCGTCGTAGGCGGATATACGGAGCCGCGCGGCAGCCGTAAAGGTTTCGGTTCGCTTCTGCTAGGGGTGTACGACAAAGGCAAACTCTATTACGTCGGTCACGCCGGCACGGGCTTCGATACGAAAACGCTTCAGAGCTTGACCGCACAGCTCAAAAACCTCGAACGGAAAACCTCGCCGTTCGTCAATAAAGTTGAGGCAAATACAAAGCCGCACTTCGTCGAACCCAAGCTCGTTGCGAATATTCGTTTCACGGAGTGGACGCGCGACGGCTATCTCCGCCAACCGGCGTTCCTCGGCTTGCGGCTCGATAAAGATCCGAAAGAGGTCGTGCGCGAGCGTCCCGTCGATACGGACGAGGTTGCCTAGTGGCCGCAACCAAGCACGAAGTGACCATTGACGGTCGCAAGATCACGCTTTCAAATCTCGATAAAGTGCTTTGGCCGCGCGACGGATACACGAAAGGCGATCTCATCGCCTACTATCGCAGCGTTGCGAAATGGCTCGTTCCCCATTTAGAAGATCGTCCGCTCACGCTGCAACGCTGGCCCGACGGCATCGACCATCAGTCGTTTTTTGAAAAACAGGCGCCGAAGTTCAAGCCGGATTGGATTCCCACGATCGCGCTATCCGCGGATCAGCAATCCCGCAAAGTCTCATACATGTTATGCAACGACGAGGCGACACTCGTGTGGTGCGCAAACTTGGCGTCTATCGTGTTGCACACGTGGTACTCGCACGTGCCGACGACGGACGATCCCGACTACGCCCTCTTCGATTTGGACACGTGCGAGAAAACGACGATGAAGACGCTCTGCACGGTTGCGCTCGCCTTTCGCGACACGCTTTCCGCGATCGGTCTACCTTCGCTGGTGAAAACCTCGGGCGGCTCCGGATTGCATGTCGTGATTCCGCTGAAAACGCAATACGATTACGATACGGTGCGGCAGTTCGCGGAGGTCGTCGCGCGGCATATCGCTACGCAATTGCCCGAGCTCACGACGCTGGAGCGCACGGTGTCGCGCAGGCCCAGTACGGCGGTGTATTTGGACTGGGTCCAAGTGGGCCGGGGCAAAACCGTTGTGCCTCCGTACGTCCTGCGAGCGCGCGACAAGGCGCCGGTGTCGATGCCTCTGGATTGGTCCGAGGTCGAGGACCTTGGCAGAAAACGTTCCGCGCCGGACGCGGTTATTGCTCAATGGAATATAAAAAACGCCGCAACGCGGCTTTCATCGGTCGGAGACCTCTGGGCCGGGAAACATTGGAAAGAGGCGCAACTGGAGCCCGCGCTCCGCAAAGCGCAACGCGCCTGGACTCTGTAAGGTATAATAAGCATCCGGCGGCTCGGATCGCCGTAAGGAGTAAATAGGCAGGCATCATGGCTCACGCGATATGGTCGGGGTCGATTAACTTCGGGCTGGTGACGATTCCCGTAAAATTGATGACGGCAGTGCGCACGAACGACCTCTCGTTCAATCTGCTGCACGCTAAAGACGAAGGGCGCATCAAATACGAGCGCGTTTGCAGCGTCGACGGCAAACCGGTGCCCTGGGACGAGATCGTCAAAGGTTACGAATACGAGAAGGGCGAGTACGTCATTCTCACCGACGAAGACTTCAAAAAAGTCAATCCCGAAGCGACGCAGAGCGTCGACATCGTGGAGTTCGTCGAGCTAGAGAAAATAAATCCGATGTTCTTCGACAAGCCGTATTATCTGGAGCCTACCAAACAGGGCCGGCACGCGTACGCGCTGCTGCGCGAGGCATTGGCGAAGGCAAACAAGGTTGCGATCGCGCGCGTGGTGATACGTACGAAAGAGAGTATCGCGGCTGTCAAGCCCGACGGCGATGCGCTGGTGCTCGAGATCATGCACTGGGCCGACGAGCTCGTCGAACAATCGAGTCTCGATCTACCCGCCGATATTAAGTTGCCCGAACCGGAAATGAAAATGGCGAAGATGCTGATCGATTCGATGAGCGTCGACGAATTTGAACCGGAGAAATTCCACGACGCATACCGCGAAGAATTGATGGCGATGATCGAAGCGCGCGCAGCCGGCAAAGAAGTGCCCGCGCCGAAGAAAGCGCCTGCGCGTCCGAAAGTCGTCAACCTCATGGACGTGCTCGCGCAAAGCCTCGAAGAAAGCAAAAAGCAGCGCGCGGGACGCAAAACCGCGGCGCCGGCCAAACGGGCCGCACATGGTGCAGCGCCGGCACGCACGAGCAAACGGAAGAAAAAGAGCGCTTAAGGCTTCCTTTAGGAAGCGGCAGACTCGACGGAAGGCGCGGTGCTTACGGCATCGCGCTTTCCATTTTGCACGCCCATCACAAACGCGATGAACGCGAAGAACAGCGACGAGACGGCGGACCACGGCGATCCGAACGCGCCGAGTAAACCCGTAGATGTGGGCGGTGCGACGATGCCCGCAAAAGAGTCAAGCGATGACGTTACGCTTAGTACTGTTCCCTGCACCCGATCTTCGGCGGACTCACTAATTAACGCGGTCAACCCAGTGTTTCCGAACGCCATGCCGATGCTGAAGAGGCCTGCCATGAAGGCAAGCTGCCACACCGAATTGACGAACGGTACGACGGCAAATGCGAGAACAAGTGCGCCGATTCCAAGGGTCGACAACGCGCGGTTGCCGACGCGATCGGAAACTCGGCCCAACACTACCGCATTAACGAACACGTTTAGCGCGGAGATGTAGATCATGAAAAAGTACGTCTCGCGTAATCCGAAATGCAGTTGCTGCGCAAAGTAGAGCGCCATTACGCCAAACCAGCCGTAAAGCGCAAGCGACAGCGCGAGCTTTTGCCAGAGTTTCGACGAGAGCTTCGGGTTCTTGAAGGTCTGTAGGATTTCCGACGGTCCTACCGCTACGGACTCTTCGCTCTTACTGCGCGATTCAGGCAGCACGAGAAGTGTCACAACGAGCGTAATAAATTGCAACCCTGCTGCGGTGAAAAGTGGAACGGAAAATCCGTACCCCGCCAAGCCGGCACCCAAGGCCGGTCCGAGAGCAAAACCGGCGGCAAACGTTGCGCCGATATAGGCGAAGGCACGTGCGCGATCTTTGGGTTCCACCAGATCGGCAACGTAAGCTTGTGTCACGCCGATGTTTCCGCCGGAGCAGCCCTCGATGAAACGCGCGACGAAGACCCAGAGAATTGACGGCGCCCAGCCGAGCATCGCCCAGCTGATCGTCGAACCGATTTGGCTCACGACGAGCACGCCTTTACGTCCGATGCGATCGGAGAGGTTACCCCATAGCGGACCGCTGACGAGTTGGCAGAACGAGAAGAGCGAAAATAGCACGCCAACGATTACCGGCGATTGATGGAAGTGCATCACGTAATACGGCAAGAGCGGAATCAGTAAACTGAATCCGAGGATGTCGATAAACGTGATGCCCAGAATCGGCAGTAATCGTTGAATCATCCAGCCTCGATAGGAAGCACGAGTGTCGTAATGCGCTCGTTCTTGCGAACGAGTGTGAGCTGATAACTGCGGCCCAGATCGAGCAGCGTCAAGCGCCGGTGCAGATCGTCGATGCCGCGAATGGGTTCGTCTTCGAATCGAATTAAAACGTCGCCTTCGCGAATGCCCGCTGTTTCCGCCGGGCTGCCGGGTTCCACGGAGAGAATCAGCACGCCGCGCGCGTCGATCAATGAATGCGTACGGATGATGTGACGCGGCATCTCGATATCCTGACCCGCAAGGCCGAGATACCCACGACGCACCTTGCCGTCGCGCATCAGCATGCCGGCGATGAATTTCGCCGTGTTGATTGCAATTGCAAAGCAAATACCTTGGCCGGGGAACACGGCGGTGTTCACACCGACGACCGCGCCGTCCGCGGTCACGAGCGGACCGCCGGAGTTACCCGGATTGAGGGCCGCATCGGTTTGAATGACGTTGTCGATCAGGCGGCCGGATTGTGCTCGTAGCGAGCGGCCCAGCGCGCTGACGACGCCCGCCGTCACAGTGTACTGGAGGCCGTACGGGTTTCCGACGGCAACCACGAGCTGGCCGGGTTTGAGCGCGGCGGAGTCTCCCAGGCGCGCGGGCACGAGGTCCGGTGCGTCGATGCGAAGGATCGCGGCGTCGGTGTGCTCGTCCTCTCCCACAAGGCTGGCGCGAAGTTCGCGCCCGTCGAGGAGGGAGACCGTGATGCGGTCGGCCTCATGGACGACGTGGCTGTTCGTGAGGATGAACCCATCCGGCGTGAAGATAAAACCTGAGCCGTTTCCGCCGCGGCGGCCGGTCCGAACTTCGATAGCGACTACGGAAGGGCTGACCGTCTCTGCGGCGTGAGTTACGGCTTCGGAGTAAGCGTCCAACGGCGTAAGTACGTCGTTGGAGACGAAGCGTAAGGGTGCAGACATGGCTGGCTGATCAACCCTTAACCGGGGTCCGGTGGTTTCAGGAAGGGCCGCGGCCCCCTACCGCGAATCGCAGGCGGTCGCCGCATGCCCAGATGGCGGAATTGGTAGACGCGCTGGTTTCAGGTACCAGTGGCCGCAAGGCCGTGGGGGTTCGAGTCCCTTTCTGGGCACCATTTACATTCACAACTCACGCCCGCTAACTTCCCGCGGGCAAACCTCCGAAAAACCGTAGCAGAGGATCTACTCGTTTTTATATGGAGGTAGGGTGTGATTAACCCGTTGCTTTTTGCAGCCGTGCTTGTTGCTGCTGAACCGGCTGCAGCTTCGTCCGTCGCGACAATCGTTCCGGCCGGTACGAAAATTCCGCTCCGAGTTGCGAGCATGATCAGTTCCCATGACGCTCACACCGGGCAAACCTTTACGTTCTACGTCGATAAGGACGTCGTCGTGGGCGGGGCCGTCGTCATTCCGCGTTGCGCCGCAGGGAGCGGCACGATCACGCTTGCGGGACGTCACGGCATCAACGGCCACGAAGGCAATCTTCGACTGCGCTTCGACACCGTGAATGCATTGGACGGATCGACAGTCACGCTGACAAGCGACGAACAAGCGTTCAATGGTTCTCAACGCAAGGCGATGGCATTTTTCCTTAGCCGCTGGATCAACGGCGACGATGTCGAGGTGAAACCTGATCAGGTACTCACCGCAACGGTCGGCAAGGAGGCCACGCTCGGATCTGCGCGTGTTCCTGCGCCTGCGTGTCCTGTTCCCAGTCCGTCTCCAGTTACTGCGCCATAACTGCTCGCAGCGAACATTCAAGCAATGCCGCCGAACCGTAGTTTGGCGGCATTTTCATAACATGCCAACAGCGTGACACGACGGAACGGGCGCTGCGTGCGCTGAACAGCGCGCTTGTGGAGGATCATCGTTGAAGACCCTTGCTCGTTTTTCATGTCTTGCACTGTGCGCATCTCTTTGCGTCGCGCCGTCGTTTGCAGCGACGCGGCATTTCAGTATGGACGATGTGCTTTCGGCGCCGTTCATCACTACGCTTAGCAGTTCAGCCGATGGCCAGGGTTTGGTTTACGTCGCTGACGAACGCGGGCGCCGCAATCTCTACTTTTCCTCGAATGGCGCTTCGGCGCGACGCATCACTGCATACACGCAGGATGACGGTCAAGTTATCTCGGCACCCGTTATCGTGCCGGGAAATGCAGCCGTTGCATACGTGCGAAACGAAGGCGCAAACGATCGCGGCGAAGATCCGAATCCGCTGACGCTTCCCGATCCGCCCAAACAACGCGTGTTCATCGTTTCGACTTCAGGCGGCGATCCGGTCGATCTCGCAGAAGGCCATTCGCCGGCAGTATCGCCGCAGGGCGATCGCATCGTGTGGATTTTTGGCGGAGAGCCGTACAGCGCGCCCATTACCACTCAAGGCGCGCCGGCCTCCGGTAAAGCGGCGCGTCTCTTTACGATACGCGGAAGCTTGGACGAGCCCGCCTTCTCGCCGGACGGCACACGCATTGCGTTTACGAATGTGCGCGGCGATCACGGTTTCGTTGTCATTTACGATCTTCGTAAACAAACGATCGTGTATGCTACGCCGGCGTTCGCATACGACGCGCATCCCGCGTGGTCGCAAGATGGATCGCAAATTGCGTACATCCGCACTCCGGCAACGCTTGAAGATGAAGATCCGTATCAAGATGCGCCGAAAGAGCCGTGGTCGATTTGGGTTGCGAATGCGTCAACCGGCAGCGCGCATCAGGTCTTCAAAGCCGATCCCGGAATGGGCCGTGAGTATTACGGTACGGATAGTGCTGCGCAGCTATTCTGGTCGCGCGATAACCGTATTGCGTTTGCGTGGGAGAAGGACGGCTGGCGCCACCTCTATAGCGTTAGCGTAAACGGAGGCAAGGCGCGCCTTCTTACACCGGGGCATTTCGAAGTTGAAACCGTGACTCGCAGCTTCGACGGCACGCATCTGATTTTTTCAAGCAATCAAGGCGATATCGACCGCCGTCATATTTGGTCCGTCGCGTTCAACGGCGGCGCGCCGCTGCAGCTCACGCGCGGTACGAACGACCAATGGCGGCCTGTTGCGACAGCGCACGGCTTCGCGTATATCGATGCCGGTTATGCTCTTCCTCCGCGCGTTTATACAGGCGTAGCGAACGATCCGCAACCGCTCGGCGGCGGCCCTTTGGTACCGCAGAATTTTCCGGCGGCGCTCCTAGTCCAGCCGCAACTCGTGACGTTCAAGGCGCCGGACGGACTGACGATTCACGCGCAACTATTCGTGCCGAAGGACGGCGCGGCGAAACACTGCGGCCTCATCTTCGATCACGGCGGCTCGATGCGGCAAATGCTACCGGGCTTCCATTATATGGAAACGTACACGAATCTGTACGAGTCGAATCAATATTATGCGAATCACGGCTGCGACGTTCTCTCGATTAACTATCGCAGCGGTGTGATGTACGGCCACGATTTCCGCCGCGCGAAGAACTATGGTTGGAAGGGCGCGAGTGAGTATCAGGACGTGCTCGCCGGAGCGCACTTCCTGCAACGTCGCGCGGATGTAGACGCGAAACGCATCGGCATTTACGGCCTTTCGTACGGCGGCTATTTAACGGCGCTCGGTTTAGCTCGCAATTCCGACATCTTCAAGGCGGGTGTCGACATGGCCGGCGTTCACAACTGGGCGACGCTGCGCGACGCAGATTATCATCACGAGGTCGGCACGCCGCGCGAGCGCGAGATTGCCGAACAATCATCGCCTATCGCTGCGGTCAACAAATGGCGCTCGCCGGTGTTTATCTCGCAAGGCGACGATGACCGCAACGTCATCTTTTCGCAGGGCGTCGATCTGGCGACGCGTCTACGCGCTCGCGGCGTCGAAGTCGCCGAACTCGTATTTCCAAACGAGGTGCATGAGAACCTCACCTTCGGGCACATGCTGCAGCTCTATAGTGAATCTTCCGAGTGGCTGTTGAGAAAGCTGGCAGCGCGCTAAACAGAAAACGCCGCCGGATAAACCGGCGGCGTTTTCTATTTTATATTTAGCGGTTTCTACGGAGTTACCGTGATCCAGCCGGTCATGCCGGAATTATCGTGATAGAGGCACCCATAGAAGAATTTACCGGCCTTCGTAAATTTCAGCATGAATTTCTGGTTGCCCAAGAACGTGCCGGAATTCACGAGGTGGGAGCCGTCGAATGTCGTGATCGCACCCGGTACTGTAGCAACGTTTACTGCTGGATCGGGCGGGATGTTAGGCAGAACGTTCTGACCGGCCGGCGGGAACGTGACCGTATGCGGCTCGTTGCTCGTTTCGTTCGCCCATGTCAAAACGGTGCCGACCTTGATCGTCAGGTTGCCCTCAATTGCCAGATCGCTGAATGAGCCGGTGGTCAAGAAACGCAAGACTGTTGAATCCGGCGGTGGGAAATGCACCAGGCCCGGATCGATACCTGCCGCAAGAGTAGTTCCGAATGGCTTGAACGGGAATTGTGATATCGACGCGCGTCCATCGGAGAAGTCTTCCCACTCATCCTGCGCACCGATGTCCAAGTAGTACTGCGCGTTATGCGGATACGCAGTGCCGGCGTTCTGGACAATCACGCTGGCGACCATAGCGGGTTCATGGAACAGGCACAGGATTCTGTAGGTTCCCGCCTTGGTAAACCGCAGCGTGAACGTTTGGCCGCCGAAGAGAATGCCTGAATTTACGAACTTCGTCCCATCGACGATTGTGGGACCTGACGGATTGACATTAGTTGGATTGAGATCGCGCGGATCTCCGGGCGATGGCACTACCATCCCGGGCGGGACGAACGCTACGGTGTGAGCGTCTCCCCCCGCCCCGCTTGCGACGCGGTACGTGATGGTGTCGCCCGCATCAATCGTTATCGCTTTTGGATAGAAATCGAGATCCTGAACGGCAAAATTGTAAATCGAAGCACCCGTTTGAACGTTCCAATTCGTGGCAGCTAAGGCTTGTACACTTTGCGTCGTTCGATCTGCCGGCGCAGTGACGGGAGGCATTGCGGATTGAGGCTGGGTGTTGCCGCCGCCGGCACAAGCGGACAATGCGGTCACGCAAAACAACGTAAGCGCTCTGCGCATGAAAGGTCTCCTTTGCAGGGCAACGGTGGAAGGAATTGTACTGCTGCCTTCGGTCGCACCGTTAGAGGCGAATGTCTGCTTGTCCGCGAGATCTAGGTCTTTCAGTCTAATGGAACATATATCGAAATTCACATGCGCGCCCTGTTAGTACTCAACGAAAAGGCAAGACGTGGATTGCAAGACGGCCGGCGGGTGTGCGCGCTGTTGGAGGAATGCGGCGTTGAATGCACGCGCGACGTGCTCGAGCGCAATGTCGACGCGGTCATCGCCGCGGGCGGTGACGGAACCGTAACATGGACCATACCGTTGGCGTTGGAACGCAGCGTGCCGCTCGGCGTCATCCCCCTTGGAACGTTTAACGATCTCGCGCGCACGCTTAGAATTCCCCTAGATATTTCGCAGGCGTGCCGTGTTATCGTCGACAGGCATACGAAGCGTATCGATGTGGGTCGAGTGAACGAAAAGTATTTTGTGAATGAATCCAGCGTAGGATTGTCCACGCGAATTGCACGGCGGCAAACGCCCGAAGTCAAACAGCGCTTTGGAGTGCTCGGTGTGATTAGCACGGCGCTGCAAAGCATTTTTGAAACGCGTCCGTTTTACGTGGAGCTCGCGTACGATCGCGCAATCGAGCGCTTTCGAAGCGTGCAACTGACGGTCGCGAACAACAAGCATTTCGGCGGCGTGATCGAGAGTCCGGATGCAGCAATAGACGATGGGTGGCTCGATCTCTATAGCGTTGAGGGACAGTCGTGGTGGGAGTTCTTTGCCCTCGTGCGCAAAATCATCGCTCGCGATCCGTCGTCCGGTGAGGGATTACGAACGCGGCGCGCCGCGCGCTTTGAAGTGCGCACCCGTCATCCGCATCACATCGAGGCAGACGGTGAACCGGCCGGCTTTACTCCGGCGGCGTTTGAAGTGTTGCCGCGAGCTCTGGAGGTACTGGTTCCAAATGCAATATCGTAAGCTCGGACATTCGGGCTTGAAGCTTTCCGTCATAGGTCTTGGCTCGTGGCTCACCTACGGCGGCAACGTCGGCGCCGACACCGCACGTGCGGCGGTGCAGCGCGCCTGGGAACACGGCATCAATTTTATCGACACGGCCAACGTGTACGCGCGTGGTGCCGCCGAAGAAGTGCTTGGACCGATTCTCAAAGATCTCAACCGCGACGCTCTAGTGCTTGCGACAAAGGTCTACTTTCCGATGGGCGATACGGTGAACGAGCGCGGACTCTCGCGCAAACATATGCGCGATCAATTGCACCATTCGCTGCGCCGTTTACAAGTCGAGTACATCGACCTCTATCAATGCCACCGCTACGATCCCACAACGCCGCTCGAAGAGACGTGCGAGGCGATGAACGACTTCGTGCGCGCCGGCAAGATTTTGTATTGGGGCGTCTCCGAATGGAACGCAGACCAAATCGCGAGTGCCGTCACACTTTGTCGCGCGCGCGGATGGTCCATCCCGGTCTCGAATCAGCCGCAATATAGCGCCCTCTGGCGGCGCATCGAAGATCGCGTGCTTCCAACGTCGGAAGAGTACGGCATCGGCAACGTCGTATGGTCGCCGCTCGCCATGGGCATTCTCACCGGCAAATATACGGAGGCGAAGAGTCCGCCGGCGGGCACCCGAGCCGCGAGTGCTAATAGAGACATGATGGAAGACTACTTCACCCAGCCGGTGCTCGAGGCGGTGCAAAAGTTGCGTCCACTCGCACAGAACGCAGGATGCACACTCGCGCAACTTGCGCTTGTGTGGTGTTTGCGTCAGCCCGCGGTGACTAGCGTGATCGTCGGTGCGACGAAGCCCGAGCAAGTGGATGAAAATGCGAAGGCCGGCGATCTGCACGTCGATCCGACGATCTTCGAAGAGATGAACCGCATTCTGCAGCCGGTGCTTCCCTTCGAACCGTACCTGAGTTAGGTTCTAAAAAAAATTTGGGTTGGCGATGGTGGAGTCATCGCCAACCCTGTCTTGCTGCACTCTACGAGGTAAGGAGTCGAATGGACATCATCGGTGGAGGACGATGTTGTCCATTTTCCATCTCGCATCTCTATGATGCGGATGAAACTTTAATTGTAGATTAATTCCAGCTTTTCAAAACATTACCGACGCCGCTTACTTTTGGACCCCAGCCGCTGAACGAGGATGTGTTGGGTCCGTTCAGCACTACGCTTGCCAGCGTAATAGTGGGGCGAGCATCAGGTGTTTGATTCTGGGCAGTCGCTTGCGTCTTCGCAGCGCGTTTCACAGTAGTAATCCTTTGTTATTTAGTGCGGAACACTCCCGCGTTCCATCCGTACTTTACAACCGACTCTACTGCGCGCATACAACTTTTGTTTCATCTAACGCATGAACGTTCGAACGTGTGACGGTTTATTGTGATTTCGTGAGAAATCTCGTCACATCGCAGGCGTGCTTAGGTGCCTGCATCGCCTCCGAAGCGGAACAGGTATTTGAGAATGAAACGGTTCAGCGTGTACGGTGCTGCGGGCGTACCATAGTTTGCAAAAAGTTCGTCGCCGTTTCTAAACCGTTTATGATATGCCGCAGCGAAGTTTGTGCCGGGCAGTGCGAAGCCGCCGTTGCCGGTAATCGAGCGCAGCGAAACTGTGAGATTTTCGTCCTGCCCAAGTTGCGCGCCGATGGAGACGCGGCGCAACCACTGAGAATCCACCATTCCGCTTTCAATTCCACGTTCGACCGTACCGTCGTATTCTAAGCCGAGCGAAAGGAAGCGGCCGATTGGACGTGAGGTCGATAACGTGTAAAGGTGCACGTAATCGGAGCCGTTGTCCGCGATCCCAAGCAAGTTGTGTCCGAACCGCCCGAACTGAACGCTCGCGTCAACCGGCGTCGGCGTTCCGTCGCCATATCCGAACGGCAAAACCATCAGGTTGAACGTGTCGTTGCGTCCGCAGTAGTAATTCGGAAAACCGGTGAAATACGAGCGCGGCAGTGCGGGATCGCCGCACGTCGTTCCGGTAGCGGCGGGATTCACAATCGCGTAGCTGCGCAGCTCGCTCACGTTCGGTCCCAAACCGTTGATCGAGAAGCCGTTTTTGAACGTCGCTTGCAGATTCAAACTAAAGTCTGCTTGATGCGCTGCACCGGAACGATCGAAAAATCGATCGGCGAACAGAGATACGGTGTAGTTTTTTATATACGGCGTGGCTCCGGCGCCCCATGAATACCATGACGGGCCGCGGATATCGGAGTTGGCCGTGAAGCCGTCGATCGGATTATAGAATGGCGCGATGTCCTGATACGTGAGATTCCATTCGTAGTTCTGTTTGTGAACGTCGATGAAGCCCGTCGAATTATGCGCGCGATCCAAAGGCAGGCCGGATTGCGTCGATAGCCACGATCCATGCTCCAGCGCATCGTCCAGTCCCCACACAAAGCCCGTTTTGAGATTGCGCCCAGCCACGCCGAATTCGTTGGTGGTGTCGTCGCCGAAAATGCTGTGATGCGCGATGACCCCATCCGCCCAATATAAGAACGTGCGGTTTTGCAGCGCGTGCTTATAGCCGTACGCCGTGTCGTGGAACGTGTTGTTCGTTATCTCGTCGTAGCCGTTAAAGTTGAGCACGCCGAAGGACTGTTTTCCGAATGTGCCTTCAATTTTTGCGCCACGGTTGAACGGTCCGACACCGGGCGAATAAAACACCGTGTTGTTGTTGATGTTGATTGCATCCGCGTTGATGAAACTCGCGCCTTGCGCGAAGAACGGCCGGTACTCGAGGAGGCTGCGCCGGAACTCTTGCGGCGCAATCGTTTGCTGGTCGATCTCGACGTTCGAGAAATCCGGATTCACCGTACCGACGAAGTTAATCGTCGACGTAATCGGAATGCTGACGTCGGCACCGACGTTCCGTACGTTTTCGTGTGCGAACGCACCGTTCGCTTGTTGGAAGATGTTGCGATCGATGCCGGTGCTTTCCAATCCGTAGACTTCTGCGCGTGGTTTCGGACGCAGAGCGCGCAGCACGTTGCCGCTGAGATGAACGCCACTCCAAGCCGCCCAGTATCGCGTATCGATGAAGTTCGGCCAGCCGTTGCCGATTGACCCGTCTTGCATGACGCCGTTGTACGCCCACGTGTAGTGCTCGCCGGACGCGGCCACGTTGCGAATGAAGTTGATGCGCCACGTCTGAGGCGAGCCGGCGTGAAGCCGCATCACGTTGAGCGGAATGACGAGGAGCGCGGACCAGTTTGAGCCCTGAACGCTGGTTGCGGACCGCCACATGGGACGGTAGCGGCTATTCTCATTCGCCTGTTCGTAGCGAATGCCGCGAGGCGTGGTTTCGAAGTAGTACGCCTGGGTGCCGACCCCGCTCGGATCGATGCCGACGCCCACGAAATCATCAAGGCCGAAGCCGACGTCGTTCGTCGTCTGGCTGGCGACAATGGGTGTCCCCCGCTGCTCGCACCGGAACGCGACATACAGGTTTTGCGCGTCGTAGAGCATCCATACTGAAGTTCCGTGAGGCGCCGTGCTGCGGGTCGTCAGGTCGAAGAATCCGCCCGGTGCCGGGATCGCGCCGGTTGCCCAGGAGGCCGGCGGGTCGGCGGAATTCGCCGGCGGCGACGCGGTCGTCGCGACCGCGGGCACGACGGTATCCATCGTCACGGCAGCCGATGCCACGCCGTTGATTGCAAGCAAGGCAAGCGCGAAACAAATGAGATAACCAGGCGTACGCATCATCAGGAAGTGTAGCGGCAAGGCCGTCAGTCGAATCTTTAGAATTCCCTCAAAAAGTTCTCTGAGGCCGTAAGAGGTTGGGGCCACCATGACTATCTATCGTTTCGGACCGTTTCGCCTTGACCGTGAGCAGCTATTGCTGTCCTTGGGCGACGCGCCGCTGGCGTTGGGCCCGAAGGTCGTGGAAACGTTGCTGGCGCTTATCGAGCATCCCGGTGAGGTGCTGAGCAAGACGGAACTGCTCGATCGCGTTTGGCCCGAAGGCTTCGTCGAAGAAGCGAATCTTGCGCAGAACATTTATGTGATACGCAAGACGCTACGCACGCACTGGGAACGCCGAGCCATCGAAACCGTCCCGCGGCGCGGGTACCGGTTCGTCGAGCGCGTCGAAGTTTCTGCGTCGGATGTCCCGCACGTCGCCGAGCCCATGCCTTCCGCGGCTTCGCGCGCGCCGCGCTACCGCCGTTTTGCTTTTGCAGGCGGCGTCGCAGCAATTTTCGCGCTAGCGATCGTCGTTGGACTCGGCGGTCTTGCCCGCACGAGCAGCGCCGCCGCGTCGCCGAAAGTGCTCTCGCCGGACGGCGCGCGTCTCTACGCAATGGGAACGTTCTACTGGAATCAGCGTACCAAAGACGCCGTCGAAAAAAGCGTTCGATACTTCAAGCAAGTCACGCAGTGCGATCCGCACGACGCCCGCGGATTCGCGGGCCTCGCGTCGGCGTACGCAATTCAGGGTGACTACGGATTCGGGCCGTTCAGCAAACGGGAAGCGTTCGCGCGTGCGCGCGCGTATGCAACGCGAGCTCTCGAAGTGGATCCCTCGTCGGCCGAGGCGCATGCGGCGCTTGGCCTTGCGGAACTCGACAACATGAATGCTATCAAGGGCCTTGCTGAATTCCGCCGCGCTATCGCTCTCGATCCGCAGTACGCTCCCGCACATCAATGGTACGGCACTGCGCTGCTTCGCGAGGGCAAACGCGCGGAGGCATTTGAGGAGCTGCGCACAGCCACGGAGCTCGAGCCGGAGTCCGTTGCCGCCACTGCGTGGCTCTCCGAAGCGGCGTATGTTGCGCGGCGCTATTACGACGCCATCGATTACGCGCGCCAAACGCTGGATCTTTCACCCAAGCGTTCCGACGTGTACGTGACGATCGGTCTTGCGTATGAGGCGCTCGGCAACTATAAGGAAGCAATTGCCGCGTATAACACGTACGCGTCGACCTGCAGTTCTTGCGGTACGACGGCGGCTCCGTATTTGGCGCACGTCTACGCGGTTTCGCATCAGTACGCAAGAGCCGAGCACCTTCTGCGCGTCGCACAGCGGGGTCTTGCGACGGATCGCGTCGATCCTGTCGACATGGTTCCTCCGCTGATCGCGATGGGCCGCCGCGCCGATGCCTTGCGTATTTTGCGCGAGGCGAAAATGGAGTATCGTGCGATGATCGCCATCGATCCGCGTATGGATCCGGTGCGGCACGACGCTCGTTTCCGCGAATACGTACAAGGCCCCGCATAAAGAATGCCGCGCGATAGCGTTCTCGACGCGCTTGCGGTGCGTCCCGAGATCGCACGTTCGTTTGCCGGCCAAATCGACGTCGTTCTACGCGGAGGAACGGTTTCCGAGCTCACAAAGGTGCTGTGCGCCGCAATGGTTTCGGCTATCAACTTCTGTCAGCCGTCGGTTGTGGAATACCGCCGGCGCGCCGCGGAGCTCGGCGTCGACGCCGGCACGCTCAATGCGTTGTGGGACTACGCGCGCAGCGATCGTTTTAGCGACGCGCAAAAGGCCGCACTGGCCGCAGCGGTCGCGCTTACGCGGGAACCGCGCGCTTTACCGCCTGCCGTGCGCGACCAGTTGCAAGCTCACTACGACGAGGGGGAGATAGCAGAAATTTTTGCGACCATCGCCGCGTTTAACGCGCTGAACCGGATGAGCAACGCTTTGGGGACTGAGATCAGGCACTAACTTTCTTTCGTCATCGTGAGGTATCGTTTGTCATGGTGAGGTATCGAACCACGTTGAGCAAAGTGTTCGGCGTTGCCGAACGCGCCGTCGAAACGACACGCCCGCAGGGCTCCGCAAACATCAGGCCATGAAGCATTCGCTGATCGTGGCCCTTTATTTAGCATTTCTTCCGGCGTTTGCGCACGCTGCACAATCCACAAATCCGAAGACATGCATGAATACCGCAGCGACCCAAACCGTGTTGAATGCGTGTGCGAGCGAGGAGAGCGCGAACATTGAATCGCAGCGCAAAGCGCTTTACGGTCGAATTCTTGCGCATACTTCAGGGCAAGAGGCGATTTCAAAAATCAAGCGTGCCGAAGAAAAATGGATCGCGTACCGCGATGCCTACATCGACGCGATGTATCCGATGGAAGACAAGCAACGGAATTACGGGACGATCTACCCCATGGAAGTAAACTTGCTTTTCACAGATTTGACGCGGACGCACATACGAGAACTGCAGCGTTTGTTAGACGGGCCTGGCGCAATGTTGTGCCGACCGTCGTGTTAGCAGATTCTTACGACCCCTGCGGGCTCGCCCTTCGACGGCGCGAACGGCGATTCGCCGTTCGCTTTGCTCAGGGTGGTTCGATACCTCACCATGACAAGAGTTAGGCCGGTAAAGAAGCGCGAGCCAATACCCGTTCCGTCTTAATAACGCGCGTCAGCGATAGTTTATCGTGCACCCATATGCGTGAAAACGGACTCAGCGCCACGATGAGCGGCCACAAAAACATCAGCACCAAATACCGCCAAACGCTTTGCATCGCCGAAGGTGACGTAAAATCGGTGCGAACGACGCGCAGTCCGAGAATGAGCATTCCCGGCGTTTGGCCGACGAGCGCGATGAGCAAGGCGGAATACACGGCCAGCCAGAGCGGCTGCGCCCACCACGCGGTTGTGTTCTGTTCGATGAACGACTTTAAATCGTATCGCATGGAAACGCTGCCGCTGCTATCGGGCTGAAACGTGAACGGTCCGATCTGCGTCGGCGGTCCGGCAGCACGAGACTGACTCGACGTCGCGTGCCTCGACGGTGGAGAAGGCGTTTCCGTACTCTCGCTGCGATGCGATCCGATAAACAAGAGTTGCACGATCGCCGTTACGACGAACAAATCGAGCAACACCGCGGAGCAGCGCCGCCACCAACCCGCACAATCTCGTTTCGTTACGGCGGTTCCGGCCAATGCCGGCAGTTGCGGCGGTTCCGCTGCGCTGCGCTCGACGAAGCGCTCTTCGTGGAGCCGGTATAAATTCGACTGCATGAACGTGCGCATAGCGTCTACTCGAGTCGAAACGTACGGCGATGCGCCGATCCATTCTCCCAGTTTGAAGATCGAATCCGTATGCACTTCGCGCGATTGCTCGGCGAACATCACGTGGTCGATCTTTCGGCCGAAATGTCCAAACGACGAAATTGCGATCGCGCGCATCGCGGCATCGATTGAACCGCAGCACAGCAGGCCGACTCGATCGCAGGTCAGTTCCATCTTTCGGAGCCACGCGCCGAAGACCAGTGAGATAATGACGTTTTCGTTTCCGCTCACGCTGAGAAGTGATGTGAGCCGCGTATGGCCCGACGCAATGTGCCCGAGCTCGCGTCCGATCATGAACGTCAATTCGTCTTCCTTGAAATGCTCGATCCAAATCGTCGAGATCACAAGCGAGTACGGCTCCCCGAAGCCGACGGCGAGCACAGGCGTGTGGTAGTCCTCGCGTACGAAAACCAGGGGCATGGGAAGTCCAAGCGCTGCGGCGCAGCGTTTGACGATTGCGAAGACCTGCGGATACTGCGTTTCGTGGATGCGAACGCTCGTGCCCAAGAGCCGGCCGCGCGCGAGCGTGACGTAAACCATCGCGATGACTAGAAACAACGCGACCTGCGACATGCCGACTTCCTCGTGAATGACGAAGCCGATCGCGGCCGCGGCCGGAAACGCGAAAAGAAGAGTAAGGTAGAGTGCTAGCCGCTCGCCACGATACGTAAGGGAGAGCGGCCCGCTGAAGAGCTCGCGCACGGGACGTTCTCGGCGTCCTGCGTCTCGCATTCCTGCGCGGCCGCCACTTTGATTCCCCGTCCCCCGTTGCGCTTGACCGTGTACATCTCTTGGTCTGCGATGTCGATGAGCGCTTTGGCGGAAGCGGTCACTTCCGGATAGATCGCGACGCCGACGCTTACTCCCACACGGCAGTCAACCGCGCCCGTGAGATGAAACGGCACTTCGAAACTGCGCAGAATCTTACGCGCCGCCGCAACCGCATCGTCCCGGCACGTCAAGCCGTCGAGGACGATGACAAACTCGTCGCCGCTCATGCGCGCGACCGTGTCGCCGGCCCGGACGTGATGGTTCAAGCGCGTGCCGATCGCAGCGAGCAGTTCGTCCCCGGCGGCGTGGCCATACGTGTCGTTAACGCGTTTGAAATCGTCGATATCGAGAAAAAGCACCGCGCAGCCGCTGCCGTTCATTTGTGCACGCGTAAGCGACGAATGCAAACGCTGTTCGAGCAACGTGCGATTCGGAAGTTTGCTTACCGGATCGTAGTGCGCGAGCTCCGCGAGGCGTGCTTCGGTCGCTTTGCGATCCGTGATATCGACCAGGCTGCCGATACGCGCGATCGCCACGCCGTCTTCGTTGTAAATGACGTGCGCTTGCTCTTGCACGTGCCGCGTCGTTCCGTCCGTGCGCACGACGCGATGGTCGATGCGGTACCCTTTGCCGCCGATCTCGCCTTCGCGGATCGCGGAGTTGACCGCATCCATGTCTTCCGGATGATCGAAGTGCCGCAAGTCTCCGGGCTGCGTGTGCATTTCCAGACCCAGAATCGCATAGAGGCCGGCAGACCACAGCGTGCGTCCGGAGCGCAAGTCGATGCGCCACGTACCGAAACCGCAGATCCGCTCTACCTCTTGAAGCGTCTCCACCTCCCACGACGATCGTCCGCCGCCCACACCCGGCGTTGCGCATCCGCCCACCCCGGCGATCGCACCAGACAAATCGTAAAGCGGCTCGAGGACGACGTGGAGGGTCATTCCGTTACGCTCGGTGTCGAACGCAAGGTGTTCGCCTTCGAGCACCCACTTATGGGCGACCAGCATCATCCCGAACGGGTCATCCTCGGGCCAGAGATCGCTCACATGGAGATGTGCGGGAGATCCTTCGGGGAAGAGCAGATTGCGCAGCCGAGCCGATAGCGACGTAATCTGCAGTTTCCCGTCCGCGATCCAGATGAGGTCGTCGTGCGTCATTTCCGCTGCATCTCCATGTAAGCCGAACTCTGATGCAAGCGTACCGGGACACGGACGAGGCGGACATCCGGGAAAACCCCTAATTTGGTGAAGGCAGGTACTCGACAGGCCGAAATATTCAGAGAATGAGTACCGGCTCGGGTGCCGCACTGGTCGGACGCGCGGACGAGTTAAATCGTCTGCGCGCTTGTGCGCGCGCTGTTTCCAGCGGCGGCGGCGCCTTGGTCTTGGTCGACGGCGAAGCCGGCACCGGAAAGACACGGCTCGTTTCCGAGGTCGTGCGCACGCCGTTTTTGCCTAAGGGCTATGCCACGGCGGTTGCCGGCGCGCTCGATTACGCGCGAGCGCCCTATGCGCCGATTC
Organism: uncultured bacterium; assembly: GCA_964531205.1. GTDB lineage: Bacteria > Vulcanimicrobiota > Vulcanimicrobiia > Vulcanimicrobiales > Vulcanimicrobiaceae > JAICWY01. The sequence continues at coordinate 41,412 of CAZHGH010000010.1, forward strand.
GCGATCTGTTGCTGGCGCTGGACAAGCGTTTCCCGAAAGTCTTGGCTTCGGATCGGCTCCTTGCAAACGAACTGCAGCCTGTACTGGAGTTTCGTGCACCCGAAAGCTCGGAGGGTGATCCGGCGCAGCAGCGCCGCGTGCTCGATGCAGTAGTTCGCGCGATCGGATTGTATGCCGCGCAATCGCCTATCGTGCTGGCGATCGAGGACGTCCATTGGATCGACAATGCGTCCGCAGACGTGCTCTCCCATCTGGGGCGTGCGATCTCAACGATGCGCGCGTTATTATTGGTCAGCTTCCGCCCGGCAGACGCGCGTCAGGACGAAAAGACGCAGCACGTGCTTGCGCAGCTTGCCCGCAACGCAACGCTGGAGCTCTCCTTAAAACCGCTTTCCGGTCTCGATGCAATGGTGCTCGTCGATGACGTCGCACCGCGCACGCTTCCGATGGATGTGCGGCGGAAAATCTGCACGCTTGCCGACGGCAATCCGCTGCTGCTCATCGAGTTCACGAAGCTTGCTGCGCAGGACGCAAATGCGCTGGATGGCTCGCTGCCGATAACGCTGAAGGCGCTGGTGAACGAACGTCTTGCACGGTTCGATACGATCGACGTCGACGTTCTCCGCGTTGCAGCCGTTATGGGCGAATTCGATCCGCAGGTGCTTGCGGAGATCGCCGGGGTCGAGCAATCGCGTGTGCTTGCCACGCTACGCAAAGCCCGCGACGCGTCAATCGTCGGCGAACAGCGCTCCAGCGGTGCGCCGTTCATTTTCCGGCACGCGTTGATACGCCACGCGATCACGGAAGATCTTTTTGCGGCCGAGGCTGCGGATCTTCACCGGCGCATTGCCGAGCGCTTGGAGCGCGATGCCGGCTCTCCATATGCGATTTCGCGTCTTGCGCACCACTATTACCACGCATGCGTGACCGAAAAATCGCGGAATTACAACGAGAAAGCGGCGCAGCACGCGCTAGCGATCTTCGCGTATTCCGATGCCGCGCAATTTCTCGAACGCGCGATCGACGACCGTGCGCTCGACGAAACGACGCGGCAGTTGTATAAGCAACTGGCGCAAACCTATACGGCCGCTTACCGGCCGGCAGACGCGATTCGCGTCAGCGAAGCGCTGTTTTCCTTTTCCCTTCGGCGGCAAGACTCTGAAGAGATAGCAGCGGTGGGATTCGAGCTGGCGCGTCAGCGCTACCGCGTCCTCGATGATGAAGGCGCGATTTCGACGATCCGGTTTGCGATCGATGCCTTGGACCGCGATACGCATCCGCGTGAAATGTTTAACTTGCTTTCCACGCTCGGATGGTATTTGGCGCAGCTGCGCCGGACTAAAGAGGCGGCGGAGATCCTTGCCGACGCTTCAACACTGCGCGAATTCGGAGACGATCCGGGACTGGTACGGTTCTTCGAGGCGTCGGCAGCGCGAAAGGTGCATGACGGCGACGGTTTGAGTTACCGAACCGACTTGGAATCCGCTATTGCAATTGCGCAGCGATGCTCCAAGAGCGATCCGAATTTCTATGTATCGCGTTTGGATACCGCGATAGCCCTGTCGATGGCGTCGAATATCGACGATATGGAATTCGGCAACGTACAACGGGAACGCTTGTGGAGATTTGCGGAGCACGTGCCGGTTCACGTCGTGGCAGCTTCGCTGGTCACTTCCGTGTCGGGGACATTTCTCTGCGGAGATCTGGAAAGAGCCAAGCAACTCTTGCTCATGGCGATTCCACTTGCCGAAGATTCGCCGCTTTTTCACTTTAGCATTGCATGCACCGGTATTCCCCTCGCGTTGCATTTAGAGGATCCGCTGCTGTTGCGCCGGTGCGCGCGTCCGCGTCTCCTGGAGAACGCGTTTGCATCGAACACGCCCAATGTGTTCGGCCCGGTCAGCGCTGCCGTAGCCGCGCAACTTCGCGTTCAGCAACGCGTCGATGAAGCTCGCGCTCTGGTGAGCCAGGCGATGCGCCGTCTGGACGACGCCGTGCAAAACGTTCCACTCATCGTGGAGGCTGCACGCTGCAATGCGTCCGAAGCGCTCGCGCGTGGCCTTGAATTGCTGGCAAAAATGAAAGAAACGAGCCGTTCGGGCGCCGGCGGCTGGCATCTCGCGATGGCCTATTCGAGCAGCGGTCAAGAACGGCGCGACCACGCCGTACGCGCGGCAGAATTATTTCACGGTATTCCATGGAAACTCTACGAAGCCGAGGCGCTCGAATTGGCGGGCAGCGCGGACCAAGCGCTGGAGATCTATCGCGTTTGTGGCAGCGTACTTGGTGTGCGCCGCTTAGAAACGGCGCAGCAAACGCGTAGCGCCTCAGGTCTTTCAAAACGCGAATACGAGGTTGCCGTGCTGGTGGCTCAAGGCCGATCGAACCGAAGCATCGCGGAAGAACTTACGCTGAGCGAACGCACCATCGAAAACCATATCGCTTCGATTTTTGCGAAACTTTCTTTACGGTCGCGCGCCGAGATCGCGGCTTATGTTGCGCGGGAAGCGGCCGAAAGCGGCTAGAAATGCCGCAAAAGCAGCCGAGCCGATTCTTGCTAATGCCGAAAGGAAGCGCGATGAACTTCGAACGAGGGACGGGCCCGACGCCGCCGCCACCGCCTGACGACGCGGCCGAGGAATAAGGTCTGAGAATCAGCGCTTGAAAGAGCGCTGATTTTCTTTTGCGGAGCAGCTTGACATAGCGTACTGATATGCTATTGTACTAGTGTACTAGTTAAATAGCTGACTGGTACGAACGTCAGAGAGGCCCAAGATCATGACAATCAGCACGAACCGGCAAGTCCCCAGCACCCGTGGCGAATCGCGCCGTCCCCAGTTTCCCCTCGATCAGCAGTCCGGTAGCCTGTTCCTCGGCTGGGGTCCGAAGATTTAACGAAACCAATGCCAGCGGTCTTAACGGTCGACCCGCGCAGCGGTGTTCCGATCTACCTGCAGATCATCGAGCAAATCAAACGCTCCGTGGCCCTCGGCGTTCTCGCTCCCGGCGAGCAGCTGCCCACGGTAAAGCAATTAGCTCTCGATCTCACCGTCAACCCGAACACTGTTGCGCGCGCGTATCGTGAACTCGAGCGGGACGAAGTCATCGAAACTGCTGTTGGACGCGGTTCATTCGTTCGCAGCAACGGAACGGCGCAGTCCGCATCCACCGCAGCGACGGACGTAGCGGCGGAAGCGCTCGCTCAAGCGGTACGCGAAGCAAAATCGGTCGGCTTGACTCCAACACAGATTCGCGCACTCTTCGAGACCGCGGTGGCGCGGTGGTTCCCGGAGGAAGCATGAGCATTTCAATCGAGCACTTGACGAAAACGTACGGCGGCTTTGTAGCCGTCGACGACGTCACGATCGAGATCCCGAGCGGCTCGGTCTTTGGTTTGCTCGGCCCCAACGGCGCCGGCAAAACGACGACCTTCAAGTGCGCGCTCGGCCTCGCGCAACCGACGTCCGGCCGTGTTACGTTCGAAGGCAAAACCCTAACGCCGCAAACCTTCGAAGAGCTGGCATACGTCCCGGAACGCAGCGTGCTGTATGAATGGATGAGCGTGCGCGAGCATCTGGAGATGCAACGCCGTGCGTTCTCGCGCTTTCATGCCAAGCGCGCCAACGAACTGCTGCAATTATTCCAACTCGACGACCGCAAACGCGTTCGCAACATGTCGAAAGGTATGCGAACCGCGCTTTCCGTGGTGCTGGCCTTTTCGATCGAACCCGACATCATGATCTTGGACGAACCTACCAGCGGTCTGGATCCGATTAACCAGCGTTCCGTACTGAAATTAATGATCGACGCCGCAGCGCAAGGTACGACCATCGTGTTCTCGTCTCACCAAATCGGACAAGTCGAGCGCGCCGCCGACCATATCGCGGTTCTGCAACGCGGAAAGATCGTGCTTTCCGGCGCGGTAGACGATCTCAAAGCCGGTTCCAAGATCGTCGAAGGCATCTTTGAATCAGATGCCGTTTCGCTGAACGGATTGCGCAGCGACGCCCGCATTTCGCGCGTCGAGAAGACTGGCCGCATCGTACGCGTTACCGTAAGCGGCGGCAGCGACGTCCTTGCGCAAGAACTTTCAGCAATGGGCGCACAGAGCGTCCGCATCGTCGACCTCAATCTGGAAGATATTTTCCTCAACGCCGTCGACGGCGGCGTTACGGCGGACATCGTGGAGAGCGTCTAATCATGTTTTACTACGTCGAATATCTTCGCGCACTGCGGGCGTTGCGCATCGCGGGGATCGTTCTGGGAATAGCGCTGCTTATCGGCATCGCGTTCCGTCTCACTTTTCTCAATCATGGAACGCCCAACACGTATATCAACGAGTTGGAGAATTCGCCGACAGCGCACGTTACCAAAACGCAACTACCCGACGGCGGTGAGCGCATCGTCGTCGACGATCCGCAGCGACGGACGCACGGTGTGATCGTTCGCCACGGCGGCTCCTTTGAAATGGACGTGACGGAGCCTTCCTCAAACGTCAAAGCGCGCGAGCACGACGTCGTATCGATGGGCAGCTTCAACGTGAATGAAGACACGCACAAGGGCATGGCGCATGTCGTGGTCACGTATCACCGCGGCGGCGACGTAACTTGGACGGGACTCTTCGTTTTCTCGGTGATCCTCGGTTTGTTGACCGCGACGTTGCTTGCGGCACCGCTCGCGAAAGAGAACGACGGGCATCTCGAGCTCGCTTGGACGAAGCCGGTCTCGCGGGAAGCGTACGCCGGCGCAGCCTTCTTAGTGGACCTTGCAGCGATCCTGATTTCACAATTCGCCAGTATTGCCGTCGCGCTCATCGGCATCTTGATGTGGTTCGTGCCGAGCATTACGCTCGGCCGGGGCGGATGGGCGCTGATCGCGCTTTCGCTTCTCGTGCCGTTTGCATGGTACGCGTGTCTCACCGCCTTTAGCGCGTCGGTAAAACGCGGTCCCGGAATGGTCATCGGTATGGGGTGGTTCGCGGCGCTGATCATTCCATCGGTGATGGGTGCAACATCCGAGGTTGACGCCCCATTCTGGCGACTAGTGCACGCGTTCTTCACAGGACTCGCGTACCTCGATCCGATCGTCTACTTTCCAAGTTTCAGCAACCGCGGCGGCATACACGGCAATCTGTTCGATTCGCTTGGTACCAGTCTGCTCGTCGTCGCGCTCTTAACAGTTGTCTATATCGCAGTTGCGGTGCTGCAGTGGCGCCGCGTGGAGGCATAGCTCATCATGGAACTCTTCGGAGCCAAATTCTCGATCGCTCTCGGCGCGTGGAAACTGCGGTTCGTGCTCATGCTGGAAGACGCAGAAGAGCTTGCGCCTCCACCGTATGCCCCGCCACGCGCCCCGCATCATTACTCAACCGTTCGTAACCATTCACAGGTGCGGTAACTGTCATCGTGAGGTATCGAACGACGTTGAGCGCAGCGAACGCCACCGCGTTCGCGAGTCGAAACGCGAGCGCGAAGCGCTCGCCCTTCGTCGGCGCGGTCGCTACGCGAACGCTTTGCTCAGGGTGCTTCGATACCTCAGCATGACATTTTTAAAGTATGAATTGACTGGGGTGTGAAGCGGTGACGAATTTGAACTTGCCGTCCTGCACGGTATAGAAGTACAAATTCGGGTCGATCTGATCGCCGGCCGGCGCAAACTGAAATGGACCAACGAGCGTGTTGTACGTTGTCGGGGACTGCAGCGCCGACAACGTCGCCAGCCGGTTCGTGGCGCCGACGCGGCGCACGGCGGCGATTACAATCTGTGCAGCCGCGTATGAGAACGCCGAAAGCGCAGTGACCGGGTAGCGCGCACGAAAATCGCTGAGCACATTTGCAACGTCGGGCGCGCGTTCCAGCGGCGGGAACGACGTCGAAATAAATCCGCCGGCAAATGCATCTCCGTATTTATCGACGGTCGCGCCGTTGTAAAAACCTTGCGATGCACCGAATTTGCCTTTATAGCCGGCTTGCCGAAGCGCCGGAATCACCGGTCCCATATCGCCCGTTTGACCGCAGAGATAGATAAAGTCCGGTTTGGCCTGTAGAATATTTTTGGCCGCTCCCGCGTAGTCGGTTTTATTCTGCGGCATCGTGTAGATGTCGACCTGAAAGCCCGCCGAGCGCCCTTGGTTGAGAAATCCTTGCGCGACGTCCGTACCGTAGTCGCCGTCTTGCGTTACGGCTACCGCAAGCTTCGGTTTCGCGCGACCGGCAATGAAGCGCGCGAATAACTGACCTTCCGTCGAATCTTTCGTCGGCAAGCGCCAGACGTTGCGATAGCCGCGGTTCGTCACCGAATCGGCGGTCGAACCAGGTATGAGCAGCGGCATTTGGGCATTGGCATAGTTTTGCAGCGACGCCGTGATAAGGGATCCGTCGAACCCGCCCACCGTTGCAACTATCGTGGAGTCGGCGGACGCAAATTGCACGTTGAGCATCGACTGCGCGAGCGCGTCCATGTCGTCAAATGTTCGCAGGGTGAACGCGCTGCCGAAGGAGCCTCCGTAACGGTTCGTTTCGTCGACCGCAGCCTGCACGCCGTAAACGATTTCGCGGCCCGCGGCCGCGCGATCGCCGGTGATCGGTACGTTAACACCGATTGTGAGTTGCTGTTGGTATTGCGGGTTGATGAACTGCGCGCGGGCAGCGCCCGGTATCGCTGCTGCCGCCGCCGCCGCAGCCGAAGATAAAAAGGAACGTCGCTTCACGATTACCTCAACGCAAATCCGGCCAGAGTCGTCGCAAGAAAGATGACTGAAAATCCCATATTTGCCGTAAAAACACGTTCGTTTAGCACGAACAGGTTTTCCGCGCGGCCGAAGAGGCGGTCTTCATAGAGCACCAGGCCGAGCGCGATAAGGACGCCGAGGAAATACGGCCAGGCTGCCTGTGCCAGCACACCGGCTGACGCCAAAAGCGCGGCCATTCCCACGTGCAGGAGAACCGGCAGCACGCGTCCGCTGCTTTCACCGAAGCGCGCGGGCAACGAACTGATGCCTTGTTCGCGATCGACCGGTAAATCCATTAGCGCGTAGATGATATCGAAGCCGCCGACCCACACGGTAACGGCTGCAAAGAGAAGCAGTGCGGGCCAAGTTATCGTGCCGGCAACTGCGATGTATGCGCCGAGCGGCGCAAGTCCGTCAACGGCGCCGAGCACGAAGTGCGTCATCCACGTGAACCGCTTGCAGAGCGGATAGATCAGTACGCCAAACGCAGCGATCGGCAACAGCTTCACGCAAAGCGGGTTCAATTGAAATGCGGCAAGCAATAACAAAACTATGCCGAGTATGGTTGCCCACAGCATGATCCCCGGCGAAAGTTTGCCGCTCGGAACCGCGCGACGTGCGGTGCGCGGATTGCGCGCGTCGATGTCGCGATCGAAATAGCGGTTTGCCGACATCGCAGCAGTACGTGCGCCGAGAACTGCAACCGTGATCCACACGAGCGCGTGCAACGACGGCACGCCGCGCGCAGCAAAGACGGCGCCGATATATGCGAACGGCAGCGCAAAGAGCGTGTGCTCGACACGAATTTCTTTTAGAAAGACGCGCGCGTTGCTTACGATCATTTGCCTTGCCCCGACCAGGAATCGGCGCGGAATTTTCGTTCGATTCTGTCGAGCCCGTACGCGCTCCAGCGTTCGCTTACGAGATTGCGCGTTGCCTCATCCATGACCATGTCGGGAGGCCATTCGCGGGTGTAGCCTTCTGCTGCGGTCTTGCGTGTAGCATCGACGCCGATTTTCATGCCCAGTGCCGGCGTGTACGAGCCATGATCGAGATCGTCAACGGGCCCGGGCATCATGACGACGTCGTGCTGGGCATCCAAGTTGTTGAGTACAAACCATGCTACGGTTCGCGTGTCCTGCACGTCCACATCGTCGTCCACGATCACGAGCAGCCGCGTAAGCATCATCATGTGCCCCAGTCCCCAAAGCGCATTCATTACTTTTTTCGCATGTCCCGGATACGACTTCTTGATCGAAACGATTGCGAGGTTGTGAAAGCCGCCTTCAACGGGCAAGTTCATGTCGACTATCTCAGGTACGACCATCTGGAGCAGCGGTAAGAAAATGCGTTCCGTCGCTTTACCGAGCCATGCATCTTCCATCGGCGGCTTGCCGACCACCGTAGCCGCATAGATCGGATCGCGCCGGTGCGTAATGCACTGAACCTGAAATGTGGGATATCGATCCGCCAAACTATAGACGCCCGTGTGATCGCCGAATGGACCTTCGGTCCGCAGATCCGTGTTGTCGACGTAACCTTCCAAAACAAACTCCGCATCGGCCGGAACTTTGAGATCGACGGTTTTGCACTGCACGAGTTTCACCGGTTTGCCTCGCAGCAGACCTGCAAACAAGAATTCGTCGATGACCGGCGGCAACGGAGCCGTTGCGGCGTAGGTTAATGCCGGATCGGCGCCTATTGCAACGGCAACGGGAATGCGGTCGCCCCATGCGGCCGCGTGCGCGCGGCCTTGCTTGTGACGCTGCCAATGCATGCCGGTTTCGCGTTTGTTGTAAACCTGCATGCGATACATACCGACGTTTGGACGGCCGTTTCGCGGATCTTTCGTGATGACCAGCGGCAGCGTAATAAATGGCCCGGCATCGAGCGGCCACGTCGTCAGCACGGGAAGCTGCGTGAGATCCGGTTCGTTTATCACAACGTCCTGGCAACTGCCGGACGCAACGGTTTTCGGAATCGCACTTGCGAGCGGGGCGAGGGAAAGAAGTTTGCCGATGCGCTCGACAGCGCTCGCGGGAATTGAAAGATCGAGAAGGCTACGAATGCGATCGGCGACGTCATCGAGCTTCTCCGCGCCAAAAACGCGCGCCATCCGTTGATGCGTCCCGAATTGGTTTGTCAGTACGGGAAACCGCGAGCCTTTGACGTTGGTAAACAGCAGCGCAGGGCCGCCGGCCTTTACGACACGGTCGGTGATTTCGCTGATCTCGAGATACGGATCGACGGGCACGTCGACGCGGTGCAACTCGCCCGCTCGATCCAGCGCCTCCACGAACGCGCGAAGCGAATCAAAAGCCATTGCCGAACCTTACGACGCAAGAAGGCTTGTCACCCGGAGGTGCTATGAAAGTCGCAGTTATCGCGGCATTGGTTGCGGCGTTCGCGGGCGGTTACGCTGCTGCTCAACAGCCGGAATTGCTGGAGCCTCTCAATACGGGAGTGAACGCGCTGTTACAGGCTGCGGGCGCGGGAAACTCGGGCGCGAGCAAAGTCGTGCCGATTGTCGGTCAGGGTGGCGGCGTCGCAGGGTACGCGCAGATTGTCGGTGCGCCGAACGCCGTGAACGCAACCAAAGCGGTGGTTCAGTTACAAACGCAGTATGGGGGCGCCTGGAGCATTACTGCACTTGTGCCGGTGACGTCGGTGAAGCGCAGCTCGGGAGCAATGCATCGTACGTCCGGCGTGGCGGTCGACGCAGTAATCAACACGCATCTTTAGGAGCGAACCGCGTATGCAATTCATGGCCGTCATGCGTCGTCTCACCGAGACTTTTTCTCAAGAAGAGTTCGATAAGTATCTCGAAGCAGAGGCGGAAGCGGTACGCACTATGTACATCGACGGTACGGTGCGCGCAATTTGGAGCCGCGGCGATGCGTTGGGCGCGGTCTTATTGCTGGAGGCCGATTCGTCCGATCATGCCGAGCAGCTGGTGGCGTCTTTACCGTTAATGCAACGCGGTATGCTGGATTTTGAAAAACTCATCCCGCTTCGCGGATATAGAGGTTTTGGTCCAAGAAGCTGAGCAGTCGCTCTTTGACCATCGGCCACTCCGGCGACGTTATGCTGTAAAACGCGACGTCGCGTAGTTGTCCGTCCGGGCGGATGCGGAAACTGCGGAGCGTTCCTTCGTGGACCGCGCCCAGCCGCAGGATCGCATGGTGCGATCGTTTGTTGATCGCTTCCGCTTTGAATTGTACGCGCACCGCGTTCCATTCCTCAAACGCATACCGGCACAACAAGAACTTCGCGGCCGTATTGACGTGTGTACGCCAAAAGCGGCGCGCGAGAAACGTCCAGCCGATCTCGAGTTTGCGATGCTCTTCAACGATATCGAGGTATCGAGTGGATCCGGCGATCGCATTGCTTTGCGTGTCCACAATCGCAAATGCGCGTTCGTCGTTTCGGGAAAGAACCGCTTGGAGCCAGTTGCGCGCGCTTTGCGGAGTTGTGAGTGGATTTGATTGGAACGTGAATTCCCACAGCGCAGGATCCGAGGCGCACGCAACCAGTGCATCGAGATGTTCGTGGGATAGCGGCTCTAACCGCACGCCATACCCTTCCAACGCGAAGCCGTTGTTCATAACGACCTCGTTATAGCAGATGAGGACAATAGCGACGCTTTACAGCTTTACGCCCCAGCCGCCAAAAAGCGTGGTGTCGGGCTGATAAGGAATGCGCACTGTTTGTCTGGCTGCGGGAGTGGGATCGACAAGCGAATCGTTGTCGATGATGCGGCGCGCTGATTTACGCTCTTCGGGGTTCATTATTTGTGTTTCCAACCTGTGACTCGGGTCTATGCTGTAAACGGTAATCCACGTGCAGGCTCAACGTCTTGTACGAATCTAGCTTCGCGTCGCTTTGACGATAGCGAGCGCGTACCCGTTGGGCGTCACTCCTCGCACCACGTATCCCCACGCCGTACGATCGTAGAGTGTGAATCCGGAGCGCATTGCTTCTTGGAGACTGGCGAACGTGAGTATACCTTGCATTTTATTGACCTACGGTTTCCTAATGTTCTGCAACAGTACGCGTCAGATGTGAATAAATTGTAAATCTATATGTTCAGAAACCATTCACATGTTGTTTGTAGCGTTGCGGCACCGTACCAATGAAATAAGGAACTCACACTCATGAATCAACGAGTCTTTGCCGGCGCAACATTAGCCGCGCTTCTCACCGCCTGCGGCGGAGGCGGAATGGGATCCGGCAATCAAAATGTCACGATGGTCCCTGCAACGATGGCGCCGGCACCTGCGCCTGTTGCATCGAGCACGCCATCCGCGATGCCCGCATCGCTCGCGCAATTGCTAGGGAGCCCCGGATTCATCGCGCCGAACGGATTGACGCTCTATGTATTCGCCGCTGATACTGCCAACATGTCGAATTGCAACGGCAGTTGCGCCTTAGTCTGGCCGCCGTTCGCTGCGCCCGCTTCCGCCACCGCAACCGGAAACTTTAGCGTCATCACGCGAGCAGACGGTACGCACCAATGGGCCCTCAACTCACGTCCGCTGTACAACTATGCCGGCGATTCTAAAGCCGGCGATACGAACGGAAACGGTCTCAATCAATTCGGAGGCATCTGGTCGATCGCTCGCCCGTAAGGTGGGCGTAACAGCGGTAGCGAGCGCTCTCTGCGTGTTTGTTGGCATACCCTCCGGGAATAACGCGCCCACAATTCCGGAGGGGCCAGCATGCAAAAACCCGTGCTCTTAGTACTCGCGTTTACCATGGGCGTGGCGGCGTGGTCGCCCGCCGCGGCCGAAGTCACACCGATGCCCTCGCCTGAGGCGTCAACGGCGCCGGCAACGACCACAACGACGCCCACGACGACAAAAGCTACAACCTCGACGCAGATGGGCGGGCAACCGAGCTTCAGCGATTTGATGTCTTCGCTGAACCGGATGAAGGCCGAGGTCGCGCAAGTCCGGTCGCTACGCACTTTGACGACAAACGACGTGCATTTAGTCAAAGTACAGTCAATGCCCGGCACCGACACTGCGGCGCTCAATAACGCGCTGAGCAAAAGTGCGTCCGATGTTGCTGCACTTCGTAACGCGCTCTCCCGGCTTCAACTCACAGCAACGACAGACCGCCACACGCTGACGTTTGCGCAATTCTTGGCGGACAACAGGCTCTCAATCAATCAAGTCGTTGCGGCCGACGTGAACAACGGCGTGCTGACGGCATTCATTCAGTAAAACTATCTACTTTTCGCGCACGGTGCGCAGAATCAGCCGGTCGCGAATGCGTTCCGGCAACAGCGCAGCCATCCGCCGCTGCCACGCCGGCGGACTGCCGACGGCGTACCGTGCGCGCGGTCGCGCTGTAGTTAGCGCTTCCAGTACGGCGCGCCCGACGATCTGCGGATCGATACCCGTTCGCTCTTCGCGTTCGGTTACGGCAACCAGCGCATCGAACACGGTGCTGTAATACCGGCGTGCGATCTCCGGCATGCGGGCGACAAGGTCGTCTTTTTCGTCGCGCCCTTTTTTCCAAATCGGCGTTTTGACGTTCCCGGGTTGAATAACGCTCACCGGAATATCGAACTGCGCGAGCTCCATGCGAAGTGAATCTGCCAGCGCTTCGACGGCAAATTTGGATGCGGCATAGGGCCCGAGAAACGGCGGCGCGATTTGTCCCGATACGGAGCTCATGAAAACGACTCGCCCATGCGCGCGGCGCAACAACGGCAATGCGGCTTGCGTTACGGCGATTGCGCCAAACACGTTTACGTCGAATTGGCGACGCAAGTCTTCGAGGGGCAGACACTCGAGCGGACCCGCCACGGCAATCCCCGCATTGTTTACAACGCCATGCAACGCGATATTCGAGGCTTCGATCGTTCGAACGGCGTCGGCAATATCGTTCGACTTCCGTACGTCAAGATAAATGGGACGTACGTTGTCATGCACGAGCTGCAGGCGTTTCAGATCGGCTTCGTTTCGCACGCCGGCAAAGACTACGAAACCGTTTCGAGCCAGCACATCGGCCGTCGCATAGCCGATACCGGTCGACGCCCCCGTTACTAGGACAGATCTATTGTTCGTCATCGTGAGGTGCTCTCGTCATCGTGAGGTATCGAACGCGACTACTTAGTAATATCGTTCCATCACCTCCGTAGCGCATATCTTCCGAGCGCTTCGCGCTCGCCCTTCGACGG
>CAZHGH010000011.1:0-1340 GCA_964531205.1 uncultured bacterium
GTTAGCTGGACAGATTTACAGTCTGTTGCCTTTAACCACTCGGCCACCTACCCACATGACGTCCCGTTCGGGGCGCACGGCTCACCAGGGTACGATGCGTCCCGGTCCGAGTCCTGTACCGCTCGCGCGAGGGTTCTAATCGATTTCTTCGGCTTCTCTCAGAGTGCGCTCATGTAGCCAACCCTTGCAAACCGTTATAACCGAGTCAAGCAAGAGCCTTACCTCTTGCCTACGCGCGAACCAGCGGTTTACCCGCACACTACAAGGATTTGGAGCTTACTCATGAACGCACGGACTCAACTCACCGCGTTATCGCTGCTAGCCGCGCTCACTTTGGCCGCGTGCGGCGGTGGCGGCAGTTCCGCCCCGCTCACGCCAACGCCGAGCGGCGGTGGAAGCACCTCGCAGTCGACGCAAACGCAGACCGAGGACTCGATCAACACCACGAACGACGTGGGCGCACCCGTCAAAGATTTTTCGACCTACGATGAAGCAACGGGTTCGCCGTTGCAATCCACCGCACGAAGCACCGAAGCGCTCTCGCCGCAAACGCTCGGCGACGGCACCTGCAATAATGGCGTTGAATTTTTTGCGCCGGATAAGAAAGGCGATCCGAATTCCACGGAACGCATCGAGTTCTATGACAACGGATGTACGGCGATGGCTCGCGACGCCGTACGGATCTTCACGTCAACAGGTTCTAATTCGGAAACAGTGCAACGCACCGTATCGCTGTACGCACTGAACAGCACAACGCCGTCCGCAGTTCGGTCCGAGACGGTGAACTACCGCAACGCAACCTTCGATCAGTTCGGTTATCCGATCGTGAAAGACGGCTTTGCACGTACGCATACCGGTGAACTCGACATCGCCGGCGCAAAAACCATCGCCGCGGACGGCGAAATCGTAGTCGCACCCGCGAGCGGTTCCAGCTCTACCTTCTGCTCGGATTCCGCGGGATTCAACGCAACCGGAATCGCATCGCTGAATGAAACGTTCGGGTGGGCCGGCGTTATGCCGAGCGGCACGCGCACCGTGAACAGTGACGGTAGCGTTACGTGGAACACGAACCACACGGGTACGACCTATACAGGCTCGATCGGCGGTCTTTCGATTCAGGCCGGCGTTCAAAACACCGCGTGTCCGATTTCCACGCCGATGTTCACGCTTGCCGGCGGCACCGTGAAAGGCACGTACAATTTGCCGGTCAGCGCAACGTACACGCATGGCATACTCACCAACCTGACCATTCAAAATGCGACGCTCGCCAACGGCGATACGCTCAACGTTCAGACGAACAGCGGCGTGCAGCCCAGCGATTCGCACTTCATCTCGGGCTC
>CAZHGH010000011.1:1440-17406 GCA_964531205.1 uncultured bacterium
TTCTTCTCTTGCTCCGTGGGTTCGTTGTGCAGCACCCACTGATTCAATTTTTCAACTTGATCGCGTTCCGGATGCACGTAGTCGCGAATCCATTCGGCAACCGATTCATCGTCGGGCGATGTCCGAATCGCTTCCAGAAACTCATCGTCGGTAACCCCGAGCATGTTGAATAACCGCGTGTTCAGGGCGCAGCCGAAATAGAGGTATTCGCCCAGCTTACCTTCGAGCTGTGCGCGCGCCTTATCGATCGCGCGCGGCAGGAGCATGATGCCCTCGAGCTGTTCGCGCGGGCTTCGCGGAAATTCCTTACTCAGGTCCATGCGCGCAGCTTTCCCACTCTCAATGTTTTTGCAAGCATTCAAGCAGGGGCATTGTCGGCCGTCTGCACGCGCGAGTAGCTGGGACGCAAACCCCTCGTAGCTAGTGCGAACGAATCACCCAACAGAGCCGCCGCAAGTGAAACGATGTACGCCTACCTGCTAAACGGAGGGTACACCTGTGCGTTCCAAACTGTTGAATTTTAGCGTTGCGCTCATGTGCGCATCGCTGCTCACCATTTCTGTTTCCGGGTGCGGCGGCGGTTCTTCTTCGTTAGTGCCTGTTGCGCAACCGCAAGCCCCTCAAGCGGTTCCGGCCGCGCCCTCACAGCCGGCGAATTCCGCAACGAATCCGTCGTCGGCTATGAGCATCATCAGCATCAATAATTCAGACCGTACATCCGTAGCCTCGCACGGTGCCGCACATAGCCACGTTTGGTCCTTAAAGAAACCCACGGGCGGCACAACAACACAGTCGGTTTTTTATGAAGAGGATCTGCACTACTTCAACGGGCCGCTCATTACGCTGGCGAACCAAATCAACGGCTACGTAAATGCATCCGCACCGATTCCGGGCGTCAAAACGTTCGAACAGAATCTCAGCCGCAGCAATTTCAGCCACATCCTCGATCAATATGTCTCCCGCTCGGGCTCGAATCGCTACGACTGGGGGGCCGACGCCGGCGTCAGCTACCCGGCTCTGACCAATCTGGGCGATAACGATCTGCTGTTAATCGTTCACGCGCTCGTCCGGGGCACAACCAGCACAGCTGGCTTCGGCCACATCTACAATGTGTTCTTGCCGAAGGGTGTCAATTATTGCAGCACCGGCACTATTGGAATTCCCGTTGGACTTTGTAGCGCGTCCACAACGAGTCCCAACCCGGCATTCTGCGCGTTCCACAGTGCCGTGGCTTTCAGCGATATCGGCAACACCATCTTCACGATTATCCCGTATATCGATCCCAAGTTCTGCGGCGTCGACAACTTTGCCGCAAATCCGACCGCACCGACGCCGAACGGCTTGCAGCCCGACAGCACGTTCAATGTCATATCGCATGAAGTGTTTGAGGCTATCACCGATGCCGTTCCCGGAAGCGGCTGGTTCAATCCCAATCCGTTCGAGTCCGACGAAATCGGCGACGAATGCGCCTTCCTTGACGGACCATTCAACAGCAGCGGCTTTGTCGTACCGCAAAATACGGTTCTCAACGGTACGACGTATCGAATACAATTCGAATACTCAAACAGCAGGCACGCCTGCTCGAACGCAAATCCATAATTTGTAATCGAAGAAAGCCCGCGATGTCTCTGCATCGCGGGCCTTTCTTTATCCGGAAAGCGGAGCGTTGTACTTTATGAAGCGCCCTTCACGCGACCATCCCGCCGCTTCGTAGACGCTCTGCGCCGCCACGTTATCGTTCGCCGTTTCCAGGAACATGCCGTAAGCACCGTCTTCGCGCGCGTGCTCTAGCGCACGCTGCAACAATGCGGCGGCAATTCCTCGCTTGCGGTAGCCAGGATCTACGTACAAATCTTCGAGGATCCACGATGGCGCGAGATGGACGGTGGAGTACGTGCGAAACAACTGCATGAAACCAGCCGCATTACCGTCGGCTTCGGCGATATAGATGGTGGAGGTACCGTTTCGCAGGTGGTTCTCGATGAATTCACGCTCGCGCACCGCGTCCGGCTGCTGTTTATAGAAAACGCGATAGCCCTGCACTAGCGGCAACAGCACTTGCAAGTCGACGGGCGTTGCGTGACGTATTGCGATGCCGGTTGTCATTTGAACGCCATCACCATGTGCGTGTAATCGCCTTCTCGGAAGCGTTCACCTGTATCGTAAAAGCCGGCGCTTTCGAACGCCGCTATCGCTCTCGTATTGTCGATTTGCGGGTCTACCGTTATGCGCTTCCAGCCGGCGCTGCCGCGAAGGTAACTTGCAAGCAACTGCAGCGCGCGTCGCGCGATGCCCTTGCCTCGATGTGCGGGCGCGATGAACAAATCGAGGCCGCCGGCCATGTCGGATCGGACCCATGCTTGGATGAAGCCTGCGGGTTCGTCGCTTTGCATGATGATGAACGGCCAGCACGTGTCTTCGTCATTTTGCACGCGACAGTGCGCGGCTATCTCTTCCTTCGACAATGGGTTTCCGCCCCAGTACGCGTAGACCGCCGGATCGTTGAACCATTGCGTCAGCAAAGGCTGATCGTTCGCGGTTGCATTTCGTATTGCAACCTCGCCATTGCGTAACACAAGATGCTCTAACGAAAAATCTTGCATCATGCGTTATGAGAACGCCACACGTATGGCATAGATGAATTTTAGCATATGCATATGAGAAAAATACAGTTTCGAGGCTACTGCCTCAATGGGTGTGGAAATGCAATTTTCTCCCGGTCTCTAAAGGCGAAGTACTGCTCCGTAGCGTGCGCAAAGCTGCGCTTCGAGCGACTTCGTAGCAAATGCTTGCAGTGCGATAAACCTTTAGAGCGAGTCCGGTACAAGTATTGCTCTAACGCATGCCAACACCAGCATCAATTCCGTCTTCGCATCCAGCGGTACGAAGCGGGCGAATATCAAACAAACACTTGCAATCGCTTTATTCGCCGTTATCTTGTGCAGCGGTTCGGCGAAAAGTGCACCCGCTGTGGATGGGCTGAACGTCATCCTATTACGGGCAACATCCCGATTGAAGTCGAGCACGTTGATGGTAACTGGCGCAACAACGAGCCGTCGAATTTAACGCTATTGTGTCCGAACTGCCATTCGCTAACGCCGACATATCGCGCGCTGAATCGCGGCCGCGGCCGCCCGCTGCGTCTCGGCGGTCGGGAAAACCCGCTATCGACGGCCGCATCTATGTAATATCGTTGCAACCACATACAGGTGAGAAGGTGTTTGAGCCGCGGTCGCTGCAAATTTGCTTCCAATAGGCCGGCGTGGCTCAGCGGCGACAGCACCACTTTTGTAAAGTGGCAACCACCGTGGGTTCGAGTCCCACCGCCGGCTCCAGGCTTAGCGAGGCTCGCGCAAGCGAGCCTCCGCCCTTCCTTCGATTCGAGAACCAATGCAACCGATTAAGCCCAAATGGATGAACTCCGGTCTCGTACTTGTCTGCGAGCGTTGCTACAAAGAACGCATCCCCGAAGAGGATCCGGAGAAAGCGGCAGAGATCGGCGATTTTCGTCTTCGCGATTGGCTAAAGGCGCGTCTGAAGGAAGACGGTCACTGGGGAAAAGTCCGCGCCATTAGCACGAGCTGCATGGACGTGTGCGCGCGCCGTCGTGTCACGGTCGTCATCGATCCGCAGATGGACGGCAAGAGCAGCGAAGCGTTCGTGATCGATCCCGTCGTCGACCGTGAAACGCTATACGCGACGATCGTCGATCGCCTTGTCACGGATCAAGGCGGCGCCGCGCTGGAACACTACGAAGACGAAAAAGATGCGTTAAAAGAGTCACACACATCGTAATTCTGTTACGATAGATTGACGATACTCTGGGATAACTGCATCCCAGGAGGAAATCCGTGCTCGCCCCCGCTTTACTTGTCAGCGTTCTTACGCTCGGTCTCGTTTCGCCGCTCCCCATGACGCAAGCGCAATCTCCTTCGGGATGGACCGCGCTGCAGGACGATGCGAACACGCAGTTTTTCTTTCCGCGTCAGAACGACAGCAGCACATTCGTCGCCATCTTTCCGACGGAGCAAAGCCGTGACACGCTCGCGCACGCCTTGTCGTCGCTGTGGCATCGGACGATCGGGAAAGAACGCTTGGTCGACGCGGAGCAGCGGGACATCGTAAGCGCCGACGGCGCGCCGGCGTTACTCGAAATTGTCGCCACTGTAGACGCCGCGAACCGTGCTATCTATCGCATCTTCGTTGTGAAACAATACGGTTCGGAAATCGCCTCAGGTGAATTTCGCTCGGACGATCCCGCTAAAATGAAAAACGTCGGCGACGCCGCCCTTCAGATGCTCCAAACTATGAGCCTTGTGCCGGAACGTGGTTCGAAACCCGCTCAATGAAGTGGTGCACAGCAGACTGCGAATAGGCGTTCTCGAGCAGCCAGTCGTGCTTCGCGCCCGGGATTGGAACAAACGTTTTTTCGCGTGATGCAGCGGCGCGCTCGAGCGCCGAGCCTTGCGCCGGCGGAATCGCGTCGTCTTTCGTTCCCTGAAACACCAGTAACGGAACGCCGATCTTCTTCACCATCGCAGTTTCGTCAAACGCTGCACGCGCGGCCTGACTGAACCTGTAGATCGTTTTGGAATCCTGATAGGCGTACATCGCGACATAATCATTCCACGGCGCCGCAAGAATGAGGCCTCTGATGGAACGGTGCATCGCCACATATTCGGCAATATCGGTTCCCATGGAGTAGCCGAGTACGACGACGTTGTTCGTCCCGCCGGCAGGCTGCGCAGCCGCGTCAACGACACGCAGTGCATCTTCGCGCAGGGTTTGAAAATGCGCGATACCCGTGCTGAAACCGTAACCGCGGTAATCGTACCAAATAACGCGTGACACAAAGCGCGCGAAGCCGCGCATCGCCGAATCGTGCCGGCTAATCAAGTTCCCGCTTCCACCAAAAACCACAAGCACCGGCGCGCTTCCAACGTGCCCATCGTAGCTGTATCCTCGCAGCAGCGCTCCGGGAACCGCCAACGACACATGTTTACGCCCTGCAGCATCGTGCCATGCAGTTAACGACGCCTTTGGACGCGGCGAATCCATCATGTCGTCGGGTTGTACGAGAACGACTTTCGGCGTCACGCCCAAAAGGGTGACAGCACATGCAATAATCGCGATGAGCTTCATGCCGCTTCGGTTGCTACGTCGACGGCCGCCTCACCTTGCCGGATATCCGAAACGCCTAACGCCAAGACAATCGTAACGGCGAGCAACGCCGCCGCCAAAAACCAAGCGCCACCGGGGAGATTCCACGCCCGCAGCGAGTACGCATAGAAGTACCCGAAGAGCAGCGGCCCGATAATCATCGTGATGCCGCGCATACTTCCGAGCGCGCCTTGCAGCTCGCCCTGCTCGGATACGGAAACGCGATGCGTCATCATACTTTGCGCCGCGGGACCCGCGAAGCCCCAGAGTGCCATCAACGGAATGACCGCGAGCATGAGCGCTCCCGTCCAAGCGAGGCCGAATAACGCAAACGAAATCGTCCCGAAGCTCAATCCCAGAATGAGCGCACGCCGTTCACCGATGCGTGAGACGACGACCTGTATCAATCCCGCTTGTACAACCATGATACTCAAACCGACGACCGCCAACGAACCGCCGACCGCAGCCGAGTCCCAATGATAGCGCTGCATTGCGTACAGCACGAAGACAACCGGGAGAATCTCGTGCGCGACGTACTCGATGAAGTTGATGATCGAAAGCCGTGAGAGTTCCGGATGCGATCGCAGCATACGGAGCGATCCGAGCGGATTGGCGCGACGCCACGCAAGATTCGAAGCGCGGTTTTCCGCCGGCAGTGATTCCGGCAATACGAGAAATCCATAAAGCGCGTTCAATAACGTCAATCCCGCCGCAACCCAAAACGGTACGCGCGGTCCGAAATGCCCCAGAAGACCGCCGAGTGCGGGACCGACGATGAACCCAAAGCCGAAAGTCGCGCCGATCAACCCCATAGCGCCTGCACGCTTTTCCGGCGTTGTGATGTCGGTAATATATGCGTACGCGGTCGGCACATTCGATGTCGTAATGCCCGAAACGATTCGGCCTGCGAATAACCACCCGATCGTCGGTGCCAACGCCATCACGACATAATCGAAGCCTAAGCCAAGCATCGATGCAATTAAAACGGGCCGCCGCCCGAAGCGATCCGATAGAATGCCGAACACCGGCGAAAACACAAACTGCATCAGCGCAAACACCGCGCCGAAAATGGCGAACATCTGCGCCGCCTGTGCCGTACTGCCGCCGAGAAAGTCACGAACGAGTTTCGGCAGCACGGGCGCGATGATGCCGAACGAGAGAAAGTCGATGGTGAGCGCTATTAAAATAAACGCTAACGCAGCTTTGCGTTGCTTCATGACGCGAGCTCCTTTGGAGATATCGAAGACAGCGTTTCGAACCACATCTCGACTGCGCGGTTCACGCGCGCACGATCGCGCGTTGCGCAAAGGTCCAGCAGAAATCCGCGAAATCCGGCGATAACGATCGTCGCATATGCACGCGCATCGGCTTCGCGCCAACCGTCTTGCAACAGCGGCGCGCCGATAAACTGCAGCCACGGCTCGACGACGCGTTTGAGGAACCGTGCGAATCGCTTGCGATCTTGCAGCGCCAGCCCATACACTTCGAAAAGCAGCCGGAATACCGGCTCCGAAGCGGGCGCGCTCATGATGCGCCAAATCTCCCGGCATGCCTCACCGGACCCAAGGTTAGCCGTACGAAGCCGTTCGAAAAGAGCGCGCTGACGCGCGCCGGCCTGCTCCAGCACTTCCGTCACCAAATCTTCCTTGGACCCGAAGTAGTACAGCAGGACGCGCGGACTGCTGTCGACGGCTTTCGCGAGCGGGCGCAGCGACAAATCGGCGACGCCGTGCGCGTACACATAGTCCACAACAGCGTCGAGCAGCTCTTCACGCCGCTTCTCGTCCGGAGATCGAGACATGCCGCTAGGCTAACATACTTGAAACAGTCGTTTCAAGTATGTTACAAAAGAGTATGACCGTTGCGCTAATCACCGGCGCCGGTGGAGCAGGCTCCGGACGCGCCATTGCGCGCCGCTTTGCACGTTCAGGCGCTCATGTCGTCGTCTGCGACAACGACGATGCCGCGGCGCAGACTACCGTAGAAACAATTAGGCGCGAGGGCGGAACCGCAACACCCCGCAACCTCGACGTGCGTTCGCGCGACGAATTGCGCGATGCATTTGCGTTTGCGCAGAGTCTCGGCGGCGTCACGGCCGTCGTCAACAACGCTTCCGCCGTCGATGCAATTCATCCGGAAGCGCCGCTGGAGTACTGGGATCAGATCATCGAAACCGATTTCCTCGGCGCGGTGTGGAGTACGCGGCTCGCGATCGACGCGTTGCGAGCGAGCGGCGGCGGGGGAATCGTCAACATCAGTTCGACGTCCGCCCTGCGCGAACGCGCGCAAGGCGGCTCGCCAATCTACGATATCGCCAAACTCGCGATCTTGAGGCTCACGATGCGGCTTGAATTTCTAAAAGCCGAAAACATTCGGGTCAACTGCATCGTCCCGCACTGGATCGCCGCGCCGCACATTCTGGAATTCGTCGCCTCGCTTTCACCTGAACAACGAAAACAGCGCGGCGTTCCGGAGCGGCTTATCCCTGTCGACGAAATCGCAAGCGAAACGTACCGGTTAGCTACCGATGAGACCCTTGCGGGCCAAGCCGTCATTTGGCCCGGCGGGCAGAAGCCCGAACTTTATTCCGCAAGTCATTCCGGCTGCTGATCCGATGCCGTTCGCCGCTGCAAAAGGAAAATCGCAAAAACGAACGCCATCACGATGAACGTGAGCGCAACGAGCTCGATAGTGCTTTCCTCGATCAATGCTGCGTGCACGGGCCCATTGGCCCGCACGGGCGTGGTCTGCACTTCCTGTACCGTAAGTACGAGAATGCGCCGAATGACGGCGATGAGGCCTACTATCAGAAACGGTTGCGGACTGAGTACCGCACCGCGCAACGATAATGTGACGGTGTAGATGAGTTCGGCAATCATCAGAATCAGCAAGACGAAGTCTAAAAATTGCGCCGTCAGCGGAATTGTCTGAATTGCCGGCGCGACGATGAGCGAGTAAACCACCTGCAGCGACCGATAGGCGAGCGTCAATGCCACTGCGGAGAGTAGCAACCCGACCACCGCAAACATGATGCGTTCGGCAACACGCAGCGTGTTGGACGCTACGGCTAGCGTTTTAGAATTGGTGCCGTGCCCATCCACGATCGCTGTTCCATCCCTAATGAGTTTCGGTCCCTGTTTTGCGTACGGGTTTGCCATGTCTCAGCCTCGCCGGGAAGTATAAGGACGGAGTATACAGACTTACGCTGTGCGCGACCTTAACATAAGGTTAACGCGTTGTCGAAATTATCGCTTTTTCCGCCGCTTTTTCGATAGACGAGCGTAACCGTTGGTTTTCCGCGCGCAACGCGGCCGCTTCTAAACGATCGAACGCTGCGCCCGCCGCGGTTGCAAGGCGTGCAAGAATACCAATCTCTTCACTATCGAAATCACTTCCGTTTCGATGCACGCCGTAAAACGCCGCAGCTGCAAGATCTCCATGCGAAAACACCGGTACAGCCAATGCCGCTGCCGGGTCGGTTGTGTCGAGTCGAAGCGGAGTGCGGCGCCCACGCAAATACGCAATGAGTTTGCCGGAGTCTGCAATTCCCTCGAGGTGTCCATCGATGTTTTTCTTGAGAACGCCGGTCGTGAGATCGAAGGCTCGCACCGGTTCTCGTATCAGCATATCTTCCAGATCCCGTTCGCTTTCGGCGTACGGCATCGCATCGATCACCATCGCAAGATGCTCTTCGGCGCGATGCCTGCTGCGAAACAGCACGCTGTCCACAACACGGTCTACGTGATGATGCATTGTGTTGAAGAAAAATCCGAGGACGAGCGCAAGCGCGACGTCTGCGAAGAGTCCGGCTTTGCTTTCCGATAGCGCCCGTGAAAAGAATAGATCGACGAGTGCGAACAAGCCGACGACGATCGTGGAAAGCACAGTATAAACGACAGCTTTGCTGATGACGAAACTGACATCGATGATACGATGCCGCAGGACGGCATACGCGACAGCAATTGGGACCATAACTTCTAGGAGGGTCAATCCCTTTGCAATGCTGTTCACCGTGGAATTCTGCCCCAAGAAAAGTC
Organism: uncultured bacterium; assembly: GCA_964531205.1. Lineage (GTDB taxonomy): Bacteria > Vulcanimicrobiota > Vulcanimicrobiia > Vulcanimicrobiales > Vulcanimicrobiaceae > JAICWY01. Next base: position 10,638 of record CAZHGH010000011.1, read on the forward strand.
CTACTACGGTGTTGCCGACGTACGAAAGCAATGGGCCGATGATAATTGCAGCCACAACTAGGCTCAGCCGATGCCGGTCTGCGGGCGAAACTCGTCGGTACGTCGCGAGCAAAAACGCCGTTCCGAAAAGAAGACACGCGCCCATATATGCGGCGACCGGGTAAAAGTTGCCGGAAATCGCAAAAAACGGATCGTCCCCCATCGCGCCGACAAATACACCCGCAGCAACCAGAACGGGCAACAGCAGTGCGATGGCGATGCGCCTGTGCGTACTGAGCCGGCTCGAAAGAAATAAGGCGCAGAATGCAACGAAGCCGACCGATTCTAGTGTGAAATTTATCACATTTGTAGCGGTGTCGGCATACCAATAGACTTTCGGAGACAAAAACGTGTAGAACGCCTCCATCTGGCCGCCGGAAAACGTTCCGATGCAGAAGCAGTAAAACGCAGCCGTTAGTGCGCTCGGCCGGAGCAACAGCAGCGCAGTTCCGACAAACACGAAGACGAGAAACGACAACGTTCGCAACACGAATATCACCGCGTTCGGCGGCGTAAAACCGTGCAACGCTGTTACGGCATGCAGCGTGGCCGTGCGATGCTCGCCGCGGCGAACAATGGGCACCTGCATGACTGAACCAGGCGGCACATAGCCCGAGGAGAACATCGCATCGCGCAATTTGGCGCGCGTATCCGGCGACATCGCCTCGACATCGATCTTGTCGCCGGGACGAAGCTCGGGCGTAAGACTGACCAGTACGGTGCGGCCCGCCAATTCCATGGGCCACTTCGCAGCCGCGCGATCTCCCAGGAGGCTCAACGTCGGCAAAAAGACGGCCACAAGAAAGATCGAGATCGTGAGGACCACGATGACGAACAGCGGTCTCACGGCATAAGCCTAACACGTTTCGGCCAACCTGACAGCTTATGTCAAGATTGCTTGCTATACTACGGGCATGCTTGAACACAAACTTCCGTTACGCGGCCTGGACGTCGTGTTCTATACCGTGCAAGACATGCCGCGGGCCCGCGCCTTTTACGAGGGACTCTTCGAATTACCCATCGGCCTCGAGTCGGAGCATTGGGTCGAGTACGAATTACCCGACGGCGCCACGTTTGCGCTCGCACACGATCCGCAAGGCGGATGGAAAGAGGGCCACGGCCTCATGCTCGGCGTCCGGAATATGGACGATACCGTGGAGCGTGCAAAGTCTCTTGGCGGAAAAATCACGGATCGGCAATTTCAAGGACCGGCATGCCGCGCGGCAGAGTGCATCGATCCCGAAGGCAACTACGTCTACTTTCACGAGCGCAAATAAAAAGGGCACCGGATTTCCGGCGCCCTTCGATACGCTTCTGAGGTGAGCCTTACGGCAGTTCGATTTCGGAAAGGTTCTTCTCGATCTTCCGTTTGACGCGCTGCAGCGCGTTATCGATCGATTTCACGTGACGTCCCAAATCGCGCGCCATCTCTTGATAGCTCTTGCCTTCGAGGTATGAGAGCAGCACTTGCGACTCAAGCTCCGAGAGATTCTCTTGGATGCGCTCTTTGATATCCTGAGAGACCTCTTGATTGATGACGAGTTCTTCCGGATCGGAGGTCTTCTGCGATGCCATTACGTCGAGGAGCGTGCGTTCGCTGTCCTCGTCGTAAATCGGCTTGTTGAGCGAAATGTACTGATTCAGCGGGATATGCTTCTGACGCGTCGCCGTCTTAATCGCCGTAATGATTTGACGCGTAATACAGAGCTCCGCGAATGCACGGAAGCTTGACAGCTTATCCGCCTTGAAATCGCGCACAGCCTTATAAAGACCGATCATTCCTTCTTGAATGATGTCCTCACGGTCTGCGCCGATAAGGAAGTAGCTTTTCGCTTTAATGCGAACGAAGTTCTTATACTTGTTGAGCAGAAACTCCATTGCGAGGTTGTCGCCTGACTTTGCAGTCGCGACAAGATCCTCGTCGGGTCGCTCGTGATAGTCGAGTCCATCCGACACAGGATGGGTCATTGCCATAGCTGCTTTGCCCTCTGGGACCAAATGTGCGCAAATCGCGGGCCCCGCAGAGCCCGTCGAGCGCGGCACATCCCGAACAGTATAGGAGGGTCCTCCTTGCGCGTCAAGGACAAGAGAGGCAGCCGAACCGCCTTTTTACCGGCTTAAGGAACCCGATCCCTTAAGGGGCGATCAGCGCCTGGGCGCGGCGTTGCCGTACGGCCTCGTACAGTAAGACGCCGGCCGCCACAGAGGCGTTGAGAGATTCCACCCGGCCCAGCATCGGCACGCGGACCAGATAGTCGCATTCGCGTTTCACCAGTTGCGAGAGGCCCTCGCCCTCCGCACCGATGACGATTGCAATGTCGCGCGCGAGGTCTGCTTGCGTGTATTCCACGCTATCTTCGCCCAGATCCGCGCCGGCAACCCAAACGTTCGCCTTCTTAATCTTGCGAATAGTATCCGCAACGTTCGAAACGCGCGCGATGGGAATGTGCGCAGCCGCCCCCGCGGCTGCTTTACGGACTGTCGCGTTTACGCCGGCCGCGCGGCGTTCCGGCATAATGACGCCGTTCGCTCCCGCGCACTCCGCGGTTCGAATGATCGCGCCCGCGTTATGGGGATCCGTAATGTGATCCAACACGACCAGGAGCAAAGGCTCGTCATCCTTCCGCGACAGCACCTCTTCCAACGAGACATACGGAAACGGCGGACCGAACGCAATGACGCCTTGATGCGCCTTGTATGGAAATTGCGAAAAATATGCGCGGTCTTCGAACCGCACGTGAATTTGCAGCTCTTTCGCTCGATCCAGCAATTTGCGCACGACCGGATCGCGCTTACGTTCGTCCGAAACATGCACGCGACGCAACGCTTCTCCCGCGGTTAACGCTTCTTCTACAGCGTGAACGCCGTAGATGACGTCGTCGAGATCGATCTCCTGACGCCGCTGCACGGGACGTGCTCCACGGCGTTTTACTCCGCGACGCTCCACGTCGTACCTTCTTTCGAATCCTTGAGCGCAACTCCGCATTGCGCGAGAACGTCACGCAAACGATCGGACTCTGCCCAATTCTTGTTTGCACGAGCTTGCGAGCGCAGATCGATCACTTTGGCAATCGCACCCTCGGGTGATTCTCCGTTGAGCGGAATTTGAAGCGCGGCCTGTAGACGTTGTACGAAATCCGTGGGCAGCTCACGCTTACGCTCTTCCAGCCATGCGTCACTGGGCGTTAGCCCTAAAATGTCGAGCCAATACGCAAACTCATGCGCAGAATTGCCTTCATACATAAGCAATTCCGATAAAGCGACTGCGGTATTTATATCATCGTCCAACGCCTCTTCCATGAGGTGCCTGAGAATCGGGTCGCTGTTCTCCGGCACACTGGACGTCACCAGGCGGCGATATGTCTTCTTCAATCGCTCCAAAGCGGCCTCAGCCGCGCGCACCGACTCCTCGGTGAAGTTCATTACCTTGCGATATCCCGTCTGCAAAAACAACAGACGGATCGCTTGCGGATCGTGCCGATCGAGCAATTCGTAGAGCGGCTCGAAGTTGCCGAGCGACTTGCTCATTTTCTGATTGTCGAAGAGCAGCAATCCGCCGTGCATCCAAACATTGGCCATCGGCGGATGCTTCATCAGCGGTTCGCTCTGCGCGACTTCGTTTTCGTGATGAGGAAAGATCAGGTCCGCGCCGCCGCCGTGAATATCGAAGCCTTCGCCTTGCGGATCGAGCAATTCGTGCGACATCGCCGAGCACTCGATGTGCCAACCGGGCCGCCCTTCACCCCACGGCGACGGCCATTTCGGCTCGCCCGGTTTTGCGAACTTCCAAAGCGCGAAGTCGAGCGGATCTTCTTTAAACTCGTCCACCTCGATGCGCGCGCCTGCTTCCAGCTCCTCGATGTTGCGATTCGCGAGTTGTCCGTAGCGCGGAAATTTCGAGACGCGGTAGTAGACGCCGTCCTTTGCTACGTACGCGTAGCCTTTTTCAACCAATTCTTCGATCATACGAATGATCTGCGGAATAAAATGCGTGGCGTAAGGCTCTTCATCGGGATCCTGAACGCCAAGACGCGCCATCGAGCGTTTGAACGACGCATAATAATCGGTGACGATCTTGTACCAGTCTTCGCCCGTCTCTTTTGCGCGGTTGATGCTTCGGTCGTCGATGTCCGTAACGTTCTGAACGTACGTGACGTCGTAACCCTTGTGCTTTAAGTACCTGCGCAGCACGTCGAAAAACAAAAATGAGCGTGCGTGGCCCAGATGCGCCTCCGCCGACGGCGTAAGCCCGCAAACATAAATTCGGACGCGTGATGCGTCCAACGGAGAAAACGGTTCCACGCCGCGCGTGCGCGTGTTGTAAACCCTCAATGCCACGCTCTTAAATCACCCAAGACCAAGCGGTTTCGCCGGTTTCTTCCTGTTCCAACTCGCGCAGCCGTTCCTCCAACTGCACGAGCCGCCGCTGCAATCTTGCAATTGCATCCGCATTGGGATCCGGCATGTCCACTTGCGGACGCTCCGGAACCGCGCGAACGGGCACGCCGTTTTGCATGACCAGGCGTGCGGGCACGCCGACGACCGTGGAATTCGCGGGCACATCCTTTACGACCACGGATCCCCCGCCAATCTTCGAATTGTCGCCGATCGTTATCGCGCCGAGCACTGCCGCATTCACGCCGACGGTGACATTCTTGCCGAGCGTGGGATGCCGCTTGCCGTGCGAAAGACTCGTACCGCCAAGTGTAACGCCTTGATAAATCGTGCAGTTGTCGCCGACTTCGGCCGTCTCGCCGATGACGACCCCCATGCCGTGATCGATGAAGACACCCTTGCCGATCTTTGCAGCCGGATGAATTTCGATTCCGGTGAGAAAGCGCGCCACTTGCGAGAGCCAACGCGGCAGCAGCGGAATTCCGGCTTTGTACAGCGGGTGAATGAAACGATGCGACGTTACCGCGTGAAAGCCCGGATACGACAGAATGACGTCGAGCCAGCCGCGCGCGGCCGGATCGCGTTCCAGTGGAGCCTTCAGGTCTGCAAGTATCGTGCGAAGCATCGTATCTATCGAATGACTATAAGGTACCGCAGGGTTGCACGCAATCAGGGCCGCTTGTCGTCGCCGGCGGTGTCGAACGGCTCATGGGGGCGCTGGCCGTGTATCGGCTCGAATGGTTTGCCGCCGGGACCGAACTTGATCGGCTCGAGCCCGCGTCCGTGCAGCAGCATCGAATTCACCGCACCGATGCGTATCAGAATCCGATCGTGCCCCAGCAGTGGAAAGAGCAGTTCCAGCGGAGGGCCGCTCTTTTGCCCGGTTAGCGCCATGCGCACCGCGTATCGCGCGTCGTCGGTCGAAAGGCCGAATTCTTTCGCGATTTCGGGCAAGTCGTGCTCCAACGGCAGCCCACGAAGCTCCGGCTGACTGTCGACATATTGTCCGACCGTATCTAAAAAAAACAGCACCTCGCGCGTGCGTAAGCGCTCCAGCTCGAGCGCCGGAATCACGCATGCTTCAGCACGCAACTCGGCGACCAACGGCCGTGCATCGTCGAGCGATTGCAGCCGATCGCCGTAAGCCTCCAAAAACGTATCTATCCAACGCGACGCTGCGTCCGGCACGGGCGTTTCCAAGAAGCCCCAGCGTTGCATCGCCTGCGCGAGTTCGTCTGCGGTCATAGCGGTTCGATGAGCGCCACTGCGAACGCCGCAATGCCGCTGCCGTCTCCCGTGTACCCCATTCCTTCGCTGGTCTTCGCTTTTACGCTCACTTGGTTGACCGAAATGCCCATCCGCATCGCAACGTTCTCGCGCATGCGCATGATGAACGGTGCGAGTTTAGGCTGCTGGACGACAATCGTTGCGTCCACGTTTTCCACTCGATATCCGGCACGATGCACTTCTGCACGACAATGCCCGAGAAGTTCCATCGAATCGGCATTTTTCCAACGATCGTCGGTATCGGGAAAATGCCCGCCCAAATCGCCCAGGGCCGCCGCGCCGAGCAACGCATCGCTTATCGCATGCGCGAGCACGTCGGCGTCCGAGTGCCCCAATGCACCTTTTTCATATGGAATGTCGACGCCGCCCAGAATGAGTTTGCGTCCCTCGACCAAGCGGTGCGCATCGAAGCCGTGTCCTACGCGCATCAGTGCGGTTCCGCCAAACGTGCGCGCATCGCGTGCTCCGCGCGCATATGGTCCTCCGGCAGCGTTACTTTGAAGTTTTCCGGCGAACCGGGCACGATATGCACGGCAACGCCGATATGTTCCAACAGCATCGCGTCGTCAGTTGCGTCTAAGTGCTGCGCCATGCCTGCTTCATGTGCGCGCAGCATATCGCGTAGCGTTGCGAACTGCGGCGTCTGCGCCGCCCACAACACGCTGCGATCCAACGTTGTTGCGACGGTTTTTGCATCGCCATCCACCGCTTTAATTGTATCGACCACCGGAATCGCCAGCAGCGATGCGTGACCGTCGCGCACCGGTTCCATGCCGCGCCGGACGTCCTCGGCGGTAATAAGTGGACGCGCCCCGTCGTGCACAAAAACGCCGCCGCATTGTTGCGGCACGGCGCGTAGCGCTTTATACGTGCTGGCTTGCCGCGTCGCGCCGCCGGGCACAACTGCAGTGCATTTTGCGCCGGCAAAAGCACGGGCAACGTCTGCGACTTCATCGATCCATTCCGCTTCTGTTGCAACGACGATATCGCTTATTTCCGGCATCGCGGCAAAAGTTTGCAGCGACCACGCCAACATCGGTTTACCTGC
>CAZHGH010000011.1:17506-38629 GCA_964531205.1 uncultured bacterium
TTAGGTTTGGCGAAAATCATACGGCCGGCAACGGTCTGCAGAACACTCGTAACAACCACGTCCGTCGCTTCGCCGACTAAACGCCTTCCCTGCTCGACGACGATCATCGTGCCATCGTCGAGATAGCCGACGCCTTGATTCGGCTCTTTGCCTTCGCGCGTGATTTGCACGTGCAGTTCTTCACCCGGCAATACGACGGGCTTCACCGCGTTCGCAAGTTCGTTGATGTTCAGGACGGCGACGCCTTCCACGTGCGCGACGCGGTTCAAATTATAATCGTTCGTGAGAATCTTGCCGCCCAGATCGTGCGCCAGTCGAACGAGCTTCGCGTCGGCACCGCGCACGTCCGGATAGTCGCGCTCGCTCACCTCGAGCACGCCCAATTCTTGCAAACGGTTGAGCACTTCCAATCCGCGCCGGCCGCGCGTGCGCCGCATCGAATCGGTCGAGTCGGCAACGGCCTGCAGCTCTTGCAATATGAAGCGCGGCAGGATAAACGGCCCCTCCAGAAAGCCGCTCTCTAAAATTTCAACGATGCGGCCATCGACGATTACCGACGTATCGATGATCTTCGGCGGCGCGGTCCCGCCGGTAAGCGCTGCGTTTGCGACCGGAAAAATATGCACGCGCGCGCCGACGCGCGCACCCAAATACGCCACGAAGATGCTGATAACGATGTATAAGAGAATCGCAATGTAGCTGCCCGCGCGACCGCTCGATGAAATGAACTCGAAAAGAATGCTGCGGATCAGAAACGCAATGAGCAGGCCGACAATCAAGCCGATGGCGCCGCCGGCTAATTCGATCGGCGCAAGACGCTCGATGTTGCGCTCGACGGCGTTCAATTCATCTTCAAAAAATGATTGCGCCAACGGTGCGAGCAGTACGCCGGCGATCGCGCCGATGACGGGGCAGAGAATCGTGAACGTGCGTTGTACCGCCTCGTTGGCAAAGTGCGGCGATATCAGGCTGACATACGCCTCGCGCCCGAGTAAGAACCCGGTTACGCCGAACGCAATGGCAAACAGCAGCCGCAGAAGCGCGGCCGCAACGTTCGGCCCTACGCGAAGGTCACGAAAGCCGCGCATACATCGTTCGCCACGAATCGCCCGTGTCGCGTGAGGCGCGCATGTGTCTCGCCTATTTCGAGCAGTCCCTCTGCTCGATAGCGTTCCACGACCGGTGCGTAAAATTGCAAAAAGTCCACGCCGTAGCGCTCTTTGAAAGCTTGCAGCGATACCCCTTGCGCGGTGCGCAACGCCAGCATCACCGCTTCTCCCGCGCGCTGCGCGCCTTCGAGCCTTTCGGATTCCGAAGGAATCTCACGGTTTTCTAATGCGGCGCCCACGTATGTTTCTAAATCCCGCGTATGTACGGAACGGACACCGGCTATGTAGGAAGCCGCACCCACGCCGAGGCCCGCGTATTCACCATTGGCCCAATAGTTTGCGTTGTGCGCACTGCGGTGTCCGGGCTTGGCGAAATTGCTGATTTCGTACTGTTCGTATCCGGCTGCTTCAAGCATATCGATCGCAATTTCGTACAAGTCGGCCTCATGCGAATCGTCGAAGAACGCGCGCGGCTCGCGCTCTTGCCATTTCTCATAAGGTGTACCCGGTTCGATGGTCAGACCGTACGTCGAGATATGATCGACGCCCAGATCGATTGCGATTTGCAGCGAACGTTGCCAAGACTCCGGCGTTTGCCCCGGCACCGCGAAAATGAGGTCGATGGAGACGCTAAAATCACCGCATTCCCGGCAGAGTTGCACGACTCGCCGGACATCCTCCGGCGTGTGGCGCCGTCCGAGCGTTGCGATCTCCTCCGGCACGAATGACTGGACGCCAATCGAGATTCGCGTGACGCCGGCTTCCTTATATATGGCAAGATCCTCGGCACGCACGAGTTCGGGATTGACCTCTATCGTCGTCTCGCGATCCGCCGGGCCTGGGAACCGCTCGCGTAAACGCTCGAGCAATTGCGCGATGTCGCTGCCGGCATACGTGTTTGGTGTTCCGCCACCGAGAAAAACGGTTTCGTAGGATTCGCCTTCGGGCAGCGAACGTGCGTCGATTTCCGCGTGCAATGCGCGCAAATACCGCTCGGCCGCGCTGCGACGGTGCGGCCACTTCGCAAAATCGCAGTACGGGCAGATATACGGACAAAATGGGAGATGGACGTAGATGCCGCGGGCCATGCCAAGGGTCAATCCTGTGCTGAAAATATCCCCACCGCGCCGGGTCCGCCATGCGTGGCGATCACCGGACCCGCTTCGAGCACGCCGAGCAGCTTCGGGATTACTCCGTTCAACCGGGCACGGACGCGCTCCAAAATGTCGGCTGCGAGATCGGACGCGTTCGTGTGCATCACCAAGAAGCGCGCATTCGCAGCGTCGGTGATATTCTTCAGTGCGAGATCGATCATCGTCTGTTGCGCGCGCGACATCGTTCGTACCTGTGCTTCGGCTACGACTTCCCCGTCGCGCAGCGAAATCACCGGAACGATCTTCATCAGCGTTCCAATGACCGCCCGCGCTTTGCCGATGCGCCCCGTTCGCACGACATGCGAGAGATCCGGAATGCACGCATAGAGCCGCTGCGTTTGCTTATCGCGCTCGAGTGCGGTCACGATGTCGCTCACCGGCGCGCCGGCTTTCGCCATTTCCTGAGCGTGAAGCACTTGCATGCCCAAACCGCCTGCAACGCTGAGCGAATCGACGATGGTGATGCTCGCACCGGGAAATTGCTGCGCCGCCGAGCGCGCTGCATTGATCGTTCCGGAAAGTTTGGAACTAATGACGATGCAGAGGATCTCGCGTCCAGCTTCAACGTGCGGGCGAAACGCATCCTCAAACATCTGCGCCGTGGGCTGTGACGTCGTCGGCAGGACCGGTTCAGTCGCAAGCTTTTGATAAAATTCGCTGCGTGAAAGATCGACGTAGTCGCGGTAGCTCTTATCGCCCCAAATAACGAAGAGTGGAACGACGTCTACGCCAAGCTGCGCCGCGCGCGCCGGCTCGATGTCCGACGTGCTGTCGGTAATAATCGCTACGGGCAACTGCGCTATGCTTCTTTCGCGAGGTGTGGTTTAACGAGTTCGGTAATCCGCCCGACCACATCGTGCTCCGCTTCGACCGCCGCTTGATGGATCGCGTGCTTGATCGCGTTGCGCGACGCGCGACCGTGCGTGACGATGCAATTCCCCGCAAGGCCGAGCAGCGGGGCACCGCCGTACGTTTCATAGTTGAACCGCGTTCGCAGTTTGCGCAGCGCGGGCAGCATGAGCGCGGCGCCGACTTTCGTGAGCACGTTTCCGCCGAGCACCGTCTCTTTAATGATCTTTTGCAGATCCGATACGAGGCCCTCACCCATCTTCAGCACGACGTTACCGACGAATCCGTCGACAACGACGACATCGGCGGCATTGTGAAAGAGGTCTTTTCCCTCGACGTTCCCGATGAAGTTGATCGGCGCTTGACGCAGCAGCTGTGCAGATTCAAGAACCTGAGAATTCCCTTTCGTGCTTTCTTCTCCGACGGAGAGAATCGCAACGCGCGGCTTTTCGATGTTGAGCACGGCTTTCGCGTAAGCGGAACCCATAATGCCGAATTGTTCGAGCCATTCCGGACGGCAGTCCACGTTCGCACCGGAATCCAACAGCACCATCGGGCCGTTGATTGCGGGCCAAACCGTTGCGATCGCCGGGCGTGCAATACCGGCAATCGTTCGCAATCGAATGAGCGCAATCGCTAAAAAGGCGCCGCTGTTCCCCGCGGATACGGCCGCATCGGCTTCGCCTTGCTTGACCATGTTCACGGCCACACCCAGCGACGTCTTATCCGCAATGCGCAGCGCTTGCGATGCGTGCATATCCATCGGCACGTTTTCGGGTGCATGCACAACGGTGACTCTATCGGCGCCGGGACCCGTTAAGAGCGGTCGAACCTGCGCTTCGTCGCCGACCAAAATGAGATCGCCGTAGTCTTCTTGCGCTGCAAGGAGCGTGCCCGCAACGATCTCCGCCGGCGCGTGATCGCCACCCATTGCGTCGATTGCAATACGTGGTCTACTCATCGAGAGACACCCAATACTCGGCGTTTTTCTGCCCGCCGTAGTAGTACTCTACGTCCGCCTGCGAAAACGCGGCTTTCAGTTCGTCTGAAAGACGTTGTGCGTCGCGTTCCTTTTGCGCGCCGCCGTAATACACCGTGATCAAGCCTCCGTCGCGAGCGCCCATCGCTTGCAACGCCGCAGTTGCGGCCTCGCTCAGCGAACCGCCTGCGTACAGTACCCCCGAACTGGTCGCTGCCGGTTTCCCGCGCAGCACGGTCGTTCCACCCACTGTTGCATCGTTCCCCGCGAAAAAGACCTGCGCGCTGTGCACGCGGGCGGCGGCTTCCATTGGGTCGGCATCGGAGCGGAGCGCAAACAGCCCCGCGATGCCCGCGACGATATCGGCCGTCGGCAAGATGTTTACCGTTCGCCCGCTTCCGTCGATCAGTTTTGCGGCTTCTTGCGCGGCGAGTGTCACGTTCTTGTCGTTCACGAAGAGATAGACATTGTCCGAAAGAGACTTGTTGATTGCCAATGCGATGTCACGCACGCTCGGGTTCGTTGCGGCCGGAATCGTCACTTCGGCGCCGAGCTCTTTGACGATCTGTTCGAATCCCGGCCCCGGGACGACGGCAACGATGGAGTACGGAACTGCCGGCTTATCGACTACGAGCACGTTATGCTGGCGCTCCATGTTGTCGATTTTCACACGCGTAACCACGCCGTGCCGCCCCGCAATTCCTTGAACCGCTTCCGGATCATCCGTATGGATGTGAACTTTAATGACAGTCGTGTCGCCGGCAACGATCAGCGAATCACCTTTGCTTTGAAGCGACTCGCGCAGTTCGTGCGCGGAGACGTCAGGCTGCTCCAAAATAAATTCGGTGCAGTATTTGTTTTCGCCGACAATCTGCTGCGGCGTGAAAACCTTGTGACGGATCGGACGGCGCGGAAACGCCGTGGTGCGAACTTTGCTGTCGGGCAGAAAGCGCAGCGCGCCTTCTAAGAAGTACACGAATCCGGCGCCGCCCGAATCGACGACACCCGCTTCTTTTAAAGCGGGCAACTGATCCGGTGTGCGATCGAGCGCGTCGTTTGCTGAGCGAAGCACCGCATTTGCAAGGCGGTAAAAGTCACGCTCGTGCAACGCTAAATGATACGCGCTATCCGCAGCGGCCTCGGCAACCGAAATAATGGTGCCTTCAAGAGGTTTGACCAGCGCCTGTTTTGCCGCGATTACCGCTTCGCGCATGCCTGTAGCAAGCATGAACGTATCGATTTCCGTGCGATGGCGCACGTGATGCGCAAACCCGCGCAGCATCTGCGAGATAATGACGCCTGAATTCCCGCGCGCGCCCATGAGGGCACCCTGCGCCGCCGCTGCTGCCACCTCGGAGAGCGGACGGTCCTGCACTTTTGCCGCTTCCATTGCGGCCTGGCGCGCAGTCAAATACATGTTCGTTCCGGTGTCCCCATCCGGGACCGGGAACACGTTGAGGTCGTTCAGGACTTGCCGGTACTTCCTTAGGAAGTAGGATCCGGCCGTAATGAATTTTGCATACGCCCGGCCGTTTAAGGCGGTGACATCCATCGGCCCGACCCGTTCTCCACAGGCCTAGGCAACGCCTTACGCGTTCTTTGCACGGGCTAAAGTCGCCAGCCAAGGGTCATTGTCAACGGGCTCGCGCCGTGGTAATCTAGCGGGGTTGTCCTCAGGTTGTTTGGGAGAGTATTAGAGATGGCGAAGCGCTGCGAAGTCTGTGGCAAGGGTCCGATGGCCGGCAATAACGTCAGCCACGCGATGAACAAGACGAAGCGCCGTTGGCTGCCCAATTTGCAAGCAGTCAAGATTAACGATCGCGGCACGGCTCGCACGGCACGCGTATGCACGGCATGTCTGCGCGCCAAAAAGGTCACGCGCGCCGTCTAGACGACGTCAGAAATTTTGGAGCGGGCCGTTCAGCGAGCGGCCCGTTTCTTTTCGCCCTACCTCTTAAAAAACTAGTTGACAATTCGGAACAAAAACGTTACCCTGAACCTAATTCCTTAGGTGCACGCACTTACTCGGAGGCGGACGGACCATGGGCTTTCGCACTCGCGTATTTCCTATTGCTCTGATGGCCCTCACGGGACTCGCTGCCGTTCCGGCGATAGCCGCCGAGGTCACCGCCGGCGCCTTGACGATTCCCACCGTCGCTTCGCCCCCGCCAATGGTTGCGGATCTCTCTTCGCCGGTGTGGCAGCAAGCTGCCACGGTGACCCTCGGCTACGACCGTCAAACGCATGCCGCCGCGGCCGAACAAACCAAAGCCTATATCTTGACCGACGGCAAAGCGCTATATGTCGGCTTTGAAGCGCATCAAACCCGCACGCCCATCGTTGCATCGCAGCGCACGAACAACGTCGGCGTGGACACGGACGACGAAGTGAAGATCGCGCTTTGGCCGGGCGGACGCAGCGGCTTCAATTATCAATTCATCTCGACGCCGATCGGAACGCGCTACCAAGTCTCGTCGGAGAATTCGAACTACGAACCGGCGTGGGACGCGGTCGCAAAAACGCTGCCGAACGAATATATCGTCGTGATGCGTATTCCGCTGAACGTCGTGCGCGGCGCGCATCCCGATACCTGGCTCGTGCAGTTTTCGCGCTACGAGCCCACGACCGGATCGCTCTATCTCTGGAGCGGCGGATCCAACGTGCAAGGCACCGGCGATCCGAACTATGCGCGTCCGCTCTTAAAAATGCCGGCGACTGCGGGATCGCGTCCCAAACCGCGCCTCGCCTTATACAGCCTCGGCGAGATCGCCTCACCGCGCATCGGCGGCAGCACATCGCGCGCGGGCGCGGACATCGCGATTCCGATCACGCAAGGCACGTCGATCGTAGCTGCGCTGCATCCGGACTTTTCCAACGTTGAAAACGATCAGCAGACGATCTCGCCTACAGCCTTCCGTCGATTCTTTAACGAAACGCGGCCGTTCTTCACGCAAGGCGCGAATTTTTACAACTATTACGAATGCGATGCGTGTCCCAACGAAGCATCGCTCTACACACCTTCGATTCCGACGCCGCGCGACGGCTACGCGATCGAAGGGCATGAAGGCCGCTTCAGCTTCGGTGGATTCGATGCCGTCGGTACTCAACGATCGGATTCCGCTCAATCCGTCATTTATACAACGCTTCCGCGTACGCTCTTCGTGTCGGCACAGCGTGTAGCCGTAGACATGCCGGGCTTTAAAGACGATACGCTTCAATTTGCCACCAAATGGAGCGATCTGCAGCATAAATTCGTGTATGCGAACTACGGCACAGAAGGGGGAACCGGCATCACCGACTCCTCGCAATCGAAGTTTGCCGAAATCGGCGGCGGCATATTCGGCCCCTTTTCCTTCACCGGCGGCGGAATTCGCCGCATCGGCGCACAGTACAATCCGTTCGATGGATTCTTTTCGAATAGCGGCATTGCGGGATACGGCCTATTCAGCAATCATAACTGGTATCCGAAGGGCGGATTCGCAAAAAGCGTAACGTTCAACGTCTTTACGGATCACTACAAAAGTACGACCGGATTGGGCACGGCGCTCGTCGATTACAACGCATACGTTGACGTCGTGACGAAGAGACTCTGGGAGGTCTATACCAACACCGGGTCGAGCTATTTCCTCATCAATAACGTGCTCACGCCCATCACGCAAAATCAAACGTCGATCACGTACCACTCCGGCACTGCAACGCCGACGACAGTCTCGTACGCGACCGGCATCTTCGGAACCGGGCGGCTCGATTCGTGGACGCGTTCGGCGACGTTTGCGGTAGGACGTCGCACCACCGTCACGCTCACTGCCAACGACACGCGCCAATACATGCCCAGCGGCACGAATGTGGAATGGCTCGAGCGCGCAAGCGTTGCGTTCCAGCAGGGCCCGGACGCATCATTCGCAGTGGGCTTGCGGCGCATCGTCGGTCTGCCGCCATTACTGACCACACTCGATACGTCATGCGAACGCGGCTGCACGAACGTGTCGTTCGCATATCACAAGCGCTTTAACCAGTTCGAAATCTACACGGCATACGGCGATCCGAGTCCGCTCATCACGCGTCCGCAGTTCATTTTTAAAGTGATTCGGTACATCGGAGCCGACAAAGGCACGTAATCGCGGAACCAGAGTGCTCCGGCAGTCCCATTTTGCTATAGTAGGCGAATGGGCGGCACGGGTCTATTGATTGCGACTGTCGGCGCGGTCGGCGTATTACATACGCTGGTTCCGGACCATTGGCTGCCGATTTCGGTGATTGCGCGTCAACGGCGGTGGAACGCCGCACGGACGGCAACAGCTGCGGCCACTGCGGGCATCGGACACACCGTTTCCACGCTGGTTCTAGGTGCCATCATGTGGGCCGCCGGCGCAGTGGTTGCCGAACGTTTCGGTCACGTCGTATCGTACGCGTCAAGCGCGGCGCTCGTCATCTTCGGGTTGTGGATCGCCATAAGCGCTGCGCGCGAACAGCAGCACGAGCATCATGAAACGCACGAACGCACGGCGCTGCTCTTCATTCTCGGCTCCTCACCGATGATCGAAGGGATTCCGGCGTTCTTTGCCGCCGGCCAATACGGACTTGGGACGCTCGCCACTATGGCAATAGTCTTCGCCGGTGCGACGATCCTCACGTACGTTGTGCTTTGCGTCTCCTCGTTTGCCGCGCTGGAACGCGTAAAACTGGGCCCGATGGAACGTTATGGCGAGGTCCTCAGCGGCGCCCTAGTCATGCTGGTGGGGATTGCCTTTGCAGTGTGGCAGATCTGACGAACACCAGCAGCAGCACGCCGACGATGATTCCGCTGAGCGCGATATCCGATACGGGGACAACCCACCCCAGAATGCGCGCGAGCTGAAAGAGCGCAACCCCAATCGACAGTGCGCCGATAGTCAGGATCCACATCCGCATTATTCGCGGAAGCGCTGCGCTGCGATCGCTGACGAGCCGGTGAACGAGCAGCGAATCGAGCGTGTCGGTGCAAATCATGCCGAAGCAAAACGCCGCGCCCACCAGTATCGAACCGACGATCCCCGCCTGCGATCCGAATACGATAGTATACGCGGCAATTTGACTCGACGTCTCAAAGCCGACGCCGAAAAGAAAGCCGACCGGCATCGCAGCCCAGGCAGTGCAGTTTTGCCGGAAGAGCGCCGGCAGCAACCGCGATCGAAAACCCGCAACCTGTGGAACCGGAGCGCGCAATGCGAGCAGATTCGCAACGCCTAATGTAAGGAGCACCGCTATGCTCACCCACGTGCCGAGTGCTTCCAGCATCGCGCTATGCGCGCTAAAACGCGTGCCGAAGTATCCTACCAACGCCGCAATGCTTAATACCATTACGGCGTGCCCGCAGGCAAACAGCGTTCCGGCAAAACGGCTCAGATGCGGATGGCGCCGTAACGAATTCCGCGTGAGATTATCGATCGCGGCCAAATGATCCGGATCGGCGCCGTGCCGCAATCCGAGCGCGAAAACAGCGAACGCACTCGTTGCAATCATACGGCCAAGCCCGCCTGTCCAAGGCAGATACCGCCGTCGTTCGGCGGCACCACATGGTTGATCCACAGACGTTCCCCGAGCCGTTCGTGCAACAGTTCGATCAGAAGGGCGTTTTGAAACACGCCGCCTGACGCTACGACACGCTGCGATCCGATCGCGTTGCAAGCCGCAAGAATTCCCTCTGCGAGCGCAACGTGGAATCCTCGGGCGATTTCCGCCGGTTCGCGTCCGCACAAACGATCCTCGACAATTGCAGCTAGCAGCGGGCGGTAGTCCAACGTATTGTCCGTAAACGGAAATGCGTACGCCGGTGAGGTGCTTACAGACTGCGCCAGATGCTCCAGCCACATAGCGGCCTGCGCTTCAAAGGTGATGGGACGCGTAAATCCCACCAACGCAGCAACGGTGTCAAAAAGCCGCCCCGCGGACGTCGTGGTAAACGTGCGTATGTTGCTGCGAACGAGTTGCGATGCGTCCGCAAAGCGCTTGCCGAACGCGAACGGGGGCGCCGAATAATCGGCGCGATCGAGCAACTCTGCAAGAAATCCCGCGGCTGCCTGAACGGGATGGCGCGCAGCCGCATCGCCGCCGGGAAGCGGCGCGGATCGCAGGTGCGCGACGCGCGTGAATCCCGTACTAACGCTGCCGGTAAAGAATTCGCCGCCCCAAATGCTGCCGTCGTCGCCATAGCCCGTTCCGTCGAACGCCACGCCAATCACCGGTTCGTCATATGCTTCGCGCTCTACCAATACGCTGGCTATGTGTGCGCGATGATGCTGGATCGCCAGATGATCGCCGGGCAGCGACAATGCGTGTGCGGTTGAGAAATACTCCGGATGCGCGTCGTGCACGACAAGCAAATCCCGTTGCGGCACCTCGTACATATCGCAGAGATCGCGAATCGTCGCCTTAAAAGCGTCGAATGCGGAGTGATATTCCAAATCACCGATGTGCTGGCTAACGAATACCTGTCCCTCGACGGCGAGCGCAACGGCACTTTTGAGGTCGGCCCCGACGCACAGGATCGGACGGCGCGCCGTGATGGAAGCGACCGCCTGTGGCGCGCATCCCCGCGCGTGTCGCAGGACGACAGGACCATATGCGGTGCACGCTGCGACCGAGTCGTCGATACGCCGCGCGATCTCACGTTCGCCAACAAGAAACGCGTCGGCGATGCCGGCGAGTCTATCAAACGCGTCAGTCTCTTCGTACGCTATCGGCTCGCTCGACCGGTTCGCACTCGTCATGACGAGCATCTGGGGCGCTCCCGATGCGAACAGTAGATGCTGCAGAGGCGTGTACGCCAACATCACGCCTAGATCGCGATTATCCGGCGCTATGCCTTCAAGGAACGCTTTCGCCGGCGCCAGCACGATCGGCCGCTGCCGCGATCGAAGTAACGTTTCGCTTACGCCGTCCAAGTCCACGATCGCTCGCGCGTCTGCTACATCGCGCACCATCAGCGCAAACGGACGTTCCTTGCGATACTTGCGCTCGCGTAACGCGAGAACCGTTTCCGGTGAACGCGCGTCGCACGCCAAATGATAGCCGCCGATGCCTTTGATTGCGACGATTGCGCCGTCACGCAGCAATCTCGCGGTCTCGAGGATCGCAGCGTCACCGCGCACGCTACGATCTCCATGATACAACCGGTACACCGGTCCGCACGCGGGACACGCCGTCGGTTGAGCGTGAAAGCGGCGGTCCGACGGATCGTGATATTCTTTCGCACATCGATCGCACATCGGCCACTGCGCCATCGTCGTGAGCGCTCGATCGTAGGGCAAACCGCGAACGATGCTGTAGCGCGGTCCGCAATTCGTACAGTTGATATACGGATAGCGGTAGCGCCGATCGCCCGGATCGAAGAGCTCGCGCAAACAATCGTCGCAGACCGGAAGATCGGGGCTAACACGAACCGTGGGACGCTGCGCCTTTATGCTTTCGCGAATAACGAAGTCGCGAAAATCCTCGAGTTCGACATCGTGCTGTTCGAGGGATGCAATGCGCGACGCCGGCGGTGCCTCGCTATGCAGCGCTTGCACGAAGCGCTCCAAGTCCCCGTTCGCACCTTCAGCGTGAATCTCAACGCCGCTTTCGGCATTCTGCACCCACCCCGTGACGCCGGTCACATGCGCCAAGCGATAAACGAACGGCCGGAAGCCGACGCCTTGCACGACGCCGCGAATCTGGACCCGGCGCGCAGTTTTCATTGCGCGAACACCACGCAGCCTCGCCCCTCCCAGCCGATTTGAATTACCGTACCGTCTTCAACGAGGACCGGAACGGTGCGCGGAGTCTGTGGAATCAACCGGAACAGGCGTTCGCGCGCTGCCGCATCGGCGTCGATGTCATACTCCACAAAATCGACGCCGCGCCATGTTAAATCGTCGCGCAACTCACTGGTGTACGGGCACGTCGATGTTCCGTAGAGTTCAAGCGCCATCGCCGACGACGCCCGCGAGGCCTTCGCGAATCAGGTGATAGATCGTCCCTTGCGCTTCTTGAATGCGCGGCACGTATTCGTTGTGCACGACGAGCGTAATATCCGCAAGATTCCGTCGCGCGATCTCTCCGCCGTCATAACCCAACAGCGCAACGGTCAGCATCTTTCGCTTTCGCGCCTCCTCGAGTGCCGCGGCGACGTTCTTGGATCCGCCGCTTGTCGAAAGCGCTATAGCAACATCGTGGGGACGAGCTTGCGCAATAAGCTGGCGTAGGAAAATCGCTTCGGTGCCGACGTCATTTGCAACAGCGGTAAGTATCGCCGGCTCCAGTGAAAGCGAGACCGCAGGAATCGCAGGCGACCCATCTTCCGGCATCACGCAATCCAAGGCCCAATCCGTTGCGTCGGTTGCCGATCCACCGTTACCAAACATTATGAGCTTACCGCCCGCGTTAACTTCACCGGCAATCGCGCGAATGGCATCAGCGATTTCATCCGCGCGCATCCCGACCTGTTCGCGTAACGCGCGCGCATTGCGCGCTTTCTCGAGTATGGAATCCGTGACATCGTCAACGATTGCATCCGCACTCGGCTGCGCGCTCCCGAGAAATGGATAAAGGAACGACGATGCACCGGCATCGTGACCTAACTCGCGCCGTTCGAAAAACACATGCACGCTTTCGTACAACGTGTGTCCCATCAATTCGAAGAGCTCTTGATGGATATGCGGATCGTCGCTCGGCGCGGCGACGGCATACCCTTCTCCGTCTCCTGGGAAAGCGATCGCGAACGCACCGCGTGCGCTCGCGCGCTGCAACACTTCGGTGACCGCCGGATCGCCGTGCGGTGGACCGAATCCAATCACGGCGTCCTGCGGCGCCAAGATCGCCTCGACCCATCGCTCGAACGCGAAGCTGAGGTCCATTGCCGGCAATGCGCGTTTGCCGACAATAACCGGGTGCACGAACTCGACCGAAATATGCTGCGCATCAGTTGCGTAAGCGCCACGCCCGAACGCGAGCAATCGTCCTCCGCGATCAAAGCGCTCCGAGAGTTTACGCGAGGCTTCCGCCAGAGACCGCGCCTCGCGCGCAAAGAAAGCATCGGCTGCGCGGTTACGCTCATCAACACGCTCGCGCAACCATGCCGCGAGATCCGTAGACCGATGCCGCGTCAACATATGCGGGGAAGCGGATCGCCGACAAGCATGTCAACGACGCGGCTGCCGCCGAAACCGGTCATCGCCAGCACTGCGCCGGCGGGCTCGCGCCGCACCTCCCCGATGCACGCCGCAAGTTCGCCGCCGGGTATGGAGCGCAACGCATCGAGGGCGCTCTGTGCGGTTTCCTCCGCAACCAGTGCAATCAGCTGGCCTTCATTTGCAATATGCAGCGGATCCAATCCCAGCAGCTCGCAAGCACCGCGCACTTCGTCGCGCACCGGAATATCTCGTTCGAAAAGTGCGATACTCAGGCGCGTTTCCCGCACAAGCTCGTTTAGCGCTGTTGCGACGCCGCCACGCGTCGGATCGCGCATCCAATGGACGCCTGATCCGGCCGCCGCCAAAAGTGCATCAACGGTCTGATGTAGCGGGCGCGTGTCGGAACGAAGGTCCGCTTCCAAATCGAGATCGCCGCGCGCCAACAGAATCGTTATACCGTGATCGCCGATAGGACCCGAAAGCAGCACTTTATCGCCCGGCTGTACGAGCGCGGCGCCAAGCCGTGCGCGCGGATCCATTACGCCGACGCCGAACGTTGCAACGTACATCCCGTCGGCAGCTCCGTGTTCCACGACCTTTGTGTCGCCGCCGACGATCGGCACGCCGGCGCGCTGCGCGGCAGACGACATCGCTTCGACTTCTGCGCGCAACGCCGCACCTTCGAGACCCGCCTCCAACACAAACGTCGCCATCAACGCAACCGGACGCGCACCCGAGACGGCGAGATCGTTAATCGTACCGTTCACGGCAATCTCGCCGATCGATCCGCCCGGGAAACGTAAAGGCTTGACGACGTAGGCATCCGCGGTCGTAGCAAACGCCGTGCCGTTCAACTGCACAATTGCCGCATCCGATAAAGCCTCGAGCGCGGGATTTGCGAAGAGCGGAACGATCAAACCTTCGATGAGACGTCGCGATGCCTTACCGCCCGCGCCGTGTGCCATCTCGATCTGCGCATCGTTAAAGCGCACCTTCGCCGTTTGACGCTCGACCGTTTCCATGCGTTAGACTCCGGCGTGCGTCTTGGCGTGCACGTACCGGTAATAGGCCGCGCACGCGCCTTCGCTCGATACCATCAGGGCACCGATCGGATGTTCGGGCGTGCATTCTTTTCCGAACAATTTGCATTGCGGCGGCTTGAGCACGCCTTTGAGCACTTCACCGCACTGTGCGGCTTTCGGATCCGTAACGCGCACGCCGGGAACTTCAAACTGCACCTCGGCGTCCCACTGCGCGTACGCCGGCGCAATCTTTAGCGCCGACTGCGAGATGAATCCCAGGCCGCGCCATTCGAAGTACGGCCGCAGTTCGAATATCTCCGCCATCGCGCGCAGCGCGGGAATATTGCCCTCCCAAGGCACGATCCGGCGGTATTGATTTTCGACTTTCGCTTCGCCCGCACGCAACTGGCGTAAAATCATCAGAATCGATTCCAAAATGTCGAGCGGTTCAAAGCCCGAGATGACGACCGGCTTTTCGTAGTCGCGCGCAATGAATTCGTATGGGCGGCAACCGGTTACGGTGGAAACGTGGCCGGGGCCAACGAAGCCGTCGAGCCGCATATCCGGCGAATCCAAAATCGCTCGAATCGCTGGAAGAATGGTCACGTGGTTGCAAAATACGGAGAAGTTGCGCACGCCGAGCGCTTTCGCGCGAAGTATCGTAAGTGCGGTCGAAGGCGCGGTGGTTTCGAATCCAATCGCAAAAAACGTGACGTGTTTTCCAGGCTCGTTTTGAGCGATTCGTAATGCGTCGAGCGGCGAGTAAACCATGCGGATATCGGCGCCGCGCGCCTTGAGTTCGAGCGGTGTGCCCTTCGTACCGGGGACGCGCATCATATCGCCGAACGCCGTCATTACAACGCCGGGCTGCTGTGCAATAGAGAGACCATCATCGATGCGCCCCATCGGCAACACGCATACCGGACACCCCGGCCCATGAATGAGCTCGAGGTTGGGCGGAAGCACATCCTTCAATCCGTGCCGGTAGATCGCGTGCGTGTGTCCGCCGCACACTTCCATGATGCGGTAGTGCCGCTGCGGATCGATCGTCCTCGCAATCTCTTCTTTGACGTTCGTAATGAGCTGCGGATCGCGGAATTCGTCGACGTACTTCAAACCAATGACTCCGTACAAAGATCTCGCACGAGCGTTATGGCGCGATCGACTGCGCCCTGCGCGACCTCGCTCAAACCCATGCCCGGATCGGTGCTCTGCGGCTCGCAGCCGACGATAAGCGTACGCGGCGGTGCAGTTTCAAATTGTTCGACGAACGCGAAGACACTGCTGAGTTCCATGCTATGCGCGTCGGGATTGCTCCGGACGGATTCAGCGTCCGGTTCCAGGACGTACAGCGTTCCGGGCGGACCTCCGCGCGATACGGCGTCTATCAGAACGACGAGATCGTAACCGCTAACGATTTCAAATGCGAGATGAATTCCACGAATGCCGAAGTCGCTGACGGCGACACCCTCCGGAAGCGGATATTTCGCGAGCCGCCTCGCGACCTCAACGCCGAAACCGTCGTCGCTAAAAAAGACGTTGCCGATGCCGGCCACGAGAACGCGGTTTTTCATTTTGCACCGGCGGCCGTTGTTGTGCGCTCAGCGCTTACATTAAGTGACAGCCCCGAGAATGCTGTGCGCAGCATCGTGGCACGATCGGCTCCGTCAAGGACATCCGATTCGTTCGTTATGGTTATATGGAGGCAGAGTGAGTCACCGCTCTGCATCGTGTCGATTGTCATGGTGCCGTGCAGCGGCCAACGCTCGCGCACGACGCGCCCGCGCACGGCATGCGCTGAATCGAACAGCGTGTCGGTCTCTAAGCCGCCGCATATTGCAATCGGTACTTGCTCGCGGTGCGCAGGCACGGCGTCAAACGCTATTTCAGACTCACGTGCCACTGTCTCTTCGGCACTCAGATAATCGGCGTTATCGATCGTGAGCCGCGCTACCGGCAGAAAATCGTCGCGCACAAACGCTTCTATAGAGCGCGCTTGAACTTGCAAAAACCGCGTTTTGAGGTGGATGCGTACACCGGAACAGGCCTGAACTTTCACGTCGGCGGCGGCTGAAGCGCGCGGCAAAAGAACGCCGAAATCCAAGCCATTCAGTGTGGTCATAGCTGTCCCTCGGTCTATCGATTATAGAGCTTCCCGTTGTATACTCGCTACAAACGCCATGCACGAAGTGTCGATCGCGGTTGCGGTGTGCGAGGAAGTGACGGAGCGGGCAGCGTCGGAGAACGCGAAACGCATCGTCAGCGTACGTTTGCGCGCGGGGGAGATGACGGGCATCGTATCGGATGCCCTTCGCTTTGCGTGGGAAGTAGTGACCGAGGGCACGATCGCCGCCGGATCGACGTTAGAAATCGAGCGTATTCCCGTGCAAATCAAATGCCGCGGCTGTTCGAGCGTGCAAGCGCCCGTTTCCGCAAACGCGCTGATCTGTTCTCATTGCGGCACGCCCGCTGCCGAAATCGTGCGAGGCCGCGAACTTGAAGTAACCGCCATGGAGATTGTGGATGACTCTGCGTATCATCGACGTCCAGCAATCAATACTTAAAAAGAACTCCGTCCTTGCCGAGCGGCTGCGCGAATCATTCCGCGAAAACGGGACGTTCGTTATCAATTTGCTCTCGAGTCCGGGCTCCGGCAAGACGACGCTGCTCGAGCGCACGCTCGAGCATTTGTCTCCACAGTTTCGCACCGCCGTTCTAGTTGGCGATCAGGCAACGGATAACGACGCAGTTCGTTTGCAGCAGAGCGGCGCACCCGTTCGACAGATTACGACGGGTGCGGAATGCCGCCTCGACGCATCGATGGTAACCAATGCGCTCAATGAATGGCAGCTCGCCACGCCGGAATTGCTCTGCATCGAAAACGTCGGCAATCTCATCTGCCCTGCGGAATACGATCTCGGCGAAGATTTGCGCATCGCGTTGTTTTCCGTAACCGAAGGCGAGGATAAACCGCTAAAATACCCGCTCGCCTTCAACACTTCGCATCTCGTGCTGATTACGAAAATCGATCTCGCTCCATATACCGGGTTCGATCGCGCGAGCGCACTTGCGAATATTCAACGCGTTCATCCCGGCGTGCAGGTTCTCGAAGTTTCGGCGCGCACCGGCGCCGGCATGTCCGAATGGTTCGAGCTATTGCGAACGCACGTTAACGCAAAATGTCATCGTGAGGTATCGAACGACGCTGAGCTAAGCGTTTCAGGTAACTGAAACGCGCGGACGAAGCGCGAGCGCAGAGCGCTCGCCCCTCGACGGCGCGAACGCACTATGCGTTCGCTTTGCTCGGGGTGGTTCGATACCTCACCATGACTAGTACACAGACGGCCCGAAAGCTCCGCGTCTAAAGTCGATCAAAGCCTGCTGAATCTCGGCTGCCGTGTTCATCACAAACGGACCACGCGCCACCACCGGTTCGCCGATAGGCTTCGCTGCATAGGCGATGATGTGACTGGCTTCTTCCGCTTGCATCCCAACCGTCGATCCGCCCGGTGGAAACCACGCGACCTGACCGGCTGTTACGCGAGTCCGTGTGGCACCGAGTTGAACGGCGCCGCCGATAACGTACAAGAATAAACGCTGGTCCGCCGGTACGTCATGCACAAAACTGCCGCCAGGTTCGAAATGCGCGTCGATCACTGTGGCATCCCAATAATTTTCCGCAGGCCCGCGCACACCGCGAACCGCTCCGGAATAGACGCGCACAGCCGTGCCGTTCTCGCGAATGACCGGGACGTGCGCCGCGCGCAAATCTTGGTAGCGCGGCTCGACCATCTTTTTACTCGCAGGTAAATTCAGCCACAGCTGGAGCGTATGCACCGGTTTGTGATCGTATGCAAGCTCGGCGTGAATGATACCGCGCCCCGTCGTGACCCATTGCAGATCGCCGGGCCCTAACACGCCATGTCCACCCGCATTGTCCCGGTGCTCCAAGTGGCCGTCGATGACATACGTGACGGTCTCGAAACCGCGATGCGGATGCCACTCGAAACCGACGCGGCTGAACCAGTCTTCGCTGAGCAAAAGAAACGGATCCGTGAAATGCTTCTCGTCGAAATGCACGAGCACGATGTTACGGTCGACTTGCTCGGTGGCATGCGCGGGAAAGGGCCCGTCCACCCGCTCGACCCTGCGTTCCATACGCAACGATTCCGGGAACATGAAGGGCGACTCCTATCGATGAGGTGCGCAGTGGAACATCAAAACCCACCGAAAAGTGTTTTTGACGACGACGATTTAGACCAAGCCGTCAGCGCGGCCGATGACACGGGAATGGTCGCCGCGGAACAGCTCATTACGGAAGAACCGATTCTGGAGGCCATCGAGCCGGAAGAGGGTGCGGACGAAGACGACTCCATGAAGCCGTAAGCTCAGTGCGGTTTCGCGCGTAGATACTGCTTCGGCCAATACGGCAAATCCACACCAAGCTCTGCCGCGGCTAGCAGCGGCCAATACGGCTGGCGTAACAGTTCGCGCGCAAGCAATACGAGGTCCGCGCTGCCGGTTTCGACGATCTCATTCGCATGCTGCGGGCGCGTTATGAGGCCTACCGCGCCCGTCGCAATCTCTGCGTGCTCGCGGATGTATCGTGCAAACGGAACTTGGTATCCAGGTCCAAGTTCGATTTTTTGATGCGGCGAGATACCGCCGGACGACGCGTCGATGAGATCGACGCCAAGCGTTTTGAGCTCTCGTGCGAGTGCGGCGGAGTCTTCAACGGTCCAGCCGCCTTCCACCCAATCCGTCGCGGAGACGCGCACGAACAGCGCGAGATCCCGGGGCATCTGCTCTCGCACCGCTTGCACGACTTCTCGTAAGAATCGCGTGCGATTGACGAAACTTCCGCCGTAATCATCGTTGCGTTTGTTGGTAATCGGCGAAAGAAATTCGTGCAACAGATATCCGTGCGCAGCATGGATTTCGAGAACGCGGAAGCCGGCCAGAAGTGCGCGCCGCGCTGCCGCTGCGAATTGCTCGACGACTTCTGCTATCTCCGCCTTCGTGAGCGCATGCGGTATAAACCATCCGTCTTTAAACGCAACTGCACTGGGCGCAAGGATCCGATCCCAGCCGCCCGCGTCCGGCAAAACCGGCTGACCGCCTTCCCACGGCGCAGCAGTGCTGGCTTTAAATCCTGCGTGCGCCAATTGAATGCCGGCAACAGCGCCGCGTTCGTGAACGAACTCAACGATTTCACGCAGCTTCGGAACATGCTCGTCCCGGTAAATGCCCAAATCTGCGGGAGAAATGCGCCCTTCAGGCGACACCGCTGCCGCTTCGGTGATCACGAGCGCTGCACCGCCCACCGCACGGCTTCCCAAATGCACGACGTGCCAACTGTTCGCAAAACCGTCGTGGCTCGAGTACTCGCACATCGGCGAGACAACGAGGCGGTTACGCAGCCTGACACCGCGGATCTCGAGTGGTTCGAAAAGGTGCATAGATTATCGCTGTGAATGCACGCGCAGCTGCGTAAACTGAAAAAGCAGCCGCGAGATGTCGGCGGGCTCGAGCGTAATCAAAAACTCCAAACGCACGTGCGACGCGTCGATGGTCTTCAGCATCACTGCACAGAGTACCGGCCCGCGCTTTGACGGAGCGAACGAGAGCGTGAGCAGTCCGCCGGCGAGCATGAAGCTCTGCGATGGGCCGTTGCCGCTGCTGATGTTTTGCAGATAATCACGCAGCTCGAGCAGTTCCCATAGCCCGATGGCGATTTCAAATGTAGCCTCGACGGGCTTCGCGTGCGCGGTGACGCGGCAATGCATTAAATCGAGGTCCGCCGGCTCTGCGCGCTCAGGGTGCTCGTAGCCGAGTACCTCAAGGCGTAATCGGGGGCCCCGCTCGTCGGTACCGACGTTAATCTCGAGCGGCTGAAACATCCTTATCCGTAGATAATCTTGTGCTTCGGCGGCGCAAATTTCAAACGCGGCCCGTCTTGCGCCGTCGGCTTGATGATCTCCGATTCCACCATGGAGCGCTGGCAAAACAGCATCGTGCGATCGTCGTCGACCTGATAACCGAGCGGGCGCCATTTTTCCAGTGCGGCCACCGGATCGACGGTCGCTCCGCCGTAGGCCGTTGTGTTCGCAACCGCACGTGCGCACAACGTAGTGGAGAGCAGCGCCGCAGCAAACGGCGACGCGCCGAGCGCCATAAACGTTCCGACGCCGCCCGCGAAGACGTCGCCGACGCCGTGCGCCGGGAACGTCGGGTAATATGGCGCGGAAAGGCGATAATAACTGTAGCCGTTCGTGAAGAGCGTTTTGAGACGGTGTTTTTCAGCATCGCGTTCGTACGACGTAATGATCACGGCTTGCGGTCCGAGGTCGAACAACCCATTGAGGAACGTGTGTTCCGCAGCGTTTTCATCGCCCGCAAGACCCAGCAGCACTTCCGCTTCAAAGCGATTCGGCGTAACTATTTGCGCAAGCGGCATCAAGTAATCGCGAATTGCGCGCGCGGTTTCCGCGCTCACGTACAAGCCTTTTTGGTAATCGCCAATGACGGGATCCAAAAGTACGACACCCTTGTAATCCGTCAACTGCGTTGCGATAATGTCTGCGAGATTCGGGCGCGGAACGAAGCCGATGATGAGCACCGCAGGCTGTTGACTTACGAGAAACGCGACGTCTTTGCGGAATTGCTGTGCGTCGACAATCCAACTCGATCGCGCGGGGAAGCCGCCGTGCGCGCTCGCATAGGTCGTCGGTGCGGAAACCGTACGCGCACCGAGCGCATTTGCAATCGCGAACACCGCCTGATTGCCGATGAAGCCCATGCCGACGGTATTTTGGATCGATCCTACGAGCGGGTAGCTTGCGACGTCATCTCGATTCATTT
>CAZHGH010000011.1:38729-42259 GCA_964531205.1 uncultured bacterium
TCATTTAAATGGGTCCCATCCGGTGGGTGCGAGCGGTTCTTCTTGGCCGCCCTCGAGCACAAAAACGCCGCTGCCTTTTCGCACGCGGCCGATGGCGTGAAGCGGCTTTCCGAACCGCTTTTGAAACCGTCCGCTCAAATACCGGAATGCGCGCGAATTAACGGCGACGAGCAACTCGAAGTCTTCGCCGCCTGCGAGCGCAAACGCCGCCGGATCCTCACCGAGCGCTAACGCACATTCGCGAGCGGATTCTGCAACGGGCACGCTCTCAACAACCGCGGCACAGTTCGAGGCTGCGCTCAACCGCCGCAGATCGGTTGAGAGACCGTCGGAGAGGTCCATCATTGCGTGCACGTTCGCACTGGCGGCAAGCCATCGTCCTTCGCTCACGCGAGGCTCCGGAGTGCGGTGTGCGCGAAGCGCTTCTTGCGCGAGACCGGCGGAGAGCATGTTAAGGTTATCGGCAAGATAGAGTCCGGCCCGACTCGCGCCGAGCGGACCGGTCACCGCGAGAACGTCCCCGGGCAACGCACCGCTTCGGCCTTTGACGTTCGAGGGGCGAACCTCGCCAATCGCCGTTATGGAGACGAGCAGCTCTCCCGCACGCGTGACGTCGCCGCCCGCAATGGCACATTCGTGACGCGTCGCGATCGCGAGCATCCCGCGATACAGTTCCAGCACGTCTTGCGGCGCCATCGATTCGGGAATGCCGAGCGCGACCGTCGCGAGCACTGGGCGCGAACCCGCGGCTGCGAGATCGCTCAGATTCGCCGCTATTGCGCGCCAGCCGATATCGTGCAGCGGCATCGTATCGCGGCGGAAGTGGCGGTTCTCGATTAACGCATCGGTCGTGATAACGCTGCGATGCGAGCGCGACGGTTGCCAAAGCGCAGTATCGTCACCGATACGATTGAGCAGCCGGCGATTCGCCGGATGCGCTTCAATAATGTCGCGCAGTTGCCCGACCAGTTCGTCCTCGGAACGGTATGTCAGCGAGCCGTAACTCCGTTCAGCAACGTCAGAAACTCGCGCGTCGTTGCGCCGGAATCAGGCGTGTCGAAGATGGCGGAGCCGATTACGAGCACGTCGGCACCGGCTTCCACCGCGCCGCGCGCATTCTCCAGCGTAATGCCGCCGTCCACTTCGACCTCGCAACGTGCGCCGGCGCAATCGACCAATGCGCGTGCTTGACGAATTTTCTCAAGAGAACGTGGAATGAACGTTTGTCCTCCGAATCCGGGATTCACGCTCATGACGAGAATCAGATCGATGTCGTCGATGAGATCTTCGAGCATCGACACCGGCGTTTGCGGGTTGATTGAGATTCCCGCTTTTACGCCCAGCGAACGGATATGCGCGAGCAGACGCTGCGCGTGCGGCGTGGCTTCCAAGTGAAACGTAATAATATCGGCGCCCGCTTCAAAAAAGCGGTCGACGTAACGCTCCGGCTCGACTATCATCAAATGGCAGTCGAACTTGAGCTTCGTGTGCTTACGCAGGTCGCCGATGATCTTCGGTCCCCACGTGATATTCGGAACGAAACGTCCATCCATCACGTCAAGATGTACGTATGAAGCGCCGTTGCGTTCGACCGCCGCGACTTCTTCTTTGATGCAGGAGAAATCCGCTGAGAGAATCGAGGGCGCGATTTTCGTCACGGCGACGGACTCGAGCTCGCCTTCGGCGGCTTCACGCCTTTATAGGCGTCCTTCGGTTCTTGTCCGATTTTGGTTTCGCCGAGAAGTGTGTCATTTACAAAGAAGTAGATCGCGGACGTACCGACGGTCGTCACGTTGAAATCGAATTTCTGTCCGGGCTCTGCGAAGCCGCTGTAGAGATCGTATTTGCCGGTTTCATCGCTGACCGAAAAACGAACGTGCAGCGGCTGATTTTGACCTGCTTCCGCCGGAGGAACCGCGGCGAGCACGTGCGTCTGATGAATGATATAGCCGCTCTCGTGCTTGCCCGCGCTAACGTTGAGCGAGACGACGTCGTACGGACCGATGACCGTGCCGGCGTCAGGGCGTTGATGCACGATTTCTCCACGCTTCGGTCCGTCAAAGCCGAGCGGCGTCCAGACAACCTGCCCCAGCTTAATGTGCAAGTGCGCCGCAAGACCGCGCGCATCGTCGATATTCATGCCGGTGAAATTCGGCACTTTAATCGACGTTACGCCGCCTTTGCTGATGAGCAATGAGACGTTCGAACCTTGTGTGACGCTCATTCCGGGCGCCGGATTCTGCGAGATCACGTGATCCGGCGGGATGTCGTCGCTGCGAACGTACTGCGTCTTCCCGATCTCCAGCCGCGCATTCGACAGATCGTATTTTGCGTCACGCAGCGATTGGTAACGCACGTCGGGCATAATCAGCGTTTGTACGCCGTCGCTGACCACGAATGAAATCTGCCTTCCGGCTCGCACATGCATGCCGGCTGAAGGCTCTTGGCTCATTACGACGCCGCGCGGATATTGGTTGCTCACCGCGTGTCCCGCCACCGCCCACTTTAGATTCATGCGCATCACTTCGTTCTGCGCATCCGGGAGCGCAATGCCGACGAATGAGGGCACCGTTACAGTGTTTGGTCCCGGCAGCAAAAACTGCTGAATCGAATGACCGAACCAGACGAGTACGCCGACGAAAGCCGCAAAAATCAGCGGGAAGACCCAATCGCGCGGAACGTAACGCTCGATGACAGGCGGCAACGACGTTTGCCGGAAGTCGCTCTCGATTTTCTCCGTTGCCATGCGTTACGCGAGCGCCTCCAGCGCGGCTTCACTCACGTCGAGGTTCGAGAATACGCGTTGCGCGTCTTCATGCTCGTCGAGCGCTTCGAGAAAGTTCAGCGCAGCTTGCAGTTCTTCACCAATTGGGGTGACTTTCTGTTTTGCGCGCACGCCGAGATAGAAATCGGATATCTTCAAACCGGAGGCTCGCAGTGCGTCTCGCACTTCAGCAAGCGACGCCGGCTCAGTGTAAATCTCCGTCGGCTCGCCGTACTCCAGATCGACGACGCCATCAACAAGAGCCGCTTCCGTCATCGCCTCTTCCGATCGTCCCTCGGGATCGACGACGACGATGCCGACGGGGTCGAACATCCACGCGACGCTGCCGGTCTCGCCGAGCGTTCCACCGTTCTTGCTGAAAAGGAAGCGCAACTCGCCCGCGGTGCGGTTGCGGTTATCCGTAGCGGCATCGACTACAACCGCGACACCATTCGGTCCGTAGCCCTCGTAGCGTATCTCCTCAATTTCTTTCTCGCCCGATCCACCCGAGCCGCGCGCGATCGCCCGCTTGATGTTATCTTGCGGCATGTTGTTCTCACGGGCTTTTTCCACCGCCATCTTCAGGCGGTAGTTCGCTTCGGGGTCCGGGGAACCGGACTTGGCGGCGAGGATAATTTCCTTGCTTAGCTTGGTGAACAGTGCGCCTCTCTGCGCGTCCACCTTGCCCTTACGCAACCGGATATTGTGCCATTTGGAATGACCGGACATAGGCTTCGTGGCTTCGGCCAGCCTCAGTCCTTGTCAT
>CAZHGH010000011.1:42359-51002 GCA_964531205.1 uncultured bacterium
TACACCCAGTGCTCGTGCAGCCACATCCGCGCGTTCCACTGATCCCAAGGCAAAGGTACGCCCGCTAGGATCGGATAGAAAAAGATGAACGCAACTACTACCGCGGTCACGTACCCGCAAACGGCAACGCGTGCGATGACGCGGGCGGCGTTCTCTTGGAAGTCCCAGTTCCAGATCCGCTGCAGAATGATTACGTTGCACAGCACGATAAGCGGCACGTCGACGTAAAAGTGGTAAATCCACGCGAGACGCGGCGACTTCGCCCACGGCAGCCACTGTAGTAAATACGCGAGTACCAGGAGCGCGTAACCCTTATTCTTCTCGCGCCAAGCGAGATACGCGACGAGGGGCACGCATATCAATCCGAACCACATGATCAGCGGATTCGGCAGCGAGATCACTTCGGCGACGCAGCAGGCAGTTGGGCTGTTCGCGAGCAGACCGGTGCGCAAATCTTTCCAATAGTACGCAATCGGGCGTAAGTCCAGCGGCCACGACCACCACTTCGAAGCGTATGGATGCGTCGCTTTGAGCGTGTCGTGATACATGAACATCGAATACTGCCGGTACACGAGGTCGGACAGATTTTTGATGTCGACTTGACGCACGAGATCCGGAATCCAAACGCACACGTACACGGTCATGCTGAGAAATACGATTGCGGCAATCGCAAGATCCAGCCTGAAACCGTAGGGGTTGCCCCAGCGTTTCGGTTTGCCTTCGCGCAGATAGCGCTGCAGCCAAACCGCCGCGATCACGACGAACGAGACGCCGTACGCCATGACGCCGTACCACTTGCTCGCAACCAGTGCGCCAAGCAGCACGGTGAATGCGATAAGCCATCCGGTTGAGTGTCGCCCTTGTTCGCTCTCGCCTTCATCGTCAACCAAACGTCCCGGTGAATACGTTGCGCTGCCAACGGGGGTCGCATATGCGACGGAACCATCGTGCGCGTACGTAATCGTCGCTTCGGCTTCTTTGAGAATCAAGTCGCCCTTCGCGGCACGGCTCTTGGTGCCGGCCATTGCGTTCTTCTTCTGCGAATCGATGACACCGCCGTCGGGCGCTTCCAAAACAAATTGCATGCCGTGACGGTACATACGCGATCCCTCCGCGTACGTCACGAATTCGCCGTCCGGCGGCATGAATAGCGGCACGATCCAGCGCCGCAGCGCGAGATAACAGCCGCTGGCGAAATAGAACGTGAAAACGATAAGCGACGCAAAAGAGCCATGGCCGAGCTTATTCGTAAGTGCGCTGAGAGCGAAGCCCAAAATAAGCGCGCCAACGAGCGAAACGATCGCGCGTTTCATCGTGCCCGGTTCGTTTTTCCGGGCCGTTGACTGCGATGCAATCCAATACCGGTAAAAACAGTACAGCGTGCCGAGCGAAAAGACGATCACGATCCCTTCCGGCGTCGCGATGCGCGACTGCACAAAATGCATGCCGTCCGCGGTGAAGAGAATAGCCGCAAATGAAGCAAAGAGCGTCGAGCGCGTCAGGCGCTTAGCAAACGCGTAGATGATAACGATGACGATTGCACCGAACACCACGTCCAAGAAGCGCCAGCCGGCGGGATTGTCGCCGTGCGCCATGCCGCCGAAGAGCATCGTGGATAACGTAATGATGAGTTTGGTGAGCGGCGGATGCGTGTTCTCGTAGATATACTTGCCGGTCAGATACTCTTCGCCCGCGCGAGCGAAATAGATCTCGTCAAAAATTTTCTCGTTCGGCAGCCAATAGTTGACGTACGAGACGATGAACGAAATGACACCGAAGAGTCCCGCCAACGCGTAATCGAGCGGCCACACCATTGCAGCGAGCCCTTCACGCGGATTGAACCACGAACGTGCACGTTCCAGGAATGGCACGGGTTGCGCCGCCGGCTGCTCTTCAGCGGCGGCATTTGCGAAATCGGTCTCACTCGCACCCTGCCCTAAATAAACGTAGCCGAGATAGAAAAACGTTGCGACGTTGATCGCCGAGAGCAGGTGTGTAACGCCGGGCCACATATCGCGCGGATCGATGCCCGGCGTCTGCGCCGTCACGACGTTTAAATACTGTAGCGAATAAAACAGATTGACGAACAGCGTTCCGCTGAAGATCAGCGACGCGACGAGATACCGGCGTGCAAACGCAATAGACGCAATCGTAAAGAGCAGGCCGTCGAAGATATACCGTTCGTGCATGCGGGTCGATAGCATGAAGAACGCCAGCGTAAGGAGCGCCGCGGCTTCGATAAGCGCGCGCTGCGTGCGCGCTTGCGCGTAACGCACAAGCACGAGGACCGTGGCCGCGGCGACCAGCAAAATGCCCCAGAAGTACTGCGGC
Source organism: uncultured bacterium (assembly GCA_964531205.1). Taxonomy (GTDB): domain Bacteria; phylum Vulcanimicrobiota; class Vulcanimicrobiia; order Vulcanimicrobiales; family Vulcanimicrobiaceae; genus JAICWY01. The sequence continues at coordinate 44,691 of CAZHGH010000011.1, forward strand.
CACATCAGAATCTGATCCGAATCCGGCTGCCAGAACGGATGGATGATCGACCACAGATTGAACGCGTTGACGGAATTATAGGCGTAGACGTTCTTGCCGAAGCTGTACTTCTCGTAGAGCCAGGCAAACGCGTTCGCAATATTGGCGGTCGGATGGAACGGCACGGTCAGCGCAAACGCCAACAGAATAGCGGCGAGGATACCGGCGCCCGTGGCCGCTAACCGCTCGCGGCGCCGCTCCGGCGAAACGAACGCGAACACCACGAGCAGCGGAATCAGCACCGCGGCCTGTGGTTTGATGAGGAGCGAATACGAAAGTGCGAGCCACGCTCCGACGATCGGCCACGCAAAGCGCCCCTCGGGTGCGTCGTCGGCGCGCAGCAACAGATAAATTGCGAGCAGTGCGAGACCGCCCGATACGGAGTCCACTTGTCCCCATGCGGCCGACATGAAGATCACTGCCGGATTCAAGATGTAGATCGCTGCGGCAGCGAGAGCCCACCGCTCCGTTGCGAAGCGACGCACGATTGCGTACAGTAATACGCCGTCGGCAAGATCCATGACGACGGCAGGCACTTTCACTAAATACTTGAGCACGTCGTAGTTGCCGTGCGGCGCGATCGCGTTGTAGATGTGTCCGACCGCTGCAAGTATATAGAAGTAGCCCGGCGGATAATCCGCAAAGCTCGTCGAGGTGTAAAACGCCGAGAACGGGTGGCTGACGAGCGTGAGCGCCCACGCTTCGAAGGAACTGACGTCGTTCTTGAAGCCTTCGTTGCCCATGAACAGCAGCCGGAGCACGAAGCCCAGCGCCAGCAGCAGCGAGATACGCAGCAGGCTCGAAGCCGTACGCTGTTCCGTCCGGACTCCGGTCTGGAGTCCCGCTTTGGTTGTGCTCACGCGCGCGATTCCCTCAGGACGCCGCTACGGCGACGCCAGTTCCAGCGAATTAAGTAAGAAGTCCCGAACGCTGGCGACCGGATGGCGTTCGACGACCGCGAGGTGTTCGGCGATAGCCGCATTGGCGGCCTCTCGCGCGCCGAGCTCGTTGAGCGCGTCGATGACCGACATCACCTTCTCGGCCTCCAGATCGTTGTCGCCGGGCCTGAGGGCATGCGCGTAGGCCTGGGCTATGCGTTCGCGGGCAATCGAGGGCGGCTGGCTTAGCGCCCAAACAACCGGAAACGTCCATTTACGGCGCGCGATGTCGTTTGCCGTCACCTTGCCGGTTGCATCGAGCGTACCCCAAACGCCGAGCACGTCGTCGCGAATCTGAAAAGCCATGCCGTACGCGCGGCCCAGTTCCCGGTACCGCAGGACGCTCTGCCCGTCGCACGGCGCGCACAACGCACCCAACTCGGACGATGCGCCGAACAGCGCCGCCGTTTTTGCGCCGATCATCCGATGGTACTCCACGAGATCGACATAACTCGCGCGTTCGAAGGCGAGATCGAGCGATTGACCGTCACACATGGTCGCATGCGCTTCCTGAAGCGCGCGCACCATACGAAGCACGCGCTCCTCAGGGTGCCGTGCCGTTGCATTCAATAAGACGAGAAAGCTGATCGCGCACAGCGCATCGCCCGCGTTGAGCGCTTGCGGAATGCCGTACACCGACCACAGCGTGCGCCGTCCGTGCCGCAATTCGTCGCCGTCTTCGATATCGTCGTGCACCAGGGAATAGTTGTGCAGAATTTCGATCGCGGCTGCGGCGTCCAGTGCGTTTTCGAGCACGCCGCCTTCCGCCTCGACGACACGCAATAACAATAGCGGACGCAAACGCTTGCCGCGACGCGCCGGTCCATACTCGCCATACCCGAAGTGATAGAACAACATATCGGAGACTTCACGCGATCCCCGATAATCTCTGATTAAGCCCTCGAGATGGACTTCGAAAAGATCTTTACGCTCGACCAATGCTCTCCGGAAGCGAGCGAATTGCCCGCATTACCTCATCGGTGAAGTTCGCCATCTCCTCACGCGTCGCTTTCCTGTCCTGAGGCAGACTCATCGGTTTGCCGAACACCACGTCGAATTTTCCGAGGCGTTTAGCATCTTTCGTGCCGACGATGGCTGCCGGAACCACCGGCGCTTTGCCGAGCGACGCGAGCAGCGCCACGCCGCCGCGCGGCTCGTTTTGACCGGTGATGTTGCGGGTTCCCTCAGGAAAAATTCCAATGGCACCGCCTTTGCGCAGCACTTCGACGGAACGCTTGATTGCGGATGCGGCACTGCCTTCCCGATCCACCGGGTAAGCGCCGACCGCGGCGATAGCTGCCCCAAGCACCGGAATTTCAAAAAGTTGTTGTTTGGCCATGTACGAAAGCCGGCGCGGCGACGCCGTGCCGAGCACCGGCGGATCGAAGTACGATATGTGATTGGACGCGACGATCACCGGTCCAGTCTTTGGAACGTTTTCGCCTCCGTGCACGCGCATGCGCCATATCGTGCCGAAGAATGCCCAGAACGTATACTTCGCAGCGTCGTAGAGCGCGGGGTTCACACCGGCTCCTTAATGAGCGAGCAAATGCGATCTACAACTTCGTCGACGCTTAACGTGCTGGAGTCGATGACGACCGCATCCGCCGCTTTGCGAAGTGGCGAGGTTTTGCGGTTTTCATCGAGACGATCGCGCTCTTCGATTTCGGTCGTGAGCTCGTGCACGCTAATATCGACTCCGGCTTCTTCCAGTTGAACGCGACGCCGTGCGACGCGCGCCTCGACCGAAGCGGTGAGGAAAATTTTGTACGGCGCATCCGGTAACACAACCGTGCCGATATCGCGTCCGGCCATCACGACGGAGCCGGCCGATGCGATGCGCCGCTGCTCTTGCACCAGCGCTTCGCGAACGCGCGGATGCGCGGCAATCGTCGAGACCACGGCGGTCACTTGCGGCGATTCAAGCTCCGCTTGTGTCAGTTCATGCGCGCCGGCGAAGATGCGAAACCCAAGTTGCGCGTTCCGATCGAGCTCGACGTGAATGCGGTGCTGTTCGCATAACCGTACGAGCGCGTTTTCGTTGTCGAGATCCGTTTGTGTGCGCAGCGCGGTATATGCGAGTGCGCGATACATCGCGCCGGTGTCGAGATACAGCACGTGCAAACGATCCGCGAGAAGACGCGCAACGGTCGTCTTCCCGCTTGCTGCGGGTCCGTCAATAGCGATTTGGAGAGTCGGCACGCCCGCCGTTTTGGCGCGCTTTACGTCTCTACCTGCGCGAATTCGGCGCGATTGCCGCCCCGCTTCTTTGCCGCATAGCAGGCTGCATCGGCGACTTTAAGCACGGCGTCGGCTTTGTCACCGGGTACGCACGGCGCGATTCCGATGCTCACGCCCACTCCGAGCACGACGTCATTATCCCACGTGACCCGCAGCGATCGCACGGCGTCGAGCAGATGTTGGGCGACTTGCATTGCAGCTTCCGGAGAACAATCGTGAAGCAGTACGGAGAATTCATCGCCGCCGAACCGCGCCACGACGTCGCCCTCGCGCATCGAAATGCGCAAGCGCTCCGCCAAAACGGTTAAAACGCGATCTCCGGCCGAATGGCCGTAAAGATCGTTAATTTCCTTGAAGCTGTCGAGATCCAAAAACAGCAGCGCATGGCGGCGCTCACGATCCGTCGATGTGTCGAGCGCTTCTTTCATCGAATACGCAAAGTAGCGGCGGTTGCGCAATCCCGTGAGGGAATCGTGCGCCGCTTCATGCGAGAGCGTCGCGGCGCGCAGGCGGGCTTCCGTTACGTCGTGGTAAAGCACGATGCTGTACCTCGTTTCGCCCTCGCGCCCGATGAGTGGACGGGCGTTGAGATCGACCCAAAAAAGTGTGCCGTCTTTCTTGTAATACGCCACCTCTCCGCGGCGCGGTTCGCCGCGCATGAGCGCCTCGCGGAATTCACGCAGTAAGCGACGATCCGACTCCGGGCCTTCGATGATGCGCGAATCGCGTCCGATCACTTCTTCCCGTGAGTAACCGGTCGTGCGTACGAAGAGATCGTTGACGTACGAGAATCGCCAACGATCGTCGCCGCCGCGCTCGAACATTGCGATCATGTCGTTAGCTTGCCGCAGCGCGGTAGAGAGTAACTCCAGCTGCTGTTCCCACTGCTTGCGCTCGGTGATATCGCGCTGCACCGCAACGACGTATTGCACGTTGCGCCTCGCATCGAAAATCGGCTGCATCGTTACGTGCGTCCAAAACGTGCTGCGATCTTTACGGTATTTGCAAACGTCGCCTTGGACCGATTCACCGGAGAGCACCCGTTGTATCAAGTTGTCTATGTACTTTTCATCGGTTTCCGGACCGTGAAGGAATTGTTTGGGTTGCCCCTCCGCTTCCACTGCGGCGTACCCGGTTTGCTGCTCGAACGTCGGATTGACGTACGCGATCTTCAGCGGCATTTGCGGATCGTTCGTAACGCGATAGACTGTGAGCGCGTCCTGCGCGTTATCGATTGCCATTTTAAAAAAGCGCAAGCGTTCGCGCATATACGAGTAGCCCAGGAGCGATCCGATGATATCCGCCGTTGCAACAATATGCGGATGCATCGCTTGATTTTCAACCGTGCAGAACTCGACGACGCCCTCGACGCGATCCGCGGATATCACCGGAAATCCGAACCATCCACGCACCGGCAGGCCGCGCATGCGCGCGAACCGTCGATCTTTCGTATGAGGCTCATCGACGGCCATCGCTTCACGCCGCTGCCAAACCTCGCCGGGCAAGTCTTCGCCCGGTGCAAACGTCTCCAGCGCGGCGCGGCGACGCAGCCCGTCCAGACGAACGGTACCGCCGAAGTGCCAATTTCCGGCGCTTATCAACCGAGCACCGCCGGGCGCATTGAATTTTACCGCGAGGGCATGGCCGGCGCACCAGCCCGAGTACGCGCAAACCTCGCGCGTCACACCTGCAAGCGCGTCGCCGAATCCGGTCGCGCAGTTCGCAACCTCGGCGATACGGTGAAGCAAAGCTACGACGCTTTGCTCCCCGGTTTCGCTCGCCTCGGTGCCCAGTAGAGGCATGGAAACTCCGGTGCTGACGTGCGGTTCCCCTGAGTCGTTAGGATACCCTTAGCGGCAAGGGCGTATGCATGAGGCGGTCTCCTGTCCAGCCAAGAGTGTGCGGTGGCAAAAGCGCGTTCCGTTTATTTTTGCTCCGCGTGCGGCTTTGAGTCGCCAAGGTGGCTGGGCCGGTGCCCGCAATGCGAGGCGTGGAACTCGTTCGACGAGCGCCCGATGCGCGTCGTAGCGGCGCGCAGTGCGGCTACAGCGCCGTTAAAAGCACAAGCCGGTCCGGTTCGGCTCGACGACGTTGACGAAGCGCGCTTGGAGCGCACGCGCACCGGTTTGCACGAATTCGATGCAGTGCTCGGCGGCGGCGTCGTACCGGGAAGCCTCACGTTAATCGGCGGCCCGCCCGGCGCCGGAAAATCCACGCTGTTGCTGCAAATCGCAGCAACGCTGCCGGAACCCGTCGTGTACGTTTGCGGCGAGGAATCCGCCGCGCAAGTGAAGCTTCGCGCGCAACGTTTGGGACTCGAAAGCGACGTCCTCGTCTTTGCAGAGACGAATTTGCGCTCGGTCTTGGATCATCTCGAGAAGCTCGCCCCGCAAGCGCTCATCGTTGATTCGATACAAACGGTGTGGTTGCCGGAGTCGGAGTCGTATGCGGGCAGCGTCACGCAAGTCCGTGATTGCACGCAAGCGCTCATGGAGTTTGCGAAACGCACCGGATGCGCCACGTTCATCGTCGGACACGTGACGAAGGAAGGCACCATCGCGGGACCGCGATTGCTGGAGCACCTCGTCGACACGGTACTCTATTTCGAAGGCGAATCGAACGGCGATTACCGGATCGTGCGAGCGTACAAAAACCGTTTCGGAAGCGTCGATGAAATCTGCGTCTTCACCATGCACGCCGACGGACTGCGTGAAGTCGGGAATCCTTCGGAGTTGTTTTTATCGGGACGCAACGGGAGGCCGAGCGGTTCGTGCGTCGTTGCAAGCATCGTCGGTTCGCGTCCCGTACTGGTCGAGGTGCAAGCGCTCGTCGGAGAAACGAGCTATGGAACGCCGCGACGTCTTGCAAACAACATCGATCAAGCGCGCCTTGCAATGATCATTGCGGTGCTCGAGCGCCGCGCCGGATTGCATCTCGGGACGCATGACATTTACGCCTCCGTTGCAGGCGGGCTGCGCGTAAACGAACCTGCTGCCGATCTCGGCATCGCGCTTGCAATTGCGTCGTCATTCCGCAATCGCGCGCTCTCCTCCGACGCCGTCGCATTCGGCGAACTCGGGCTTTCCGGTGAAAT
>CAZHGH010000012.1:0-12455 GCA_964531205.1 uncultured bacterium
ATGTCCGACGACGCTGTCGGATAGCCGAAGAAGGTCTCGCGCAGCATTGAAAGCGGAATCTTCGCACGGATCGCAAGCGAAAAAACGTTGATGAGCTCTTCGGCGTGTTCTCCGAGCACGTGTGCGCCTACAAGCAGCTGTGCGTTTTCGTCAATCAGCAGTTTGTAGCCCGATGGCTTTGCGGCAATCCGCCGCGAAGAGTACCACTCCGACGTATCGCCTGCTTTTACAGTGCAGCGTAGACCGTGCTCCTTCGCGTCCGCTTCGGAAAGGCCGGCGGCCGCCAATGGGGGATCGGTGTACACGAGACTCGCCAAGCCGCTGAAATCCATCGTGCGCCGGTTTCCGTACAGCAGATTTTCAGCAACCGCCTCGCCTTGCGCGCCGGCGACGGGCGTCAGCGGCAAACCGCCTCCGTCAGCGGCATCACCTGCAGCGTACACCGCCGGGTTACTCACGCTCTGCAAATACCGGTTGACCTTCACGCCTTTTTTCGTGCGCTCTACGTTGCCGGCTTGTAAGTTCAAAGCGTCGATATTGGGGACGCGGCCGCCGCCATGGATGACAAGTTTCGCGGTGAGGTCCGTTTGACGCCCGCTTTGTTCTGCGTGAACCGTGAAGTCGTTGCCGCGCTTTTCGATCGCTTTGACCTTGCATTCGGTGTCAACGCTAATGCCCAGTGCGCGTGTGGCTTCGACCAATCGATCGATGAGATCCGGATCGAACCCGGCGAGCGGACGCGCTTTCGTTTCGACGATGTGCGCTTGCGCGCCGGCTCGTGCGGCGAGATGCGCAAATTCGAACGAGATAAATCCGCCGCCGATAAATACGATCGGCGACGGCAGCGAATCCAGCTCCATGAATGAGTCGCTTGTCGTGATGAACTCTTCACCATCAACATTCAGCGGCATCGGCATCGCGCCCGACGCAATCACGAAATGCCGCGCTTCTACGGTTTCGCCGTCGATGCGAACTGTTTTCGGGTCGAGGAATGCCGTATGACCGTGAAAACAGTGAACCCCGGCGTCGGCTAACGCACGCTCGCGTTCCTGCGATGCCGGATCCGTAAACGTGCGCTTGAAGCGAATCAGTCCGGGCCAATCGATGTGCAGGCGTTCTTTCGTTACGCCGGCCTCGTGCATGCGCCGCGACCAATCCGCGATCTGCGCCGCTCCGACGAGCACTTTCTTCGGATCGCAGCCGCGCAGCACGCACGTTCCGCCGTAGGGCAGTTCGTCGATGATGCCGACGCTCCAACCGGCCTTGCGGCACTTCAGAGCGGCAGTAGTTCCGGCACTGCCTGTACCGACGACCAGCAAATCAAACGCTTGCGCCATGCAAAGAACGGTACCCGAAACAGGCAGGCGCGTCCACCTGTTTCTCCGAATCGTCGCCGGTCATGTCCGAAGCCGAAGCCGTTCTGCCCGATACGAAACAGGTGCTGGTCAAAGAGATTCCGCCGAAAGCCGCGGATCTTTCAGCCTGGTACACCGCCGTCTGCCTCAAGGCGCAACTCGTGTCCTATTCGCCCGTGCGCGGATGCGTGGTGCTGCGGCCGCACGGTTACGGCATGTGGGAGAATCTGCAGAAGCACTTAGACGAGCGTTTCAAAAACACCGGTCACGAAAACGCATACTTTCCGCTCCTCATTCCGGAGCATCTGCTTCTAAAGGAAGCCGAGCACGTCGCGGGTTTTGCGCCGGAAGTCGCTTGGGTTACCGAAGGCGGCAGTGAAAAACTCGAAGAGCGGCTTGCGATCCGTCCGACTTCGGAAGTGATCATCGGCGTGATGTATCGCGATTGGATTCAGTCGCACCGCGATCTTCCGATTCTGATCAACCAATGGGCGAATGTGCTTCGCTGGGAAAAAGCGACGCGTCCGTTTTTGCGCACGATGGAGTTTTTGTGGCAAGAAGGTCACACCGCGCACGCAACTCCTGAAGAGGCGCGCGAAGAAACGGAAAAAATGCTCGCCGTCTACAAAGATTTCGCTGAGAACGTCGCTGCGGTGCCGGTCTACGCCGGTATTAAAAGCGCGACCGAACGCTTTCCGGGTGCTGTCGAAACGTATTCCATCGAAGCGTTGATGCCCGACGGAAAAGCGCTCCAGTCCGCGACCTCGCACGATCTCGGACAAAACTTCAGCAAAGCGTACGACATTACGTTCGCCGACGCGAATCAAAAGATTCAGCACGTCTACACGACGTCATGGGGCATGTCGTGGCGCATGCTTGGTGCGGTGATCATGACGCACGGCGACGACCGCGGCCTTCGCATTCCGCCGAAACTTGCGCCGATCGAGGCGGTGTTCGTGCCTATCGTTCGCGGCGGCGACGAGCGCGCTGTCGCAAAGGCGCACGAACTTGCGGCGCAACTGCGGCGTGAGGGTTTTCGCGTGCGCGTTGACGACCGCGACCAAACTCCGGGCTGGAAATACAGCGAATGGGAGATGCGCGGCGTGCCGCTGCGCATTGAAATCGGTCCGCGCGACGTCGACAGCAGCAGCGTTGTCGTCGTGCGCCGCGATAAAGAAAAGGGCGAAGAAGGTGCGAAAGTCAGTGTGACGTTCGATGCGCTCGGACGTACGCTGCGCGAGTTACTGGATGCCGTACATGCATCGCTGTACGCGAAAGCAAAAGATTTTCTCGAGTCGCACACCTTCACCGTGCGCGATCGCGACGAGTTCTTTGAAAAATTGCGGACGCGCGCCGGAATGATCGACATTCCGTGGTGCAACCGGCCCGAATGCGAAGCGGAAATCAAAGCGGCGACGGGCGCGACGACGCGCAACGTGCGTCCGCTTCAAGAGCCGGGCGCGCGCTGCGTGGGGTGCGGCGGACCTGCCGTTGTGAACGCGTATTTTGCTCAAAGTTATTAGCGCGCTGCTGCTCCTCGGCCAAGTCCTCTTCCCGACGGTGCCGCCCGGCGTGAGCAGTTTAGATGCGGCGGCGCGCGCAGGCGGCAACCGCAAACCGGTGGCCGTGAAAGTCGGGCGCGCACTTTTCACAACTGAGTGGCCCGCGCAGGTGCTCAACGTCTATGCGGACGGTTTCGGAGGGCACGAAATCGTGGGGCTGCGGGTTTCGGGCGTGCATTTTCACCACGCGCTCAGCCGCGACGAGTTTATCTCCGAGATAGCGCGACTGGTTCAAAAGGCATTCGCTGCAGCGCCCGTCGATGAAGTCGATGTATGGGCGAGCGTCCCGCTGCGCATCGGCAAAGATATCGTCGTCGCCGGCGATATTGCCAAGCCCACGACGCGGACGGTATTTTCGGTCAGCGTGCAGCGCAGTGAGAGCACTTCCGCGCTTATGCGACGCTTGCAGCAAGGGCATGGCGTCTATTGGGACCAGGACTGGACGCGCTCTGCTTTAAAATGAAGCCAGGCATGTATCGCAAGAGCACCCTGCGCAACGGCGTGCGCGTCATTACAGAGTCTATGCCGGCCTTCCGATCGGCCTCCATCGGCATCTGGGCCGACGTCGGATCCGCCGCCGAAAGCGCTGAGCGCCGGGGCATCTCGCACCTCGTCGAGCATATGCTCTTCAAGGGCACGCAGCGGCGCACTGCCCGTCAGATCGCCGAAGAGATGGACGGCATCGGCGGCAATCTGAACGCGTTCACCGATAAAGAGACGACGTGCTACTACGCCAAGGTGATGGATCAGCATCTGCCTTTGGCGGTCGACGTGCTCACCGATATGTTCCTCAATTCCAAGTTCGAACTCGAGGAGCTCGCAAAAGAGCAGAAAGTCGTCTTGGAAGAGATCAAGATGTACGATGACTCGCCGGACGAGCTCATCCACGATCTCTTCATTCAAACGATGTGGAACGGCAGCAACTTGGGTGCGCCGACCATCGGCTTTGCGGATACGGTTACGAAACTCACGCCTGACGATCTGCGCCTCCATATGAAACGCCATTACGCGCCGAATTCGGTTGTCGTCGCGGCAGCGGGCAACGTCGATCACGACGCGGTCGTCGAGCTGTTCGAAAGGGCGTTCGAAGATTTTGAAGGCACGAGCGAACTGCCGGTTCCTGAATCTCCGCCGTCGACGCCCAACACGCTTTTTCATAAAAAAGACAGCGAGCAGGCTTACGTTGTGCTCGGAACGCGCGGTCTTTCGGTCCGCGACGAACGCCGTTACGTGCTGACGGTCCTCGATACGATTCTAGGCGGCGGCATGTCGAGCCGTTTGTTTCAAGAGATCCGCGAGAAGCGCGGATTAGTCTATACCGTGTACTCATTCCAAGCTGCATACCGCGGCGCGGGCTTATTTGCCGTCTATGCCGGCACGTCGCCTGAGAGTGTTCGGGAATGCGTTTCCGTCATCGGCGAGCAGTTCGCGGCAATTCGCGATACGCGCGTGACCGACGCCGAACTGCGTTTAGCCAAAGAACACATCAAAGGCAGCCTTACGCTCTCGCTCGAGAGCACGTCCAGCCGGATGATCCGGCTAGGCCGCAGTGAATTTGCGCTCGGGCGGCAACTGACGACCGAAGAGATCGAAGAGAAGGTCGACGAGGTCACAGCGGAAGAGGTTCAAACGCTTGCACAAGAGTTGTTGAAAGAAGAGAATCTCGGCCTCTGCGTGCTTGGGCCCGTAGATGAAGCCGCTGTCGAGTGGAACCGTAGCGCTGCCTGAATCCGCTCCCCACGTTCTAAACGCGCCGTTCTGGTCGTGGGAACTGATCGGCGCCATGGCAATCACGTTCATCGTTCAGGGCGTGACCATCGGCGCATACGCTGCGCGTTTAGCCGGCGTCATTACGCAGCGCATTGCCACGTCGATTTCGCTGTTCAATCTTTTCGTGACGTTCGGACGCCTGGCGAATATTTTCTCAAGCATGACGATCGGCCCGCTCACCGATCATGCCGCCGAGCGCGCGCGCCATCTGTACGCTGCTCACGATGTCGGGGGCCTTTCCGTATTGCAAGATACTGTGCTGTGGCAGTTACGGCTCATCGTCTTTGCCGGAACGCTGGGCATGATCGTCTTCGCGCTCATGCTGCCGTGGTTTATCTATCTTTTTCAGCGCGGCGTGCGTTCGTTCGAAAAACGTGGCTCCATACCGCACTCGCTATTTCGCCTGGCTGACCCCGCGGTAATCCGCGATGTCGTCACTTCGTACCGCGCTCCGACGCCCGGGCGCCTGCGGGCCTTCTCAATCGAGTCCCTGCCCAAGCGGATGCTCATCTTCAACATCGTCATTACCGCGGTGTACTCGATCGGGGTCGTTTCGTCGTACTACGCAAGCTTGTTGGATATAACAGCGGCGCGCACAGCGCTAGGACTTTCCGGCATCGTGAACGGCGTCGGCACGATTGCCTTTACGCTGTTCGTCGATCCGACGTCGTCGCTCATCACCGATGAGGCGGTGCGTGGCAAGCGTCCACTGGAGCAGGTGCGCTCGATGGTGTTTTATTTGGCGCTCACTGCCATCATTGGGACCCTGCTCTCTCAGGTCATCCTGTGGCCAGCAGCGAAGATCATCGCCATAGTCGCGCACTTCCTTACGAATATACGGTCATGAAGTTTCTGATAACGTCGCTCCGCTTGCTCTCCCTTGCAGCGTTGCTCGCCGCAACCGGCTGCGCCGGTTCGGTTGAACATTGGATTGTAAACACGCGCGTAAATCAAGGCGACGTCGCGCTCGAACGCGGTAGTCTGCACGAAGCAGAGACGGCCTACCGGCTTGCGTTGCGGGTAAACCCAAAGGATCCGCGCGCTCGCGCCGGTTTTGCGACCGTCTCGGCGCAAATTGCTGAAGCCGACTATCGCCGCGGCGACTTCGACGACGCGATGACCACAATAAATGACGCTCAAAAATACGATCCGCAAAGCGTACGGCTGCAGGCATTGCGAGCACAGATCGACGACGCACGGCTGAAGCGCGAAATCGTCATCTCAAACTATCCCACGTATCAAGCTGCGGGCTTGCAAATGCAGACGGCTTACGCTGCGTTGAACGATCAGTCCAAGGACATTTTGAAGAGTCTGAAGCGTTTCAATTACACGTACGACACGCAAGACCTGACGAAGGCGATTCAAAACTCGTACGAACTGCAGCTCGACGTCGCGAAACTTACCAACCGCCTTATCGCATACCGGCAGCTCGTGGAGTCCGGCGTTCCGGCGGCTGAGAAAGCTGCAGCTGCCTCCACGGGATCGGCCGGCTCCTTATTGCCGCTGCCGTAGTATACTTAACGGATGCAGGCCGTTCGCGGGCTCGTCCGTTGCAAACGCGGCGTGACTATCGTTGAATACGCCATACTCTTGGCGATGATCGCGCTTGTCGGCATAGGTATCGTCAAAGTACTTGGGTCGAATGTGAGAAATTCGTTCGGGAGTGTCAGCTGCAACGGCTTACATGGCGACGCTGCGAAAGATTGTAGCGGCACCTCGCCCGGCAACAGTGGGAACGCTCCGGGACACAATAAACCGTAGTGCTTTAACGGCACATGCCATGAGCGTCTAGCCAAGTGCGTGCGTTGCCGGCTTTCTCTGCATTGCGGAATGCGCGCCATTGCGCTTCGGCACCCGGTTTAACCAGCGCCGGATCGGTTTGATAAACGGGCCACTGCGCTTTTGGATTGATTACCGGAAAGCGCTGCATCCACGCGCAGAGCTCAACGTTGTGGTTGAAACGGTTCTTTTCGATGGCGATAAAGTAGCGCGCGCCTTTGCGGATCGCACTCTGTTCATCGAACGGCGTCCAAAGATACGGGTCTTCCTCCCAACCGTATCGCCCAATATAGTACAGCACCGAGGGATCGTAGTGTCCCATGACGATGAGCGCATCTTTTGCGAGCGTGGTATTTAACGCGATCGCATTCCGGTAGACTTGTTTGTTGTACGCGTAATACGGTTTGACGATCTGCCGGTTTTGGTAGACGATCGCCGCTGCTGCGATCACCCCAACGGCCGCCGCCGCGATCTTGAACGAACGATCGAGCGAACTCGAGGTTACGGTCACGATGAGACGCGTTAGAAAGCCCGCAGCGGTGAGCGCCGCGAGCGGCAGCAGCAGGTACATGTAGTAATCGACGCGCTCGACTGTCACGACGACGTAGGTGTAGCCCAGTCCGCCGGCAAGCCAAGCCCAGAGCAGCGTGCGCGACTTGGTAACCTCGGGAAGAAAAAAGAAACCGAGGATCGCAAACGCCGTAATCGCCGGTCCAATCATCGTGTACGAGAGCACGCCGAGCATTTGGCGGAACTGCGTCAGTTTCACGTGCAGTGCGGCAGCGCTTGTGAACGAGGCTTTCAGTTGGGGTAGCACGTGCAGCCGCGTTATGCCCGACGCCCAGTGCCACTCCGCGTGCGACGCTACGGCGCGATCGTACCCAACGAGAATGGCGAGCGGCACGAGCAGCAGCACGGCGCAAGCCGCCCATTTGAACGTACGCCCCGAGCGCGCGCGTTCGAGCGTCAATGCGACGACCGGTACGAGCGCGGCCAGCGATACCGGTTTTGCGAGATACGCCATCGTCAGGAGCGCGGTCGATCGCGTAACGCTGCGCCAATTCCATAGCTCCTCATCCACAAACAGGCGCGCTATAGCGTACAGCGCCGCGGTGAGGAAGAAGACCATCGTCGTATCGGGCGTGAACGTCCGCCCGTAGAACAAACTGCCCGGCATGACTGCGTACAAAAACGCGGCAAGCAGTCCCGCGATCTCACTCGCAAACAGCCAGCGCGCAAAATATGCGAGCAGCGCGACCGTCCCCAAGCTGAACGCAATGGTGATGAGGCGTCCGAAAATCTCGTGCACGCCGAAGAGTTTGTAGAACGTGGCCGCGATGATCGGAACGATCTGCAATTCCAGCTCGACGTAGTTCGGCGGCGGACCGTTGTAGTTCGTCTGCGGATAGAGAATGTTGTACTGGAGCGTCGCAAAGTTCTTGGCGATCGATGCCGTGTCGCCCTGACGCCAGCCCGGATGATCGAGTATCGGGTTATGAATGCCTTTGAGACGCAAGAAGAGCGCCAGCAGTAAAATCGCCGCCAGCGCGATGCGCCACACTAGGCGACGGGTTGGAAACGCGCTCACGCGTTCCGGAACGTCCAATACTTATTGACGAAGAAGTTGACGAAAATGCCGGCGACCGTGCCGACGAACCACGTTTTATGTCCGTGGCCAAGATAAGGGGCGACGATGGCCGACACGATTAAGCCGACGATCAATGAGAGAACGGAAACAGTAAGAAACTGTGCGCCTTCCTTCACGGCGTGACCGGTCGAGCGGAACGTCCATATCCGGTTGAAGTAATAATTCGATATACCGCTGCCTACATACGCCACCGAGAAGATGATGTAGTACATAACCGGCTGCGCGTGCGAGGGAATCAGCCGCTGCAGCACCGTGAAGATTACGAGATTGACGACAAAACCCGACGCGCCGACAATACCGAATTTTACGAACTGGCGCATCCCGCGATTTTGCGCGATGTTAAGCACGCTCAAGCCACCCAATACCAATCTGCGAAGAGAACAGTGTAAAGACCGAGCATCGGCAGCGAGAACGCGACAATCGCGTTGTTGATCGATGGCCGCTTACCCCAGAGCGCCAAAATGGCAAACATCGGGAAGAGCACGAGCGCGAAGCGCGGCATGCTCATCAAACTCGAGGTCGACATGGGTATGAGAATCGACAGCGCCATGTAGGCGATGTACGACGGCTTCAATTTGCGCCAGCCCGCGATGAGTACGAAGATCATCAGCGCGGTGAAGACGAGCTCCAGCGTTTGATTCGCTTGCGTCTGCGGCGACGTTGCGGTCGCGATCTTATGGAACGCGTTGAAAACGGAGGTCCATGGAGCGGCGAAATGGCGGTTCCAGTGCGACTGCACGTGGGAGAAATAGAGCGGGTCGCCGTTGAGCACCCACAGGTATCCCATGTAGAGTGCTAAGCCGAGCGGAATCAGCAGGATCGGTGCCAGATCTTCGAGAGCCGCGATCGCACGTTCGCGTCCCTCCCAAAGCATCGCGCGATGCGAGATGAACCATTCGATGACAAATGGCACGATCAGCAGCACGCCTTCGACACGTGTCATCGACGCGAAGAACCCGATGACGCCGGCAAGCCACCAACGGCGCTCGCGCATATAGTAGAACGACGCCACGGTTAAAAAGAAGAATAGCGATTCCGTGTAGACGGCCGAAAAGAACACGGCGGTCGGAAAAATCGAGATGTAGAAGATCGCCCGGCGCGCCACCGAGCGATCGAATTCATGCTCGACGAGTTTGTACAGATACAGCAGCCCGAAGAACAGCGCGACGTTCGAGATGACCAGCCCCGCTACCAAATGATTGCCGATGATCGCACCGAGACCCGCGACGAGCAGTGGATAAAGCGGGAAGAACGCCATGTCGAAGCCGTGGTAACCGCTCGTTGCGATGTCGAGATAATGCACCGCGTCCCACCGTCCCCACACCGCGAACAGCAAGTTACGCGATTCTTGTACGTGCGTACCGGCACGCTGTCCGATGATGACCGCTGCAAGCTCCGCGATGACGATGATCGCAAAACGTGAGACGACGAAGTCGACCGTGACGTCGCGCACGGTTTCGTTGAAGCGAACTGCTACGGCGAGTTTCGCTATGCAAAACAGCGCGACGCAATAAATGAACAGCCGCAGCCCGCCGTGCGTGAACGAGAGCGGCAGCACGAACGCGAGCCACAGCAGTACGAACGGCAACCACGCTATCGCATCGTATTGCAGCGCGCGTTGGAAGCGCACACCGGCCCTTCCCGAGAAATACCGGCTGTACGCGAGCCATGCCCACGTGGAGCCGGCGGCGCCGATAAGAACGGCCAGCGGCAAACCGAGCGTGGAAAGTGCGGCGCTTCCGATGGGTACGAGCAAGCCATACCACCCAAAGAAACCGAGCGTCGCGCCCGCTGCGATGATGGCACAGAGCGGTCCCCAGCCGGCGGAAAGAAAGGCTTCGTAATAGCCCGCGAGTTGAACGCGTGCTGCGGGACGGACTTCTTCGAGCTGGGCGGACACGAGGACATGGTGTTAAAAGGAATCGTTCCGCCTTCCTTGTAGGCAAAGCGCATGACGACGATGATTGCACGTACGGCGGCCAGCCCTGTAAACACGTTGGACTTCGTGAAAGTCACCGAGAGCGCCGCGCTTTCGGCGTCCCGTTGGATGGGACGCGGCGAGCGCGACACGGCCGACGGCGCTGCAGTGGAGCGCATGCGCGAAGCGCTCAACGCGATGGACATCTCGGGGCGCATCGTCATCGGCGAAGGGGAACGCGATGAAGCGCCGATGCTCTACATCGGTGAGGAAGTCGGCCGCGGCGGCTTCGAAGTCGACATCGCGGTCGATCCGGTCGAAGGCACAAATCTCGTCGCAAACGGTTTGCCGAATTCCATCGCCGTCATGGCGATATCCGAGCGTGGCGGACTGCTTAACGCGCCGGATACATATATGAAGAAACTCGCCGTCGGCCCGAAGGCGGCGCCCTACATTCATATCGATGCTCCGGTGCGCGAAAATCTCGACGCGGTTGCCAATGCCCTCGAGAAACCGATCAACGAAGTTACCGTCGTCATTTTGGATCGGCCTCGCCATGCAGAGCTGATCAAGCAAGTGCGTGAAGCCGGCGCTCGCATCAAGCTGATCTCTGACGGCGACGTCGACGCTTGCATTGCGACGGCAGTACAAGGGACCGGCATTCATGTCGCGATGGGCACCGGCGGCGCGCCCGAAGGCGTTCTGGCCGCAGCAGCGCTCAAATGCCTCGGCGGCAACTTCATGGGCAAGCTCGAGTTTCGCAATCAAGAAGAAGTTGAACGCGCAAAAGCGATGGGCTTCGGCGACGTAAATCGCATCCTCACGATCGATGATTTAGTCAAAGGCGAACACGTGGTGTTCTGCGCGACCGGCATCACCGACGGCGATCTCACGCGCGGCGTGCGCTTTTTTGGAAACAACGCACGCACGCATTCGATCGTCATGCACTCCGACGGCACAGTGCGCTTCATCGAGTCAGTGCATCGTTTGGGTGCCCGCCCCGTGTCTCTGAGATAGATGAAACGCAAGAAGCATGACCTCATAATCGTCGGGGCGGGTTCCGGCGGTTATGCCGCCGCGCGCACGGGACGCGATTTAGGCGCCGACGTAGCCCTCGTCGACCACGGACCGCTCGGCGGACTCTGCATTCTGCGCGGCTGCATGCCCAGTAAAGCGCTGATTGCATCGAGCGACGCGGTTAACAATATGCGCGAAGCTGCGGAACTCGGCATCCACGCGGGCGACATCCGCATCGATTTTCCGCACATCATGCGGCGCAAGCGGGAGCTCATCAAGGGTTTTGCCGACTACCGCATCGAGGGCCTCGAAGAGTTTCCCCTTTACATGGGTCATGCAAGTTTTCTGAGTCCCACGGAACTTAAAGTCGGCGACGACATGATACTACAGGCCGACAAGTGGATTATCGCCACCGGCAGCGTCGTAGCGCCGGCGCATGCCGTGCACGGATTGCAAGATGTAGGCTACATCGACAGCGACGCAGCGTTGGAGTCGCAAGAATTACCGAAGTCGCTCATTGTGCTCGGCGGCGGGTACATCGGCTGCGAACTCGGTCAGTTTTTTTCGCGCATGGGAACGAAGACGAGCATCGTACTGCGCAGCCGCCATTTGCTTTCCGGCGAAGATCACGACATCGGCGAAGCACTCACCGAATACTATCGCGATGAAGGCATCGACGTGCACACCGAGACACAGATCCTTCGCGTTAGCAAACGCGGCGATAAAAAAATCGTGCACGTGAACCACCATGGCGTCGAGGGCGAACTCGAAGCCGACCAGTTGCTTTACTCCATGGGACGCGTGCCGAATATCGACGGGCTGGAGTTGGATAAAGCAGGCGTTGATTGCCATCACATCACCGGCATCGAGACGGATGAAACCATGCAGACGTGCGCGCCGAACTTTTGGGCGATCGGCGACGTCGCCGGAAAGCACATGCTCGTGCATGTCGCGATTTACGAAGGCGAGATTGCGGCGCGCAACGCAATCCTGGGAACGCGCGAGCAGGCGGACTATTCGCTGCAAAAGGCGCACACGGTCTTTAGCGACCCGCAAGTCGCGGTAGTTGGCCAAACCGAGCGCGAACTGCAAGCTCACGGCGTCGCGTACGTGAAAGGTACGTACGATTTTGCGGAACACGGCAAAGCACAGTGCCTCAACAAGACGAAGGGCTTCGTTAAGATGATGGCGTCCGCTGATAGCGGAAAAATTCTCGGTGCGGCCATCCTCGGTGCGGAGGGCTCAGACCTGATTCATGAAGTCATCGTCGCAATGCGCTATGGTGCAACCGTGCACGAGTTCATGCTTATCCCGCATCTGCATCCGACGATGGCCGAAATCTGGACGTACCCGGCTGAAGAATGCGCCGCCAAACTGCAAGAGGTAGGCCCCGGCGAAGAACGTCC
>CAZHGH010000012.1:12555-18809 GCA_964531205.1 uncultured bacterium
CCGGTCAATCTGAATCACAGCGTTGCGCCGGTGCGCGTCGCGATCGTGCAAAATAAACCGCGCAAGGGCCGCTATGCGGAAAACTTGCGCGAGTTGCGCGAGATTTTCGCACAGTTAGGCAGCAGCGATCCCGCGCCCGATTTGATCGTTTTGCCGGAGGCGTCACTCACGGGGTATTTCCTCGAAGGCGCGGTGTACGAATTAGCCGTCAGCGCGCGTCAGTTCGCCGACGATGTCACGTCTGCGTGGCGTGATGCGAATGGGGGAAAGCGCGTCGACATAGTGTGCGGCTTTTTTGAAAACGCCGCCGGCACGTACTACAACAGCGCGATCTATCTCGAGGTCGATGGGAAAGAGTCGCGCATTCGTCACCTGCACCGCAAAATGTTCTTGCCCACGTACGGCGTCTTCGATGAAGAGCGCTTTCTCTCGCGGGGCCGCCGCCTACAAACGTTCGAAACGCGCTTCGGCACCATGGCGATGCTCATCTGCGAAGACGTATGGCACGCGATTATGCCGACGATCGCTGCAATCAAAGGCGCGCGCGTCTTCATTATTCCGAGCGCAGCGCCGGGGCGAGGGATAGAAGAAGACGACGAACTCGGCAGCATCGGACGGTGGCGCGAAATTTTGCATGCGACCGCGGCAGAGCACGGCGTGTACTTGTTATACGCGGGTCTTGCGGGATTTGAAGGCGGAAAAGGCATGACGGGCAGTTCGCGCGTTGTCGATCCGTATGGACGAACCGTGGTGCAAGCGCCGGCGCTCGGAGCCCACATCATCCGTGCGACGATCGACATGCGCGAAATCGACCTCGCGCGCGCGACCCTGCCGCTGTTGGGAGATTTGAGCGCGGTCCTCCCGGATCTCTTACTCGATGACGAACTTCCGTTGCCCAGAGGAGCGCGCGATGTTGCCGGTCATTGAAGCCGAAACCAGCGCGTTCACGCAGCCTCCTCATATTAATCCGAAGATTACGACCGATTGGCTCGTCGCGTTTCTGCAAGACGAGATGATCGTGCGCCGCAACATTCATCATGCCGTCATTGGGCTCTCAGGCGGCGTGGACTCGGCGGTTACTGCATTTTTATGTGCGCGCGCACTCGGGCCGGAAAACGTGCACGCGATTCGTATGCCGTACAAGACCTCCAGCCCGGGGAGTCTTTCGGATGCGCAACTTGTCGTAGAGGCCTTAGGCATCAACGTTTCGACTATCGAGATCACCGGCGCGGTTGACGGCTACTTACAATTGGAGCCCGATGCGGATGCGCGCCGGCGCGGGAATGTGATGGCACGCGTGCGGATGGTCGTGCTGTTCGATCAGTCGGCGAAATACAACGCATTGCCGATCGGCACGGGAAACAAGACGGAACGTCTGCTCGGATATTTCACGTGGCACGCGGACGATACGCCGCCGGTGAATCCTATCGGCGATCTCTACAAGACGCAAGTATGGGAAATGGCGCGGTATCTCGGCGTGCCGCAACCGCTCATCGACAAAGCACCCAGCGCGGATCTCGAAGCCAATCAAACCGATGAAGCCGATTTAGGCATTACGTACGCAAAAGCGGATGCAATCCTCGCGCGCATGCTGGAAGGATATTCCAATGCGCAGTTGGTCGAGCGCGGTTTCGAACGCAGCGACGTCGAGCGTGTGCGGCGGTGCCTTGACGGCACGCATTGGAAAAGGCATTTGCCGACCACAGCAATGCTTACGAATACGGCTATCAACGAATTCTATTTGCGCCCAGTGGACTTCTAGTCATCGTGGCGTCCGTTGAACTAATTGCCGTCGGCACCGAGTTGCTGCTCGGCCAGCTCGTCGATACGAATACGTCGTACATAGCCTCAACGCTCGCTTCGATTGGCGTTGACGTTTATGCGACGCATGCCGTCGGCGATAACCGGCAGCGCATCGCCGCGGCGATCGGCGGCGCGTTGGATCGCGCGGATGGAGTCATCACCACCGGCGGACTCGGTCCGACAATCGACGACATCACGAAAGAAGCGGTTTGCGATGCGCTCGGCGTTGAGGCGGAGCTTCACGAGCCCTCGCTGCGCGTCATGCAGGAACGGTTTGCGCGATTAGGCTTCGAGATGCGCGATAACAATCGCAGGCAAGCTGTGCTTCCGAAAGGCGCGATCGTCCTCGATAACCCGAACGGCAGCGCGCCGGGTTTTATCGCGTTACGCGCCGACGGCAAATTCGTCGCGTCCATGCCGGGCGTTCCGCGCGAGATGAAACCTATGCTCGCCGATGGCCTGGTTCCGTGGCTCAAGCAACGGTTCGAATTACGCGCTGCAATCTACACGCGAATCTTACATACCATTGGAATGGCCGAATCGGAGATCGATCATCGCATCGACGAGCTCTTTCGGACGTATGAGAATCCGAAGATTGCGGTCCTCGCGCACGACTATCGCGTCGACGTGAAGATGATGGCGAAGGCGGAATCGGAGGAAGAAGCGCGCCGCCTAATCGCGCCGCTCGAGCATGACATTACACAGCGGCTGCACGGGCATATTTTCGGCGTCGACGATCAAACGCTCGCCGGAGCGATTCACGCGCACTTGCAGCAAACGCGCCGAACCCTTTCAGTAGCAGAGTCGTGCACGGGCGGCGCAGTCTGCGCTGCATTGACGGCCGTCCCTGGTTCTTCAAAGAGTTTTGCCGGCGGCGTTGTTGCGTATGAAAACGCGGTGAAAGTGACCGCGCTCGGCGTGCGTGAAGAAACGCTTGCACGAGCCGGCGCGGTAAGCGAAGAGACCGCAATTGAAATGGCCCAAGGCGTGCGCTCGCGTTTCGGGACCGACTACGGCATCGCCACGACCGGCGTCGCGGGACCCAGTGGCGGCACGCCGGAGAAACCGGTCGGTCTGGTGTGGCTGGCGTACGCCGATCCGAGCGGCGCGAAAGCGGTGAAGCGTCAGATGCCTGATGGCGATCGCGCATCCATTCAAGCGCGCGCGACCGTTGCTTCGCTCGGTTTGCTCTGGAAAGAACTCACGAAATAGCGCTTGGCCGCTTGGAACTAACGCGCTTGCTTCGCACGTAGTCTTCATACCCGCTTCACCCGTCGCGGGTAAAAGGAAGCATTGTGAAGCGCAATTATACGTTCATCTCTTTGCTTAGCGTCGCCGCGTTGGCATTGGCAGCGTGCGGTGGGGGAGGCGGAGGCACGCCGCCCGTTACGAGCGCAACTCCGACACCGTTCCCGGGGTCCGGAAATCCGCCGCCGACAACGCAGAGCGCGACGTGCCCGACGAGTGGCTCATCCGCAGCGAGCACCGGCAGCTCAAGCGTCGGTACGTTTGGCGAAGCGCGTGCGCTCCCGCCCTCATCGAACGCGCAGCAATTCGTGCCTGGAACCATCGCAGTGACGTACGCGTCCGGCGCGCGTCTCGATAGCATCGATGCGGTTGCGGGCGGTTTGCGTGGCGCGCGCACCGGCGATTTACAACTCGCCGCTTTGAATTTGCGGGTTCGCGTACTCACTGTTAATCCATCGCTTGTCGATCAAGCGATGGCGCAATTGCGCTCGACGCCGGGTGTTCAATCGGTTTCGCGCGTTGCGTACCGTCAACGCATGAGCGTGTCGTCGAACGATCCGTACTTCGACGGTTTTGGGCCCGGCGCGCCGTTTTTCGAAGACAGCGGACACCCGGGACAATGGGATATGCACGTGATGCATATCGATACGGCTTGGAATGAAGTCTCAGGCTCCGCGCCCGTAACCGGTGCACCGATAGCGATCGTCGACACGGGCGTGGATGTAACGCATCCCGAATTGACTGGCGGAAAGATCGTTCGTACGCAGTGCTTCGTCACATTTCCGAGCGGCACCGCGCAAACCAGCAGCTCCTTCGTGACGGATACGGACGGACACGGAAGCAACGTTGCCGGAATTGCCGATGCGAACACGGGTAATGGGCTCGGTTTCGCGAGCCCCGCGTTTGCGGCACCCATGCTGGCGTATCGGATTTTCCCGAGCGATCCGAGTGCAGGGTGCGAAGGATCGAATCTTCCCGCGCAGTGTCAATCGAATACACTGGACGAGGCTTCGGCAATTAACGACGCTGTTGCGAATGGCGCCAAAGTCATCAATTTGAGCCTCGGTTCGTCGGGACAATGTTCCACAAGCGATCCGGAGTATCAAGCGGTCGAGCATGCCATTGCGTCAGGCGTTGTGGTTGTCGCGGCAGCAGGAAACGAACATACAGCTGCGTTGGATTGTCCGGCAGCGGATCCCGGAGTGATTGCCGTTGGTGCAACCTCTCTCAACGATTCATCCGGAACTGCAAAAGAGGCGGTCGCGAGTTACTCGAACTTCCTCAGCTCGAACGGCGGAGGCCATTACCTCGTCGCGCCGGGCGGCGATCCCAATGGCAGCAGCGACCAAGACGACCTGCATTGGATTGAAAACATCTACTCCAGCACTGCGGTCAAGCCCGGAACGTGCAGCCCGGACTTCCAAACGTCCACCGTCACGGATTGCCGTATCCTCATTGCAGGCACATCGCAGGCGACGCCGCACGTCGTTGGAGTGGCTTCACTGATCCTTGCGGTTCGGCCGTCCTACTCAGCGGCACAAGTGGCGGCGGCCTTGTGCAACAGTGCAACGAACATCGGCGATGCCAAGCAGGGCTGCGGGCGCGTCGATGCAGCTGCGGCCGTCAGTTACGCGAAATCTCATTAGCTTTGCGTTAACATACGGGGAAAGTCATAAGTGGCCGATAACTTAATCGGCCACTTTCTTTTGGAGGACTCGGGTGAGAGGTCGTAACGGTCTCCTTATCTCTTTGGGAGCTTTCGCGTTTGCGTTGACCGCTTGCGGCGGTGGAGGAGGAGGGGGACTTCCGACGCCGACACCAACGCCTTTCGTTTCGCCCACTCCAACGCCGACTCCAACAGCGACGCCGTTCGGAACGAAGACGTTTAACGCGTCGTTGAACTGCACCACTCAGGGAGCTCCGCAATCCGTTGCGCGTCAGTCGTTCAGCGCCAGGAATCGGGTGCCGTTTAACGACGGCACCGGCCGTCTGCCGAACCACGCCGCAGCGAACGGGTACGCGCCGGGCGTGATCGAGGTCGCTTATAACAGCACCGACTTTGCAACCCGGCGTGCAACGCTCTCGCGCGTTGCTTCCAATGTAGGTGCGAGTGAAGGCCGCACAATGGAGTTTCCGGCCATGGGCCGCATCGTGCAAATATTGCACGTGACTCCCGGCCAAGAAGATGCCGCGATCGCACAATTGCGCACGAATTCGCTCGTCAAGAGCGTTTCGCGCGCCGCGTTACGATATACCATGTCTACGAACGCAGCATTGGCCTTCCCGAACGATCCCTATTTCAACGGTTTTGCACCGGGCAATACGCCGCCGGTGTATCAGAACCAGGTTGGCGTAAGTAGCTGGACACTGGGGCAGTGGGACGTGCACGCGATTTGTGCGGCTAACGCCTGGGCGTACGGAAAAACGAACTCGACAGGAAATATCTTTGCGAACGCGCTTGGCGGTACCGCGAAAATCGCGATTATCGATACGGGCGCGGATATGACGCATCCCGAGCTCAGCGGACGAATCGTTTATTCGGAGAGCGACATAAACGGTGTCACCACCGTGGGACCGGTCACGGACAATGACGGTCATGGTACAAATGTATCCGGTATAGCGGGCGCCGCAGCGAACAACGGACTTGGTTTTGCGGGCGTTGCATACGCAGCACCGCTGATGATCTTCAAAGTCTTTCCGGATCCGCCGTGCGGCTCAGGCGGATGTACTGCACAAGCATCGGATGTTGGATTAGCGATTAATCACGCAGTCGCACAGGGCGCGAAGGTCATCAGCATGAGCCTCGGCGCGCCCACAGCCGATCCCGCGGAAGAAGACGCGGTTGCAAGCGCCATCGCGGCCAACGTGGTGGTCGTTGCCGCGTCGGGCAACGAGACGAAATCGACGTTGGACTTCCCCGCGGCCGATGCGGGGGTCATTGCCGTCGGTGCGTCGAGCCTCGATGATTCGGGGTCGGTCATCAACGAAACCGTAGCTTCGTATTCGAATTACGACGCGACGCATCCAACGTCTTGGGGTGTCGTCGCGCCGGGCGGCGATCCTTCGGGTAGCAGCGATGCGGACGATCTGCATTGGATCGAAAATATCTACACGTCCACCGCAAGCGATTCTTCAAGCCGCTGCACGCCTGACTTCGGAAGCTCGAATCCTACGAAGGACTGTCGAATTCTCATCGCGGGTAC
>CAZHGH010000012.1:18909-20585 GCA_964531205.1 uncultured bacterium
GCTTCGAGGACGCGCTGGGTTTCCAGCGCGTCTTTGAATGTTGGAACCGCGCTCTTACCGGTTTCCATTTGTTTGACGAATTCGTCGAGCAATTGCATGACGAGCGGCACCTGTCTGTCGACCGATGCGAACTTGTGATACGGGGACGGCTTGCAATCCAACTCCGCGGTTTCGTCATCGTCCACGCTATATAGCTGCATGTCAAGAATGTGCTTGCCGGCGGCAACCGCCGTGCGGTTCTCCGCATGAGCTGCGTACGTTGAAGAATCGATACGCGTCGTGCCGTCCACCGCAAGGCGCGCGACCAATCCGTCGCCGTAGTCGAGCACTGCGAAGCCGCCGTCGTCAACGGTGCTTCTGAACTCACCTTCCGCGTCGTGGCGAACCGGATTTGCTGTGCGCAGTAATCCGGTTACGCTAATTGGTGGACGTCCCGCCCACCAATTCGCCGTGTCGATGATATGCGAGAGCAGCGCGCCGCTGATGCCGCCGCCTTTCTCACGTTCGAACCACCAGCCGCGCTTGCGCGTTCCGTCAAGCCGTAGAAAGCCGCTGAGTTGCGCGATTTCGATTTCGCGCAACGGCTGTAAATGATGATTGACAATGAGCTCCTTGATTGCAGTATTTTGCGGCACCCAGCGAAACTCGTGCATGACGGCGGTCGCTTTACCCGAGCGCTCGGCAGCCGCAACCATCTCTTCGGCTTGTTTCACGTTGAGGGCGAAGGGCTTTTCGCACACAACGTGCTTGCCCGCTTTCAGCGATGCAAGAACATCTTGGTGATGCGTAAATGGCGGCGTAGCGATCGATACGACATCGAGGTCGCATCCTTGAAGCATCTCCTCGCATGTGCGAAAAGCGTGCGGAATGTTGCGTTCCTTCGCGACGCGTTCCGCGTTGTTGGGTGACGCCAGAGCGACGACCTCGAATTGCGGATGTCCGACATACGCGGGCAAATGTACGCGTACGCCGAATCCGGCGCCGACGATTCCGACTTTGTACACTACAGGCACTCCGTGATGATGTCGATTGCGCGGAAAAGTTGCCGCTGCGTAATGACGAGCGGCGGCGTTATTGAAAGCACTTCACCTTGTGGTCCCGCTTGAAGGAGAATCACGCCGGCTTTGAGCGCGGCTTTAACGACCGTTTCTGCTGCCGCTCCGTCGGTCAGTTCGATGCCCCAGAGCAAACCGCGTCCGCGCACGTCGACTACTTTGCCGTTGGCGCGCAACGGATCGAGACGCGACGCAAGGACAGTGCCGAGCTGTCGTGCTTTATTCGGCAATCCTAGCCGTTCGATTTCACCGATCTGTGCGAGCGCTGCGGCGCAACCCATCGGATTCCCGAGATAGGTTGAGGTGTGCAGCGCTTCACCGCGTGATACCGGCCACACGTCCATGATTTCGAGACGCGCGATCGTCGCTGATATTGGGAAACCGTTTGCAAGTGCTTTGCCGACGCACAGAATATCGGGCACGACATTTTCGGGCTGACATGCAAACAACGTGCCCGTCCGTCCGAAACCGGTGAAGATCTCGTCGAAGATCAGCAGTATGCCGAGCCCCGTGCAGATCTCGCGCAGTCCGGCAAGATAGCCTCTTGGCGGAACGATATTTCCGCCGCGTCCTTGTATCGGTTCGATGATGAGCGCTGCGATATCGTTGCGAGATGACAGC
>CAZHGH010000012.1:20685-26891 GCA_964531205.1 uncultured bacterium
AGCTGCACTTTGACTTCAGTCGGATGAACGTCGCCCATGCCGTGCATCAAACGAACGGCCTGATCGTGAATAGCGGCCGCAACGTACGGATTGCTGTGTCCGGAAGCGGCGACGCCGAATGCAGCCGTCAGATCGATGTAGCGGTTGCCGTCGACATCGGTCACCGTGGAGCCCAATGCGGACTCCCAAACCACGGGAATGTCCTCGTCGACGAACGTGACGTTGCGCGACTCGAATGCGCGAAGCTGCGGCGTCAATTCGCGGGTGCGTGGACCCGGAACGGGACCGCGTATAAGCTCCAGTTCGTCCGGTGCTTCAGTTGAGGGGTTCAAAGCGTCTTATCGATCCAGCGAATGAACTCGGCGATTCGAGGGCGTCCGCCGTGATCGCCGCCGAGCGGTGGGTGCTGCAGTTCGCCAAACTGCGTAAGGCGTACTGCACCCGCTTCAACAGCCATTTGCATGACATCCTCGCGGCTGCTCGACAGTGCGAATCCCTCGAGCGGAATACGATGCACGTGCAGATACGAAAGCGCTTGCGCCACTGCATCGACGGGCATCACGCCGAGAGAACGCGGCAGAAACTGCGGCGGCTCGTCCGCCGGCGGGTTGAGAACAAGCGTGTACTCGGCGGCGGCGTTTGCAAACACTGCTCCGGTTCCGGTTGCAGCGCGGAACGCGCCCAAATTTCGGTGATGCGCGAGGCGCGCGCTCATCTGCGCTTCGCGGCGCCCGAGCGGAAACTCGACGTTCGCGCGCTCTACTGCATCGGCCAGCATGCGCGTGAACTCTTCGGGAGATATCGCTCCGCCGCGTTCGACGAACAGCATATGCAGCGAGAGGCAGCCTTCGGATTCGTACAACACGAGATCGCGTGCAGCTTCGTTCGCAATATCGCGCGCGGTCTGTGAGGATTGCAACGATTCTCGCGTAACGTAACCGGCACTTGCGCGCGGTCCGTACGTAATGAAACGCGCCTGCGGATGCATCTGACGACGGATCTTTGCGAATGCGTCGTCTCCGCCGAAGGCCACTACGGCATCAAACCGCTGCAGATCCGGTGCATTTGCGTCTTCGGAGGACCATGCGGCGGCGCGTGCAGCAACGGCGAATTGATCGAGCTCTTCCCGCAGCGTTTCGAAGAACGCTTGAACCAGCGAGTCTTCGCGATCTTTCACAAGAACGTCGCACTTCGCGCAGAGCGCGAAGACCGCGGGCGTCAGCGCGACACCGATGGTCGTGCGGCTTGAAATAACGCATACATTTCCCACGGGAGATGCCCACGCGTCCGGCTTGCCTTCGCGTTTCGCGAAGCCATCCAAAATGTCGAGCGATCCCAACTCGCCTCGAATCGTGGTGGTCAGCTCGCCTTCCGTTACAGAGAAGAAGAACCGGTCGAGCGCGTATTCCACTGCAGGCAAACTGTAGCCGGTGCGATCGACAATACCGTCGAGAATTCGTACGCGCGGCGGAAAATCGCCGTCACTCCACCGTTCCGCTGCGCTCGCAATGGCGCGCACGATTTTGCGAACGGGAACGTTTTGAAGTGCAGTCTGCATTACGCACGCGCCAGCGTTCGAAGCGTTTCCGCATCCAGCGAACATCCGCGCAACTCGGCGCCCTGCTCGCGTCCGATCAGAATAATTCCGCCGTCTTCTGTCTCAACGCCGAGGTCTTCTGTTTGCACGGCGATGCATGACGAGCGGTTCGCCAAATCGACGTGCACCAGCGCCCCGACGATCCCCGTCGGCAGCGTTTTGTTATCGGGACCCACCACGCGCGGACGAAGCCACGGCGGGCCTTTTTTTGTCCGCACGTCTCCAAACGTGACATCATAATACTGACTCGTCAGCTCGGTCATTCCGTATTCGGCGACGATGCGATGCGAGGGTATTGAGAATACGCTTTGCAGGCTTGCGTAGAGTTCGCTGCGCTGCACGATCCGCGTGCGCCCCTTGAAACCGCCGGTTTCCATGATGCGCGATTCTTGCGGAAGCGCCAACGAAGCGATCCCGCGTTCTTCTAGTGCGTCCAGCAATTGCACGAATGCGAAGGCGGTTCCAGCGATGCATAACGCACGGCCCTCTGCGCTTGCGGAGCGCGCGTCAGCGATAAACGCCTCGACGCGGAGGATGTCGCCGTCGAGGTACCAGCGCTCGCGGCCGTCGCCATAGGTTTGCGCGACTTTTCGCATCATGTAGCCAAGCGATGATTGCGGACGTTGCGCGGGGTTCGGCACGAGCATGAAGTAGCGCAAGGGGACGGAGACGTCCGCCAGCATTGAATCGCGGAATCCCGCAAGGAGCGCCGCGTCGTAGAGCTTCGCATTTTCCATGTAATGCTTGCCGCCTACACCAAGTGTCGTGCCGCTCGTTTCAAAGGCGAGTTCGGCACGTTGCGGTTCGAACGTGGAAATCGCCGCTTCTTTGTACGCGCCGGTCGGTATCGGCGGGATCGCTTCCCAGGAAGTCGGCAGCGCGTCGAGCGTTACGCCGAACGACGCGCAATACTTCGCGTATGGCTTGTTGTATCGAAGCTGATGCGCGAAGATTTGCAGCGCGAGATCGTTGAAGTCCGGGACGCTGCGCTGCTCGATTGCGCGGAGAATGTCACCGTCGAGCTGTGCAGCCTCCTGTTCGTACGTCACAGCGAGCGACGGCGGCTCGTAATCAATCCGCTGTTGAGTCCGCTTGTCGAGAGGCCGCCGTGCATGCGAGCGAACTCGACTTTGATGCATCGATCTACGACGACCGCAAGACCCGCTTCATCCGCGAGTTTGATCGCTTCGTCGTTGATCACGCCGTATTGAAACCACACGGCCTTCGCGCCGGCCTGAATCGCCTCTCGCACCAGTTCGAGCACCTCACTCGGTTTGCGAAAGACGTCGACGATGTCCGGCGCGCCGTGTTCAGCGGCATACGCTTTGAGCGACGGATACGCTTTGATGCCGTCGATTTCCGTAAGCGTCGGATTGATCGGCGTTACTTCAAACGGGCTCTGCGTGCGCAGGTAACTGAAGACGGTGTAGCTTGGGCGCAATGGATTCGCCGAGGCGCCGACCATCGCAACGGTTTTGCTGTCCGCAAGTAAATCTCGGCGTCCGGCAACAGTATCGACGATCATGCCGTTACTGCTTCCACGGCGGCGCGCAGCGCATTATCCAAATCCCAGGTAAGGTCGTCAGGATCCTCGAGGCCGACGGAGAGCCGAATCATCTCCGGTCCGACACCGGCGTTGCGCATCTCTTCATCGCTTAATTGCGAATGCGTAGTCGAAGCGGGATGAATGACCAGACTCTTTGCATCGCCGACGTTTGCGAGGTGACTCCAAAGCTCGAGCGAGTCGATAAAGCGGCGCCCCGCCTCCCGTCCGCCGCGAATGCCGAAGGTGAAGATCGATCCCATCGCGGGCTGATTCACCCATTCGACTTCCGGGCGCGACTTCAGATACGCCGCAATCTTGCGCGCGTTTTCGACGTGCGCTTTCATACGAATGGGCAGCGTTTCCAAACCGATGAGCAATAGCCACGCGTCCATCGGCGACATCTGCGAGCCGATGTCGCGCAGCACTTCCGCGCGGGCGCGCATGAGAAACGCATACTCGCCGAACGTTTCCGTGAAGACTTTGTTGTGATAACCGGGACTCGGTTGCGAGAGCAGCGGAAACTTTCCGTTTTCCCACGGAAAGCGTCCGGATTCGACGAGCACGCCGCCGATAACCGCACCGTGCCCCGAGATGAATTTCGTTGCAGAGTGTACGACGATGTCCGCTCCGTGTTCGATTGGACGATACAGCGCCGGTGAGGCAAACGTATTGTCCACGACGAGCGGAATGCCGGCTTCGTGCGCAATGCTTGCCAGTTTTTCAATATTCGCAAGCGCGCCGGACGGATTGCCGATCGTTTCGGCAAACACCATCTTCGTATTGGGTTTAATTGCTGCGCGAATTGCGGCGTAGTCGTCGACCGGCACGAACGTTGTTTCGATGCCCATGCGTTTGAGCGTGATGCTGAACTGTGTGACCGTCCCGCCGTACACGTTTTGCGAGCTGACGATGTGGTCGCCGCTCTGCGCGAGCGTCAACACGACGCCGAGCTGCGCCGCGAGTCCGCTCGAAAATGCGATCGCGCCAAGGCCGCCTTCGAGACTCGCCATGCGCTCTTCAAACGCTGCGACGGTGGGGTTGCTGATGCGGCTATAGATATGTCCGTAGCTGCGTAATTGAAAGAGCTCGGCCGCCTGCTCGGTCGAACCGAAGACGAAAGCTGCCGTTTGATAAATGGGAGCGACGCGCGAACCCGTTACCGGGTCGGGCGGTGTGCCCGCATGGATGGCACGCGTGGCGAATCCGAACTGACGGTCTTGCATGGTGACGCAGTGTTCGACTAGAAAGCGGTCATACCCCAGGTTATAAGGAGATCGTATCCATGGGCATGACCCTGACCGAGAAGATCCTTGCGCGTCACGCCGGTCTCGACAGCGTTGAACCCGGCCAAATCATCAACGCGAAGGTCGACTTGGTGCTCGCCAACGAGCTGTCCGCCGCCGTTGCCATCGGCGTGATGCGGAACATCAAAGGCGCCGATCGCGTCTTCGACAACGAGAAAATCGCGCTGGTCGAAGATCACTTCGTTCCCGCGAAAGACGCGCAGTCGGCAAAAATCGCAAAGCTGATGAAAGACTTTGCGAAAGAGCAAAACATCAAGCATTTCTTCGACGTAGGCCGCGGCGGGATCGAACACGTCGTGCTGCCGGAAGAAGGCCTCGTTGCGCCGGGCGAGCTGATCGTCGGGGGCGACTCGCACACGTGCACGTATGGTGCATTCGGCGCGTTCGCGACGGGCATGGGATCCACCGATATTGCAGCAGCGTTCGTACTGGGCGAAGTCTGGCTGCGCGTTCCGCCTTCGATCAAAATCATTTATAACGGCCAGCCGGGCGAGATGGTGTTCGCGAAAGACATCATGCTGAAGACGGTTGGGACGCTGGGCATCGACGGCGCAACGTACCGCGCAATCGAATATCACGGCTCGACGGTCGATGCGCTTTCAATCACCGGCCGCATTACGATGGCGAACATGGCCATCGAAGCGGGAGCGAAAAACGGCATCTTCCACGCGGACGCAAAGACGATAGCGTACGTGAAAGAGCGTACGAACCGCGACTTCATCGTCGAGAAAGCCGCTCCGGATGCGCGCTACGAGCAAATCATTGAGATAGACGTCGCGGCGCTCGAACCGCAGGTGGCCTGCCCGCACACGCCCGACAACGTGCATTCGATTTCCGAAGTGACGAACGAAACGCTGCCGGTCGACCAAGTCTTCATCGGCTCGTGCACCAACGGCTACATTGAAGATCTGCGCATCGTCGCGAAGATTCTCGAAGGAAAGAAAATCGCGTCGAATCTGCGCGTAATCGTGAATCCGGGATCGCAGAAAGTTTGGATGCAGGCAGCGCAAGAAGGCATTCTTACAACGCTCGCGGCGGCGGGCTGCGTTGTGAACACGCCCGGCTGCGGCGCGTGCTTCGGCGGCCACATGGGCACGCTCGGCGACGGCGAGCGCTGCATCTCAACGACGAATCGCAACTACGTCGGCCGTATGGGTTCGCCGAAGGCAGAAGTCTACTTGGGTTCGCCCGCAACGTGCGCCGCATCGGCGCTCACGGGCCGCATCACGGATCCGCGCAGCGTTGCTGCGGTGGGAGTGTAAAACATGCGCGGAAACGCACATAAGTACGGAAAGAACGTCGATACCGACGTGATCATCCCGGGCAAGTACTGCAACATCATCGATCCAGCCGAGCTCGGAAAGCACGCGCTCGAGGGACTCGACGCAGAGTACACGTCGAAGATGAAAGCGGGCGACATCATCGTTGCCGACACGAATTTCGGCTGCGGTTCGAGCCGCGAAGTTGCGCCTATTGCGATTAAAGGCTCCGGCACGGCGGCGGTTATCGCGAAGAGCTTCGCGCGAATCTTCTATCGCAACGCGCTGAACATCGGTTTGCCGATTTTTGAAGCGCCGGAAGCAGTCGACGGAATCGAAAGCGGTGACGAGATTGAAATCGATCCGCCGTCCGGCACAATTCGAAATCTCACAAAAGGCACGTCGTACAAATCCGCGGCGTTCCCGCCGTTTATGCAATCGCTGATCGAGGCCGGCGGCTTACAGCCTTACGTCGAGAAGCGTTTGGCGGAGATGAAAAA
>CAZHGH010000012.1:26991-28584 GCA_964531205.1 uncultured bacterium
AGGCGAAGCGCCTTTTAAGGAATTCCGTTGCCCATGCCGCCCGTGCCCGGCGTCAAATTGTCGATCCACTTATACTTCGGACGATATGCGGCGGTAAAGCCGACCGTATCTTTGCTCGTGTCCAGCGTCCCCATCATGTCGAGACCGCCATCTTGCGTTCCGTTAAAGACCATTGCCGTGCCGTTCGGCATTGACACCACAACGCGAACGTTCTTGCCGTCAACCGATCCGGTCAACGGATATTTCTTTCCGTCGGAATCGAGATATTGGCCGGTAAGTACCGTGCCTTTTTGGTCGATCTTGAAGTGCGTGTACACAACTCTGTCGGGTTGTTGAATCGCAACTTCCCATACGCCCGAAATGCCGACGCGATTCGCATCAGCATCTTTCGGCGGCGCAGGTGTTGCAGTGGCTTTTGGCCGCGGTCCGGGCAGCGCCGTTTGGATTTGGGGCGTCGCGGAAGCGACGGGTGCAGGCGGTGCAGGTGGAGGCGTGGCCGCAGTCTGTGCTTGCGCCGGCGCATGGAGTGCCTGGAAGGTGCAGGCTGCGAATGCCGCGGCCGCGAGTGAAAAGACAAGGCGCTTCACGTTCGTCTGGGGTCTCCTTTTAGATCAGGCGTGAGTTACGACGCGGACGGCGCCGGTTCCGGTGTGGCGCTTGGTTGCATGGGTGACGGCTCGGTACGGCGAGGTTCGTTGGGAAGCATCGGAATGCGGTGCACCGGCATACCTTGGAGCCGCAGCTGCGCGGCGATCTTCTTTGCATCGGAACCAAGTGCGATGATGTGACCGTCACCGGGGCATTCGAGATCCGGAGACGTCCAATTGTGATACACGATGACGGTGGTCGTACCAAACGAGGCGCTCTTCATACATGATTGCGCCACGATGCGCGCATGTTGCGCAGTATGTAGGTCGGTGAAGAATTGCCTGACAAGGCTCTTTGGCAAGGTTGCAGTGACCGGACGATCCACCGGCTGTCCGGCACGATTCGAGTGGACCGCTGAAACGCGGCCGTTTTGCCAAACGCTAATTGTGTAGCCTGTGAAATTCGTCGAGCCGGTATTTCGAATGACCGCACTGTCAGGATGAGTGCCGGCGGCCGCGATACCCGTAAACACCAGGAACGTCAGCCCAATCATTGCGCCGAAAGCTTTCATAGCAGTAAAACGCAGCTCCGGCCTAGCTTGGTTCCCCTGCCCTGTGCCCTAAAGGAAGCACCTTCAAAGCCTGTTCTGAGCCCTCGAAGGCGCCCCTTGCCATGCCTGTTATAATGGTCTGGCTGTGAAAGAGAAGATTCATCCCAAGTGGTTCCCCGAGGCGAAAGTTCACTGCGCCTGCGGCAACACGTTTACGACCGGCTCGACGATTCCGGAGATCGCTGTCGAGATCTGTTCGGCGTGCCATCCGCTGTTTACCGGCCAGCAGAAGTTCGTCGACACGGCAGGCCGCGTCGATAAATTCCGTCAACGCGAA
Source organism: uncultured bacterium (assembly GCA_964531205.1). Lineage (GTDB taxonomy): Bacteria > Vulcanimicrobiota > Vulcanimicrobiia > Vulcanimicrobiales > Vulcanimicrobiaceae > JAICWY01. The sequence goes on from CAZHGH010000012.1 coordinate 28,467, forward strand.
GAGATTGCGAAGAAGAAGCAGCAAGAAGCCGCTTCTCGCAAGGCCAAACGCGAAGCCGCCAAAGCCGAAGCTTAACTACGCGGGATTAAAAAAAGCGGGCCCCTTGGGCTCGCTTTTG
>CAZHGH010000012.1:28684-36782 GCA_964531205.1 uncultured bacterium
TCTACATTTACTGAACGTCTGGAAACTATCGCGAAGCGCTTCGATGAAATCGAGGCCGAGCTCGCGCACCCTTCAGGCGAATTCGATCAGGCGCGGTACACCGCTCTGCTCAAAGAGCGCGCCTCGATAGAGGAAACAGTCGAGACCTACCGGCGCTACAAAAAGACGCTAGAAGAGATCGAAGCAAACGAAGAACTGCTGAAAGACCGCAGCGATCCGGAATTGCACGCGCTGGCCGAAGAAGAGGCAAACGCGCTGCGCGAGCAGCGGCAACAGCTCGAGGAACAGCTGCAGGTTCTGATGATCCCGAAGGATCCCGATGACGACAAAGACGTCTTCATTGAGATTCGTGCGGGCGCCGGCGGCGATGAAGCGGCGATCTTCGCGGGCGATTTGGCGAGAATGTATATGCGCTATGCGGAATCGCAGCGCATGAAAGTGGAGCTGGTCTCCGAGAGCGAGAGCGACGCCGGCGGTTACAAAGAGATCGTTTTTGCCGTTAAGGGCAATGACGCGTACCGGCACTTCAAGCATGAATCGGGCGTGCATCGCGTGCAGCGCGTGCCGGTGACGGAATCGCAAGGCCGCGTGCACACGAGCACGGCGACCGTTGCGGTGCTGCCGCAGGTCGACGAGAACATCGACGTCGAGATCAATCCGAGCGATCTGCAAATCGATACGTATAAGTCGAGCGGTGCGGGCGGGCAGTACGTCAATAAAACGGAATCGGCCATTCGCATCACGCACGTGCCGTCGGGTATTGTCGTTGCGTCCCAGCAAGAGCGCTCGCAGATTCAAAACCGCGCGAAAGCGATGGAGATGCTACGCGCGATGCTGTACGATCGCAAGCGGCGCGAGGCGGAAGAAGCCATGGGCAGCATGCGCCGCAGTCAGGTCGGTACGGGCGATCGTTCTGAAAAGATCCGGACGTACAACTATCCACAAGACCGCATTACGGATCACCGCATCAATCAAAACTTCGGCAACATCCGCGGCGTCATGGACGGCGACATGGGCCACATCGTCGAGGAGCTGCTCAAAGACGAGCGCGCCCGAGCGCTCGCGGGTGAAGGCTCCGCGGCCTGAAGTGAGCCCGGACCCCTCTGCAGAACAGAGCGCTAGGATGCTTACGGGCCAGAAACCGCAGACGGTGAGCGCGACGCTCGCCCACGGTATCGTGCAACTGGCAAAATCGAGCGCAACGCCGCGTCTGGATGCGCAAATTCTTCTCGCCTTTACGTTGGGGCGCGAACGCGAATGGCTCCTCACCCATGGAGAGAGTTTTTTGAGCCGCGCGCAAGCGGAACGTTTTGCGTCGCTTTGCGAAAAGCGCGTGAGCGGCATGCCCGTTGCATACATCACAGGCTTCGCCGGCTTTTACAAACGCGAATTTGCCGTCAACGAACACGTGTTGATTCCGCGTCCGGAGACCGAGCATCTCGTTGAGGACGCGCTCGCGCATTTGCGATCGAAAATCGATCCGGCCGCGCCCGCACGACAACTATTCACTGCGTTCGAAGCGGGCGTCGGCAGCGGCGCAATCGCATGCACGATCGCTGTGGAGATCTCCGGCGCGATCGTTGAAGGCACCGACGCAAGTTTGGCGGCATTAAAGGTCGCGGAGTATAACGCTCGGCGCTTGAACGTGCACAATCGCTGCAAGTTCTATTATGCCGACGTCGTGAAAAACGGCACGGATAGAAGCTACGATCTCGTGATCGCGAACTTGCCGTATATTCCGAGTGCGGACATCCCGCAAAAGCCCAATCCCGTTGGATTCGAACCCTCGATCGCGCTCGATGGCGGACCCGACGGCTTAGTGCATTACCGAAAGCTGCTCGCGGCGGCGCCGGCGATGCTTCGGCCCGGCGCACTCTTGCTGCTCGAAGCGGCGCCTGCGACCATGCACGCACTTCGCGACCTCACGCAAACGGCGCTCCCCGATGCAACCGTCGAGATTCGGCACGACTATGCCGGTCACGAACGTTACATTTGGGCATTAATACCTGGCAAGAGTCATCACGCCTAGAGGCGAATACACTCATCCCGAGATGGCAAAGTATATCTTCTTTACCGGCGGTGTAGTCAGTTCGCTAGGTAAAGGGATCACAGCAGCGTCGCTCGGACGATTGCTCAAGGCGCGCGGGATCAGCGTTTCGATTCAGAAACTCGATCCGTACATCAACGTCGACGCCGGCACCATGAACCCGTATCAGCACGGCGAGGTCTTCGTCACCGAGGATGGTGCCGAAACCGACCTCGATTTGGGCCATTACGAGCGCTTCATCGACGAGAACCTCGCGCGCGGCAATAACGTCACCACGGGACAGATTTATAACTCGGTCATCAGCAAAGAGCGGCGCGGCGATTATTTAGGCGCGACCGTTCAAGTCATTCCGCACATCACGAACGAGATCAAATCGCATATTAAGCGCGTTGCGGAAGAAAGCCACGCTGACGTCTGCATCGTCGAAGTCGGCGGCACAGTCGGCGACATCGAATCGCTCCCGTTCCTGGAAGCGATTCGCCAAATCCGCTACGACGTCGGCGATGAAAACGTGATGTTCTGTCATCTCACGCTCATGCCGCACTTGGGCGCAGCGGACGAACTCAAAACGAAGCCGACGCAGCACTCGGTGCGCGAATTGCGCGGCATCGGTATCATGCCGGATGCCATCATTTGCCGAACCGGAACCGCTACGCCGATGCCGGTCGAACTCAAAGAGAAGATCGCGCTGTTCTGCGACGTGCCGGCCAACGCGGTCGTACAAAACGCAGACGCGGCCACGATCTATCAAGTGCCGCTGAATCTCGAAGCCGAAGGCTTGGCCGAGGCGGCGGTTCGAAAACTGCGTTTGCAAGCTGCCAGACCGCAATTGGAAGACTGGGCTAACATCGTCGAGCGCATCATGCAACCGGAGCGCCGCGTTACGATTGCGCTCGTAGGGAAGTACGTTGAGCTCAAGGACGCGTACATCTCCATCAATGAAGCGCTCTATCACGCAGGCATCCATCACTCTGCGGCGGTCGATATTCAACGCATCGATTCTGAGGCGGTGGAGAACGAAGGCATTTCGATTTTGCGGGGCGCGCACGGCATTCTGGTTGCGCCGGGCTTTGGTGCGCGCGGAATCAAGGGCAAGCTGAAAGCGATTCGCTACGCGCGCGAGAACCGCGTTCCATTCTTGGGAATTTGCTACGGTATGCAGCTTGCGTGCGTCGAGTTCGCGCGCAATGTGTGCGGCCTGCCGGAATCGATGACGCGCGAGGTGGACGAGACGACGATCGATCCGATCATCGATTTCATGCCGGATCAGCGCAATCTCGAAGTGTACGGCGGCACGATGCGCCTCGGTTCCTATGCATGCGACCTCGAGCCGGAAACACTCGCGGCCAAGGCCTATGGCGAACTGAACATCACCGAACGCCATCGCCACCGCTACGAGTTCAACAACCGGTACCGTCCGCTGTTCGAGGAGCACGGATTGCGTTTTTCCGGCAATCATCTCGTCGGCAAAACGATGCTCGTCGAGATGATCGAACTCCCGGCGGACATGCACCCGTGGTTTGTAGGAACGCAGGCGCATCCGGAGTTTAAGTCGCGCCCGAACCGGCCGTCGCCGCTTTACCGCGACTTCGTTGGAGCAGCGCTCGTTCGTGAAGAACGCATGCGCGAGGAGAAAGAGTTCGCTCGTCCCACAACGGGCGCAAATTAATCCTCAAGACGTCACCGCGGTCGTCCTGACGCGCAACGAGGAGCGCAATGTTTCGCGTGCGTTGGACTCACTTCCGGCGGGAATCAACGTGCTTGTGGTCGATCATGAATCGACCGATGCGACAACGTCCATCGCAGAGCAGCGAGGGGCTCGCGTTGTCGTCCGGCCCTTTGACGGTTTTGTAAAAGCGCGCCGGTTCGCCTTATCGCAAGTGCAGACGCGTTGGGCGCTGATGATCGACGCGGATGAAGCGCTCGACCCGCAACTTCGCAATGCGATACTTGCCGCGCCCGAAGACTTCGACGGTTATAGCGTCTCGCGCACGACGTTTTACTGCGGACGCCCGCTGCGGATGTGGCGCGGTGAAGTGTTGCTGCGGTTATTTAAAACGGAACGGGTTCGACTCGAGAGCGCGCCGGCAGCCGGCGGGGAGGCGCATCTGCACGAACGCTGGGTGAGCGGCGGACCGACGGCGATTCTCCACGGAACGCTTTTGCATTACTCGTATCCGACGGCGGATGCGTATCGCGCAAAGTACGAAGCGTACACCGGCATCGAGGCTGCCGGCGTTCCGCCGTCGCGCGGTAGATATGTGGCAGAGCTGCTGCAGGCACCGATGCGATTTCTTTGGTATGCAATCGTGCGCGGCGCCGCGCTCGATGGGATCCAAGGTTTGCGTGTCGCGTGGAGCTCGGCGTTTTATCCCGCGGTCGTACAGCGCAAGGCGCTCTCGAAGTGAAGAAGATTGCCCTCGACGGGCGCATCACGCGGCAGATGTCCGTCGGCATGAAGGCGTATACGCAAGAATTGACCGCGCGTCTGCCTCGCGTTGCGCCGGATATGCAATTCGCCGTTTTTCGCGACGGCTCAAACTTCGGTTTAGAGGAACAGCTTCTGCTGCCGCTCGGGATACGGCGCGCTCGTGCGGACCTTGCGCATTTTCTGTCGCTGTACACGCCGGTCTTTCCGCCGCGCCCGTACGTGGTAACGATTCACGACTTAATTCACCTGCGTTTTCCGCAATATTTCAAATCGAAAGTCGGTCCGTATTATCGTACCGTCGTGCGGTGGGTCTGTGCACGCGCGTCCCGGGTGATCACGGACGACCCTCGCACGATCGGCGATCTGCACCGGTTTTTGGACGTCGATCCGGCGCGCGTATGCGTGATTGCTCTGGGAGCCGACGAGCGGTATTATGCGCCGGTCGAACCGTTCTGCCCGCCTCGACATTACATTTTGTACGTCGGGAATCACCGGCCGCACAAGGATTTGCCGACGCTTTTCCGAGCGTGGGCCGGCCTTCCATCGGATGTCGCGCTCGATTTATATGTGACGGGCGCGGACGACTTTGGCGATCTGGCGCAATACTCGCGTCCGGCAGGCCGGATTATTGCGTTGGGCGATCCATCAGTTGACGAATTGGCGGCGCTTTATGCCGGCGCGCGCGCCCTAGTTCATCCGGCGCTTTGCGAAGGCTTTGGTTTGCCAATGCTCGAGGCCATGGCCGCCGGATGTCCCGTGATCGCCTGCGAAGATGCCGTGCCGGCGGTGCTTCTCGATGCGGCGCTTACTTTTAAAGCCCGCGACGCGGCGGCTGCGCAAGCCGCGATTCTACGGGTACTTGAAGATCAAATGTTGCGCGAGAGTCTCATTCTGCGCGGCCGCGTGCTTGCGCGTACGTACACGTGGGACCGCTGCGCCGCGGAGACGGCGAAGGTTTACCGTGAGATTTTGGAGGAACGCTCGCAACCATGAAGCGCGTGCTTGCCGTGCTGCTTTGCATCGCCACGATCGGAGCGGCGCATCCAAACCCGAAAGCGAAGCACCCGGTCGGTAAGAACGTTCTTCCGATCGCCATCGTGCTGAACGGAACGAAACTCGAAGTGAATCCCGCTCCGGTGTTTTACAAGGATCATCTCTTGGTTCCGGTGCGGCGGATTCTTACCGCGCTGGGCTTGAGTTTCGACAAGTCGGGGCGTACGGTTCGCACGTACGCCGGGGCGAAGACGATTTCACTCAACATCGGCAGTACGATCGCGCAAGTGGACGGAGAGCAAGTGCAGCTCGATGCGACTCCGGTCGAGATCAAAAACACGCTCTACGCGCCCCTGCGCTTCTTCACCGGGGCGCTCGGCGCGCAAGCCGTCTTCAACCGCCAAACGAATAGCGTCGACATCGTGTCGACGATCATGGGCCGCAGTGGAAGCGGCATCACGACGATGGGCGGCGGCGTTCAAATGATGGGCACGATCACGGCGGTCGACTTGGATTCAGATCCGCCGACCGTGACGCTTACTTATGGCGGTTCGGTTCGCACGCTCTCCATACGATCGGACGTGAACGTGCTCGTGCAAGACGTGAACGCCGGCACCTATAACGCGGGCGATTTGAGTCAACTGCACGCCGGAGATTACGCACAGGTAAATCTCGACAAGAGCGGGGCTATCAAACGGATCGTCGATGCGTACGGTTCGCGGACGGGAACCGTTGCGGCGGTCGCTGCCGGACAACTCGTGCTGGACGACGGTCACGTGATCGCGCCAAGCCGCGAAACGACGATCACGCTCAACGGATCCAATGCAACCGTCGATCAGATTCGCGTCGGCGACGACGTCATGGTGCGCTACAATATCGATAGCTCCGAACCGCGTCAAATTATTGCAACGCGAAAATCAACGGGTGCTCCGCCCCCGCAGGGTCCCGTTGCAATCTCATCGATCGATATCGAACCCGTGCATCCGCTGCGTCAAGGGCAAAAACTCTACGTGACGATGCGCGGTACGCCCGGCGGTCTTGCCGCATACGACATCGGTCCGTACGTCACGAATCAGCAGTTGACCGAATCGCAGCCGGGCGTGTATACCGGCTCCTACACCGTTCCGCGCGGCGTGAACTTCGCGCGCGCGCCGATCTTCGGCCATCTGAACGTTCACGGCTCCGATGCGCCGCAAACCGAATCGAGTGCGACCGTTACTGTTTCAACGGAAGCGCCTTCGATTGTCGATTCCGCTCCGGACAACGGGTCCACGGTCAACAACAATAGGCCCGCAATTTACGCGACCTTTTCCAGCAGCACCGTCGACGTGAATTCCTCGAGCGCGCGTCTTGAAGTCAACGGGCACGACGTGACGTCGAGTTCGACGCGCACCGCTCGTTTTATTTACTATTCTCCCGGCATCGACGTTCCGCCAGGCGCTGTGCACGTCACGGTATGGGTCTCCGACGTCGCGGGCAATACGGCAAAACGGTCCTGGACATTCTACGTGGGAGGCCGTCAATGAACGATCCGAATTGTCTGTTTTGCAAAATCATTCGCGGCGAGATTCCAGCGCAAGTCGTTCACCGTGACGACGACGTGGTCGCCATCCAAGACGTGAATCCGCAGGCTCCCGAGCATCTGCTCGTGATGCCCGTAAAGCACGTGGCCAATCTGCCGCAGCTCGCCGGTTTTGAATCACCGGACTTGATCGCAAAGGTGTTCACCGTTGCCGCGGAACTAGGCCGCGATCGAAGTGAAACCGGCTTTCGCGCCGTTATTAATACAGGCCCGGATGGTGGTCAAACCGTAGACCACATGCACGTTCACGTGCTGGCAGGGCGCCAATTCCACTGGCCACCGGGATGATCGTTTCGAAGTAATAATTTCTTAGTTGTAACGATCAACACAAGCTGCGCGTTACAACCGGCAAGATGAAACGGATTGTCATCATTGCCTCGCTTATTTTTACAGTTGCAGCAGCGCCGCCGGAACGTCCAAGCACGGTCGCGCAACGCCAGCTCATCAACGTGACGGTCTACAACGGCGGAACCGCGCTGATTCACGACCGTCGACGGATGATGCTGACGAGCGGCCTGAACCGCATTGCTTGGCGCGACGTAAGCGCCTATATGGATCCTACGTCGGCATTGCTGGTGGCGATCGGCGCCCGAGACAACGTCACGGTTGTAGAGCAGAACTTCGACTTCGATCTGCTTAACCCCGACGCCCTACTCGAAAAATACGTCGGTCAATACGTCACGGTAGTGCACGACGCGCGATTTGCCGGCGAGCACGATACCCGCGAACGGGCGCGCATCCTTAGCACGAACGGCGGCATCGTGTTGCAGTACCGCGATCGAATCGAAACTTCCGTGCGCGGGCACATCATCTTTCCGCCTTCTCCGAAGAACTTTCGCGATCGTCCCACGCTGCAGTTGGACTTTGCCAGCGAGCAGAGCGGGCCGCAGTTGCTCGATTTGAGCTATCTCACGGGCGGTATGACGTGGCGTGCCGATTACGTCGGCGTGTTGGCGCCGGACGACGCGCACCTTTCGCTGACAGGTCTGGTCACCGTCTCAAACACGAGCGGTGCTTCGTTTCAAAACGCGCACTTGCAGCTCGT
>CAZHGH010000012.1:36882-50461 GCA_964531205.1 uncultured bacterium
CTGATACTTGCGGTAAGCGTACTCGCTGCCGCGCCGGCCGAACGTGCCAGCACCGTAACGGAGCGCCGGCTCGTCAACGTGACAGTCTATAACGGCGGAACCGCGCTTATCCACGACCGGCGGCTCATAACGTTGCAAGGTGGTCTCAACCGCATTGCGTGGCGCGACGTTAGCGCGAATATGGATCCAACGTCAGCACTGCTTGAAGCACTCGGAACGTCAAACAACGTTACGGTCCTCGAGCAAAACTTTGACTTCGATCTGCTCAACCCGTACGCGCTGCTGGAGAAATACGTCGGAAGATACGTTACCGTAGTGCACGACGCACGCTTCACCGGTGAGCGCGATACTCGCGAGCGGGCGCGGATTCTGAGCACAAACGGCGGCATCGTGCTGCAGTACCGCGATCGTATCGAAACGGAGTTGCGCGGCCACATTATCTATCCGTTCGCTCCGCAAAATTTTCGCGACCGCCCGACATTGCAGCTCGATGTCAACAGCGAGCAGAGCGGACCGCAGCTGCTAGACTTAAGTTATTTGACGGGCGGGATGAGCTGGCACGCTGATTACGTCGGCGTGCTGGCGCCCGACGAGACCCACCTCACGCTGACCGGCCTCGTCACGCTTTCAAATACCAGTGGTGCATCGTACGAGAACGCGCGTTTGCAGTTGGTCGCGGGAAACGTGAATGTTGTGGCAACGCCGGCGCCGCCACAACTTAGAACCATCGCACGCGTAACGTCGCGTGCAGCCGGAAATCTCGTTCGGCAAGAAAACTACTTCGAGTATCATCTCTACACGCTCGAACGACCGACGACGATTTTGGACAAGCAGACGAAGCAGGTTACGCTGCTCAGCGCGCGGAGCATTCCCGTACAGAAAACGCTGGAATTGCGCGGTTCGAATGAATATTACCGCAGTGCCGACGCAGACCTCGGCGAACGTCTTCCTGTCGCCGTCTACGTAAGCTTCGAAAACCGCGGCGGCGATTTGGGCATCCCATTGCCTGCAGGCGTGGTTCGAATCTACAAAACCGACTCGAGCGATATCTCGCAATTCTTGGGCTCGGATCGGATCGATCATACGCCCAAAAACGAGCTCGTGCGTCTACATATGGGTGACTCGTTCGACGTGACGGCGCGCAAAAAGCAAACCGATTTCCATTTCGTGTCGTCATGTGGGACCAGCAGCTCGTACGAGATCGTGCTCGCGAACGCAAAGGACACCGCGCAGGACGTGCTCGTGGTGGAGCCGATCCCAGGCGATTGGAAAATCACGGATGAAAATATGCCGCACGCGAAATCCTCAGCGTCGACGGCAAATTGGCTCGTGCGCGTTCCACCTGAAGGCAGAACGGTATTGCGTTATACAGCGCGGGTCACGTGGTGCGGATAAAGCGCATTGCATGTAGATGCGTTTTGCAGCTATGCGGGCGTACAGGCCTAAGTTCGTAAGGTTTGTAAAGATATTGTCCGCTTACTAACTAACAATATTTTAACACGCTCAGACTTTTAGCATAATCGGAAGAGTGCGTTTTTTGTCGCACAGCTTTGCTTGCTGCACTTTTGCAGTGGAGGGTCTATTTCGTACATGCACAGAGCTTCGAAGCTAGTTGCTCTCGGTGCCGTGGCTGCCATTTTGGCGGCCTGTAGTGGAACCGGCACCACGTCCCTTCCGTCGACAGCACCCCAAGGCTCCTCAACGGGCCCCACGACGCAATCGTTCGCTCCCCGTTCGGCAATGGGTAGCGACGGTCACGTCGTTACGTTTTTCTACAATAAACAAGCCGAGCTCGGCGGCCTAGTGTCGGATATGCCGGCCGGCGCTCGTACGACGCAGTCGGTTATCGCGGGCGCGATGACGTATCACGGCGGTCCGGTTCAGACGGCGCCGAAAATTTACGTCGTTCATTGGGGCAGCGCCACGCAGTGGGGTTCCGGCGACATTGACGGCGTCGCGACGTACTACCAGAACTTCATCAGCGGCGTCGGCGGCAGCCAGTGGATGAGCAGCCAGACGCAATACACGCAATCGAACGGTCAGGCAGTGGGCAACGCAGCGGGCAGCTATGCCGGCACGTGGAACGACACCACCAACGCGATTCCGAGTCTGACGAAATCCAGCACGTATCAAAGCAACATCGCCGCCGAAGCAAAGCGCGCTGCCGCGCACTTCGGTGACTATACCGCCAGCGCAAGCTACATCATCATGATCCCGCACGGCGTGCAGGTGTACAATTTCGCCGGTAATTCGCATAGCCTGTACGCGTACTGCGCATGGCATAGCAGCACGGCCGCCACCGGTGGAACGATCGCCTACACGAATCTGCCGTACATTCCGGATGCGGGCGCGAGCTGCGGCGTCGGTTCGGTGAACTCGCCGGGCACGAACGACGGCGTTTCCATCGTCGGCGGCCACGAGCAAGCCGAAACGGAAACGGATCCGCAACCCAACACGGGCTGGCTCGACTCCGGCAATAACGAAACCGGCGACAAGTGCGCGTGGACGAACCTGCAAAACACGCCCTTCTCGACGGGCACGTTCCCGACGCAACCGCTGTGGAGCAACTCCGCAAACGGCTGCGTGCAGTAGAACACGACCTTACAAGCACAAAAGGCCCCGCTCAGGCGGGGCCTTTTCCATTTGACGCCCCTGGCAGGCTGTGTTAGAGTCAGCAATCGGGGACCGTCGTGGTCCTTAAATTTTTGTGCCCATGCCATACCGGCTGCGGACCGAAGGGAGGGTTGTAAAGAATGGAAGTACGCGTTGCTCCTGGGGAGTCTATTGAGAGCGCGCTGCGCCGTTTCAAGAAAGCCACCCAGAAGGCCGGAGTTCTAGCTGAAGCGCGCAAGCACGAGCACTACGAAAAGCCGAGCGTTCGCCGGAAGAAGAAGTCGGCAGCCGCCCGTAAACGCCGCGCCTAATGGCTGCGCTGAAAGACCGCATCGCTTCCGATTTGAAGGACGCGATGAAGGCACGCGATCAGATTCGGGTCGACACATTACGGTCGGCCCTTTCCGCGTTTACTTATAAACGCACGGAAGCCGGCACCGAACTGAGCGACGCCGACGAGCTCGACGTGATGCGCAAGCAAGTCAAGCAACGCAACGATTCGCACGCCGAGTTCACGAAGGCCGGACGAGCCGATCTCGCCGATAAAGAAGCGCGCGAGCGGGACATCCTCATGACATATCTTCCCGCGCAGAAGTCAGCCGAGGAGATCAGGGCCGTGGTCAAGGGCATCATCGCGGAGCTGCCGCAAGGCACGCGCGACCAAGGTTCGGTGATGAAGGGCGCCATGTCGCAGCTACGGGGCGTCGCGGACGGGAACCTCGTCCGGCAAATCGTTACGGAAGAGCTTAAGGGTTAAAGAGGGCGCCGAACGGCGCCTCTTTCTTTTCCGGCCGCGCTGCCGGCAGCAGCCATAGCAACTTTTGTCGAACCCTCAAGTACTAAAAACCATGGACGTCATCCATCTGGTCGTCACGTATCCCTTCGTGAGCGGATTGCTTCTGACAATCGGCTTATTGGGCTTGTTGCTCGAGATGCAAACCCTTCATGGCATCGCCGGTATTATCGGCTTCGCGGCGCTAGCGCTGTTCTTCGGCGCTCACATCGCGGTTCACGACGCGAACGCGTACGTGGTCGTGCTGGCGGTGGCCGGTTTGTTCGGAATTTTGTACGAACTGCATATCGTACCGGGTCACGCGCTGCCGGGAATTATCGGCACCATCCTCCTGTTGGTGTCCGTCGTTCTCGCATTCGGCCCGTTCGGTGCAGCGGGACTTTTCGTCGCCATTCAAACCGTGGCGACGGCAATCGTTCTTACAGTTCTGCTCTTCTATTTCGCAACGCGCGCGATTCCTGAAAACGCGTGGATGGCAAAACTGACGTTTGCGGGCGTGCAAGGTACCGACTACGTGACTAGTACCGATCGCTCGGAGCTGCGCGGGAAAGCCGGCATCGCAAATTCGTATCTGCGACCCGCGGGCGTCGCACTCATCGACGGTCAGCGCGTCGACGTGCTCACGCAGGGTGAGTTCATTCCCGAAGGCACACCGGTTCGCGTAACGCGCGTCGAAGGCGCGCGCGTTTTCGTCGAGCCCTTCGCACTGCCGAGCTACAAGGAGTAACCCGTGATTGCAGCCAGCGCGACGATTATTTTCTTCGTCGCAATCATTCTATTCTTTACGCTCCTCTATTATTTTCCGCTGGGGCTGTGGTTTCGAACTGTCGCCGCGGGCGTACCGCTCTCGATCGGTTCGCTTATTCGCATGCGCATCATCGGCATACCGCCGAGCGTTATCGTCAACAATCTAGTCCGTTCGCGCAAGGCCGGCTTACAGCTCACCGTCGATCAGATGCAGTCGCATTATCTTGCGGGCGGCAACGTCGAAAACGTCGTACTTGCGATGATCGCCGCGCAGCGCGCGCAAATTCCCTTGGAGTGGCAGCGCGCAGCGGCGATCGACCTTGCGGGACGCAACGTCCTCGAGGCGCTGCAGACGTCGGTTAATCCGAAAGTTATCGAAACGCCGATCTTTCAGGGCGTCGCGCAAAACGGTATCCAACTCAACGTGAAAGCGCGTATCACAGTGCGCAGCAATCTCGATCGGTACGTCGGCGGCGCCGGCGAACCGACGATTATCGCGCGTGTCGGTGAAGGCGTGGTTTCTGCGGTTGGTGCGGCGGTCGATCACAAAGAAGTGCTCGAGTACCCGGACCGCATCAGTAAGACAGTGCTTGCAAAAGGTTTGGACGCAGGAACCGCGTTCGAAATCGTTTCGATCGATATTGCGGACGTCGACGTCGGCAAAAACATCGGCGCGGAATTGCAGATGTCGCAAGCTGAAGCAGACCGCCGCATCGCGCAAGCAAAAGCGTCGGAGCGTCAATACGCGGCGCTCGCCGCCGAGCAAGAGATGAAGGCCGAAACGCAGCGCCAGCGCGCGAAGGTCGTGGAAGCGGAAGCGAGCGTACCGCAGGCCATCGCAGATGCGTTTCGCAACGGCAATCTCGGCGTGATGGATTACTACCGCATGAAGAACATCCAAGCCGATGCGGATATGCGCGGAGCGATTTCGACGAGCGTCGCGACCGCCGCCGACAACGGCAATCCGCCGGCTCCTACGACGAAGCCATAATCTGTGGATGTCATTCTAGCCGCGCTCGAATCGTTGGGAGCGGATACAAAGGCGCCGCCGAAAGCGGCGCCGAGGCCTCCGCAGCCGCCTAGGCCGGCGACACCGCCGCCCGCGCCACCTCAGCCTGCGCCGCCTGTGGTGCAATCGCGGCCCTCGCACCCGCACGCAGCCGGGCTTTTGCAAGGACTGTTCGAAGATGGGAACAGTTTGCTTCGAGCGGTTATCGCCGCCGAAGTTTTGCAACCGCCGCTGGCCTTGAGGGAACCGTCACTCTGGATTCAACAGCCGAACGAACCGTCGACCTAAGCGAGCTCAACGATCACTTCCGTCTCTTCGGAAAGTTCGATCAGAATCTCTCGGCCCTCGAGGACGCTCTTTCGGTTTCCCTGCGCGTCGACGGCAATCACTTGGTGGTGCACGGAGAGAGCAGCGCGGTCAATCAAGCGTACGATGTGGTGCGCCGCATGCTGCAAGCCGCAGTGCAAGGCGCGCAGGTGACGCCCGACGACGTTGCGCTTGCGACGTCCGATGTTTTGCGCGGGCGCACCGAGACCGCGCTTCCCGAAACGCTATTCCGATCGCATCGCGGGCGGGAGATCCGGCCGAAGACCGCCGGGCAGCGCGCGTTCGTCGAGTCGGCGCAGCGGAACACGCTGACCTTCGGAATCGGACCGGCGGGTACCGGAAAAACGTTTTTAGCCGTCGTGATGGCGGTTCGCGCGCTACGTGCACGCGAAGTTGCGCGCGTCATTCTTTCGCGTCCCGCCATCGAAGCGGGCGAGCGGCTTGGGTTTCTGCCCGGAGATCTGAAAGAAAAAGTCGATCCGTACATGCGGCCTCTTTATGATTCGCTCGGCGAGTTGCTCGACGACACGGTTGTTGCGCGCTATCTCGAACGCGGCATCATCGAAGTCGCGCCCCTTGCATACATGCGAGGCCGCACGCTTTCCGAGGCGTTCGTGATTTTGGATGAGGCGCAAAACGCAACGCGCGATCAATTGAAGATGTTTTTGACGCGCTTGGGCTCCGGTTCGAAGATGATCGTCAACGGCGACGTCACGCAAATCGATTTGCCGGGAGGCGCGACGAGCGGACTGCTCGAGGTGCCGCGGCGCTTCGGCGGAATCGACGACATCGGGATCGTGGAATTGAGCGAAACCGACGTCGTTCGCCATCCTTTGGTTTCGCGAATTATTCGCGCGTACGCGAGCACTCCCGACGCCCCGTGATCTACTTTCACAACGAGGTGAAACGCAGCGGCATCGATATACGGCGGCTCAAGAGCGTCGCGCGTTCGTTGTTGCGAGAGGTGAACGAACCCGAGTCCGCGCTTTCACTTTCACTTGTGGACGACGGACGGATTCAGGAACTCAACCGGGAGCATCGCGGCAAGGACAAGCCTACCGATGTGCTCAGTTTTCCGCTGTACGAGCCAGGTGAAGAACCACATCCGGAGGGCGAGCGCCTTTTGGGGGACGTTGTCATTAGCGTGGATACGGCGCGACGCCAGGCCGCGGAATACGACGCGCCCCTGCAGAATGAAATCTACCGCTTGCTGATCCACGGATTGCTGCACGTGATGGGACACGACCACGAACAGCCGGACGAGCGCGCCGTCATGGAGGCGGCGGAACGCCGTCTCGCGGCAGCCATCGGCATGCCTTGGCCATACGACGATCATGCATCAGCCTAAAGAGCACCCGCGAGAGCACCCCGAGCCCGGCTACGTGCGCATCACCGAAACGAAGTTTTGGAGTTCGTTCCATTACGCGTTTTCGGGAATCATGTATGCCGTTCGCACGCAGCCGAACATGCGCGTGCATCTCCTCGTGGCGGCGCTCGTCTTAGTCGCGTCGTTACTGGTGCATTTGGAACGCATCTACATCATTGCGATCGTGCTGACGATCGTTGCGGTGCTTGCGTTGGAACTTCTCAACACGGCCATTGAGGCTGTCGTCGACCTCCTGACCGTGGCGCATCATCCGTTGGCGAAGACTGCCAAGGATGCTGCGGCCGGGGCGGTTCTCGTCGCCACAATCGGTGCCGTCGTGGTCGGCTACCTCGCCTTTTACCACGGCATTCAGGAGAGCGGGAAAGTCGTCTACGATGCCCTCGCCGAGGTGCCGGCCAATGTCGTGCTCGTTATCCTCGTTGTGGTCTCAATCGCCACGATCTTCGCGAAGGCTTGGGCCGGCCGCGGGTCGCCGCTTCAGGGAGGCGCAGTTTCAGGGCACACCGCCCTCGCGTTCGGCCTCTCCACAGCCATAGCGCTCATCTTTCAGCGCCCGCTGGTGGCGGTTATGGCGTTCTTCATTGCCTTTCTTGTGGCACAGAGCCGGGTGGAGGCGCGCATACATACAGCCTTCGAAGTGACCTGGGGAGCCGTGCTTGGGTCCCTGGTGGCCTTGACCGTCTACCTCTTTGTCCGCTCGCACCTTGTGTTATAATCGGGCCTGCAATTGGAACCTCTAAGTAGTCAGCCGCTCCCTCACTCTATCCCTTGGTACGAGATCGCCGCGCTGGTGGTGCTTGTCGTACTTGCGGCGTTTTTCGCAGCCTCCGAAGCGGCCCTGGTGGGGGTCTCGCGTCTGCGGGCGCGTTCGATGGTCGAGGGCGGTAATAAACGGGCGCGCGCCGTCCTGAGGCTTACGGAAGACCGCAATCGATTCCTGACGTCGATTCTTATCGGCAACACCATTGTGTTGCTGATCGCGGACTCGCTTGCAACGTACGTATTTATTGAAGCGGGCCTGCCAAACGGCGCGGTGATCTCGACCGTCGTAATGACGTTCGTGCTGCTTCTGTTCGGCGAGATCATTCCGAAGACGGTCGCCGTATCGGATACCGAACGGTGGGCGCTGCGCCTTGCACCGACGATGAACCGCGCCGCGTGGATCCTTACGCCGCTCGTCATGTTCTTCCAGTTTCTCACGAATTTTATTTTGCGACCGTTCGGCATCAAGCACGCGCGTCAACTGTTCGTGACGGAAGAAGACATTCGCACCATCGTCAACGTCGGCGCGGAGCAGAAAGTGCTCGAAGAGCAAGAACGCGAGATGATCCATTCGGTCATCGAGTTCGGCGACACAATCGTGCGCGAAGTCATGACGCCGCGGCCGAATATGGTCGCGGTATCGGTGGACGATTCACCGCGCCGGGCGCTCGATCTCGTGATTGCCGAAGGGTATTCGAAGCTGCCGGTTTACCAAGAGTCCAAGGATGACGTCATCGGTGTCGTGCACGATCGCGAACTCCTCATCGCGCTCGCGAACGGCTCGCTCAGTACGACGCCGCTGCGCTCGTTGATGCGGCCGGTTACGCACGTTCCGGAGAATAAGAAGATTGCCGAGTTGCTGCGAGAAATGCAGCGCGACAAATTTTCGATGGCAATCGT
This sequence comes from uncultured bacterium, assembly GCA_964531205.1. Taxonomy (GTDB): domain Bacteria; phylum Vulcanimicrobiota; class Vulcanimicrobiia; order Vulcanimicrobiales; family Vulcanimicrobiaceae; genus JAICWY01. Next base: position 45,421 of record CAZHGH010000012.1, read on the forward strand.
GGTCGACGAATATGGTGGAACCGCGGGTCTAGTCACTATGGAGGACTTACTCGAGGAAATCGTCGGTGAGATTATGGACGAGCACGACGAGGGTGAAGAAGAACCGGTCCGCATCGTCGGCGAGAACGAAGCGGTGGTCGATTCCGGCGTCAACATCGAGGACGTGAACGCAAAGCTCGGAACGCATTTGCCACATGAGGAGTTCGAAACGATCGGAGGGTTCACGGTCGGTTTGTTCGGACGCTTGCCGACGGAAGGCGAAGAAGTTTCGGTTGACGATCACACGCGCATCAAAGTTGAGCGCATGCGTGGGCGGCGTATCATGGCGGTCCGCATATATACGAACGGCCGCGCGGGTAGTACTCAAGAAGTTGAGTCCACCGAACACGATGTCGTCTAAGGATTCCGATCTCGTAGAGAGGGCGCGCGCGGCGCGCGAACGCGCGTACGCGCCATATTCGGATTTCCAAGTCGGTGCCGCGCTACGCGTCAAGGGCGGTGAAATCTTCGAAGGCGTGAACGTCGAGAACGCAAGTTTCGGTGTAGGTATCTGTGCAGAACGAACTGCGGCTGCGAGCGCCGTTGCGGCGGGACATCGCAACTTCGAAGCAATTGCGATTGCCGGTCCTGGATCGACGGCTACGGTGCCATGCGGCGCTTGCCGGCAGTTTCTAAACGAATTTAATCCACGGCTCGTTGTCGTATACACGACACCTGAGGGATGGTTTGAAACGACGTTGGATACATTGCTGCCCGATGCGTTCGGTCCTCAAAATTTAACGTGACGCGATGACGACGCCGTCGCGCGCATATAAAACAACGGGCATCGTGCTGCGCGGACGGACATACGGCGAAGCGGATCGGATTCTCACGCTCTTTACCACAGAACGTGGGAAGATGGATGCAATCGCGAAAGGCGTGCGCCGGACGAAAAGCCACCTCACCGGGCGTTTAGAGTTTGCAAACGAGGTGCTTCTGGGCATGCACCGCGGGCGCAATCTCGACGTCGTCGTATCGGCAGAGATTCAGGAGGCGCATTGGCAGAATCTCGTCGCGCCCGAGCGTTTCGCCGCAGCGAATCTCATCGTCGAATTAATCGACGCGTTCTGCGAGCCGGATCTGCCGCTTCCGGATGTGTATGCGCTGCTTTCCGCCGCGCTGCGCGCGCTCGGGCAGAGTGACGATCCGCTAGCAATGGTTCCGCGTTTTTCCTTGCGTTTGCTCGATGCGCTCGGATTGGCGCCGCCGGTCGACTCGTGCATTCGATGCGGCGCTTCATTCGAAGGGAAAACGGCGTGGCTGGATCTCGAACAAGGCGGATTTGCCGGTGAAGAATGCCGCGTTTCATGGCGCGAAGTGCTTTCGCTCGACGAAAGCGACGTTGTAAATCTTCGCAGCGTCGGTGCGCCGCTCCGCGGAGACGTGCGTGCAGCGATGCGTGCGTCGAGGCGTGTAACACAAGCGATCGAGTCCCTGGTAAACCATCATCTCGGACGGAGGCCGAAGGCGGGACTCCACGCGCTTGAATTCGTAAGGGGCTCTTAATGTCTGTTTTGGCCCTCGATGTCGGTACAAAGCGTATCGGCGTCGCCGTTGCCGATCCCAGCGGCACCTTTGCACTCCCCGTCACCGTTATCGAACGAACGAACCTCAAAGCAGATCTCGAGCGAATCGCGGAACTGATTCATGAGTATAACGCCCAAGAGATGATTGTTGGAGACCCAGTGACTCTCAGCGGCCAGCGCGGGCCGGCGGCTGAGAAGATCGATCGTTTTGTAGAGCAACTGGCCCGCATTTTTCCCGGCGTCATTCATCGGGTCGACGAGCGCATGACGACCGCGCAAGCGACAAAGACGCTGATCTCGGCAGACGTGAGCCGCGCCAAACGAAAAACCGTCGTCGACAAGATGGCTGCAGCACTGATTTTGGAGTCGTACCTTGCGCGCCGGCGTTAGCATCGTCGTCTTTATCGCCGTCGTCGTTGCGGCAGCCCTCGGATGGTTCGCCTTCTCCGTCTTTGCAGATCGCTCGCATCCGGGTAACGTTACTGAAGTGATTGTGCCGCGCGGTTCGACGTTCCACGATATCGCCGAGCAGCTCGCTCGCACGGGCGTTATCGGAAACGCGACGACATTCCGGTTGTACGCGAAGCTCAAACATGCGGATACTGCGGCACATGCCGGCGCGTTCCGCTTCGAACCGCATCAATCGGCGGCGGACGTGCTGGCGCAGCTGGAAAGCGGCGGCGCGCAAATCGCGCGTTGGCTTACCATACCTGAGGGATTCACCGCGAAGGAAATAGCGCAACGCCTTCAAGATGAAGGCTTCGGCAATGCGAGCGCCTATTATGCGGCATTTATGCGCGACTCGATTGCTATTGACGGCGCGCGTACGAAGAATTTGGAAGGCTATCTTTTCCCCAGCACTTACCTCATTCCGACGGACGCAACGCCGAAGGCTGTCGAACGGATTCTCACCGATCAATTTCGCAAGGAGCTTCCACCCGATGCAGCCGCAAAAGCAAAAGCGCATGGGGTGAGCGTCCCGCAGGCGGTCGTCGTCGCGTCGTTGATCGAGCGTGAGGCCAAGGCAGACGACGAAAGGCCGCTCATGGCAGGCGTCTACTACAACCGGCTGCGGCTGGGGATGCCGCTGGAGGTGGACGCGTCCATCGAATATGCACTTCCGGAGCATCACAGCGTGATCACGTACGGGGACCTGCGGACCAATTCGCCGTACAACACGTATCTGCACCAAGGTTTGCCGCCGACGCCCATTGCGAATCCCGGCGGACCGTCGCTCCAAGCCGCATTCAATCCAAAACCCTCGCCGTATCTCTATTACGTCTACAAAGGAAACGGCCACCACGCGTTTGCGAGAACGCTCGCAGAGCAGAACGCAAACGTCGCAAAATATCTGAAGTAGGAGAGCCTCATGTCGAATAACGGCGAAGGACAGCCGCAAGCGCTCGAGCTGCGCGACGTACTGGTCATTCAAACGACCGACGATAAACAACTCGAATTCGAAGTCGTCGGCTTGGTCGAAGACGAGGAAAACAACACCTACGCGGTACTCTATTGCGAACAAGAGGACGAATTTGTCGTCACGGATGCAAAGGGCAATCTGCTTGAAGACGACGATCTCGCGCAGGAAATTTTAGACGACTTCTTCGTGCTGGCGGAGGAGTCGGGCGGTGAGGGAGCCGCCGAGTAATTCGCGCGCTCTTTCTTTCGGCGAACGTCGGCGTCGGACACACGTCCGCTGCTCACGCATTGCGCGGGGCGCTCGAGGAAATCGAGCCGCACTTCGAAGCCATGGTCGTCGATTCGTACAAGTACGCGGCTTCAGTTGTCTCTCGCGTCGTCTCGGATGGATACTTGCGAATGGTCAAAACCATTCCGCAAATGTACCGCTTCCTCTACGATCGCGCGGAGCGTGCGACGCAAGTCGGCCCGTTTCGCGCATGGGTGCACCAGTTTACCGCCGGCAATTTGCGGCGGTTGATGCAAGAAGAGCGTCCTGATGTCGTAATCTGCACGCACGCCTTTCCGTGCGGCGTCATGGCCGAATACAAAAAACAATTTGCGGATGCGCCGCCGGTGTTCGGCGTCGTGACGGACTTCGCCGTGCACGCCTTTTGGATCCACAAAAATATCGATGGATACGCCGTGGCCACTGAGGAGATGCGTGCGGCGCTCGTGACGCGCGGCGTTGCGCCCAATCGCATCGTCGTCTCGGGCATTCCAATTAAAGCGTCGTTCGGAGAAACCGCGGACGACCGCGAGGCGCTTCGAACGCGGCTCGGCTTACCTTTGGATAGGCGCGTCGTTCTCATGATGGGCGGCGGATTGGGCATCGGACCGCTCGAGACGATGATGCGCGCGCTCGATGCTGTTTCGGAGCCCTTGTGCGCGGTCGCGATTGTGGGACGCAGCAAACGTTCCGAGCAGCGCGTTCTGGAATACGCGCACCGCATTCACCATCCGTTGCGCGTCGAGCGGTTCGTAAACAACGTGCACGACTACATGCACGCCAGCGATTTGCTCATCACAAAGCCCGGTGGCCTAACGTCCTCAGAGGCACTGGCCGCGGAACTCCCGATGGTGCTGTTTAAACCGTTGCCGGGCCAAGAAGAACGGAATACGCGCTACCTTGTGCAGCGCCGTGCTGCAGTTCGTGCGAAAAACGAACGAGATCTTACGAAAACGGTGCAAACACTTCTTGCATCGCCCGTCAAACTCGCGCAGATGCGCGCCGCTATGGAATCGTTACGCAAACCGGATGCCGCCGCCCAGATCGCTCAGGCGATTTGCGCGGTTGCACAGCGCCAAGGAAAGGGAGAAGCGATCGCATGAGGATGCCGTCTCATTGGACGTATGCCGGCTGGTTCACGGTACTGCGAATTTATGCGGGCCTATTCTGGCTTTCGCACGGAATTCCGAAATTCACGAATGCACCGATGTTCATGCCTCCCAACGGAGTGATCGCGCAGATGCTGCAAAAAGCGGTGACTTCGCAAACCGGTTTCTATCACGACTTTCTCGCGAACGTCGTCGTGCCGAATATCGCGCTCTTCGCGGAGCTCACTCGCCTTGGTGAAGTGCTTGTCGGTTGCAGCTTGCTGCTGGGAATCTTTACGCGCTTCGGAGGCTTAGTCGGGTGCTTCTTGACGCTCAACTACATGGCGGCGAAGGGCGCACTCGGATCGTGGGAGACCATTGGAAGCCTGGACGCCGCGGCGTTCATGCTCTCATTTATGATGCTTGTCGTCCCCGCAGGGCGAGTTGCCGGCGTCGACGCGCTTCTCTGGCGCGCGCCGCGCCGCAAAGAGCCGGTGATAGTTCCCGAGATCGTGGATGAGCCGCCGCCGACGGCGCCCCACGCGCCTGCAAGTTAACAGACCGGTGCTAGGTGCGTTTCGCGTCTCTGTGGTATAGTGGTCCGCGGCGCCACGGAGAGGTGGGTGAGTGGCTGAAACCAGTCGTTTGCTAAATGACCGACGGTCAAAAACCGTCCGAGGGTTCGAATCCCTCCCTCTCCG
>CAZHGH010000013.1:0-12582 GCA_964531205.1 uncultured bacterium
GCGGGATGCTTCAGGGCAACGCCAGGGCGGCCTTAGAGTTGGAGCACAAACATGCAACTCAGACTGTCTTGCTGGCATTTGTTAGCTCTCTTGCTGACCGTGGTACTGAGCATTTGCTCGGCATCACAGGCTCTGGCCGGAACCACCGGTGTAATTGCAGGCACCGTTACCGATTCTGCTTCAGGAAAGCCGCTCGCCGATGTGCGTGTCACAGCAGCTTCGCCTTCCGGAACCGGTACGTCCACGACAGACAGCAGAGGATTTTACAACATCCCAAATCTTCTGCCGGACACTTACATCGTTTCGTTTCAGCATGCGAACTATTCCGCGGCGCCGGTAACCGGCGTTGTGGTCTACGCGGATCAAACGTACCGGATCGATACGGCAATGTCGCCGTCTCTGCGAACGATCGCGACCGTACGCGCTCGTCCGGCGGCGAACTTGGTTCAACCCGGTCAAACTGCGGACGTCTACAATCTCTCTTCGGCACAATTACAGGCGGCCCAAGGAAATGACAACCTGCATAAGACGCTCTACCAATACGTGCAGAGCGTTCCGGGTGTAACAGTGCTCGGGGCCGGCGGCGTTCCGCGCATTCGCGGTGGGAATGCAACCGGTACGGCATATGAACTCGATGGTGTGCCGATCAATGACCGGCTCACGGGGTTATTTACCACGAACCTCTCGAATCTCGGCGTGAACAGCGTCGAATTCTATACCGGCGGCTACAATGCACGTTACGGTCACGCGGCTTCCGGCATTATTAATAGCACGATCAAAACAGGTACGTACCCGGGATTTTCCGACGTGTCATTCGGTGCGACGACACCATACTACAATCACGCTTTGACTGTCGAAGTCGGAGGCGGTACTCCGGACGGCAAGTTTACATACTATGCGGGTTATGACGGCGTAAACTCGCATAATTCTCTCTGGAGCAACTACACCTTCCCATACTTTACGCTCGGTGGAGATGATCTTTTTGCGCCGGATGTCTATACACGAGACATTATCGGAAACTTTCACTATCGCACAAGCAGCCGTGATGACATTCAGTTCCTTGTTCAAAACGGATACGGGCGCTTCGCGTTCGATTATCTCTTGTACGGTCCGTATCAGCCGATGCAGATCGTCCCATGTAGCGGCGTCGTTGTCGGCCCAAACTATACGGTCACGAGTCCAGGTACGTCAGTCAGTGGCACGCCGTGCACGGCGGACGGGACCCCAACGGGGACACCTACGGGACTCCAGTTTGTTCCCGTCGATCCATACCATGCCGATGTTTATCACCATTACTCCGGCATTGGAAAGCTTCAATGGAGTCACTCGTTCAACGATAAGCTTTTCGGCGTCTTCCGCGCGGTAGAGAACTTCAATCAGTACATCTTCGAGCAGCCCTACGACACGCCGAATTGGGGCAACGCGTTTAATAATACGAACGGTCCGTTCGGCGCGACCGGATTCTACAGCACGCAGCCGTTTAATCCAACAGGCCAACTCATCCTGACACCCGGAACACCTGCACTGGGCGGCGGCTTGGATTTAGGAGCGGAAGATTTTTACGGCGATCGCCGTTCGAATATCTGGCTTGGTTCGTACGATCTGACGTATACACCAACCGAGAGCACGCAAATCTACGGAGGCCTCTCATACGAATGGGACCGTGACATGCAGGCGTACTATGATCGTGAAGGCGAGTACAATCCGTTCGGCTCGGCGTTTAACGCCGATGGATCCTGGCCGTTCAATACGCTGCTCGTCGATTATCCGCTTGCATTGCCGGCGGGCTACGTCGGCGCGCGTCAGAACTTTAAAAAATTGACGATCGAACCGTCGGTGCGTTACGAGCACGAAGATTACCGAATTCCAGTAAAGCAAACGCTGCCGCTCATTAACGGCTTCCCGGGAGTCACCGGGGGGTCATACGGTCAGTCGGCTTGGGATCCGCGTTTTTCGTTCTCGTACGCGTTCAACCCAAATTTGGTCGTTCGCGGTTCGTACACCATTACGTCGGCTTTTGTTCCGGCTGCATATATGTTCAACAACTCACCGAATGGAACTGATACCTATAGCTTCCGTATCGAAAATCCGTACGACCCGCGCACGTCAACGATCTTCCCTGAAATCGACAACAACGCTGATTTCTCCATGGAGTACCAGCTTCCGGACGGGCGCACCTCGCTTCGCGTAACGCCATATTATCACGAAGCACGCAATACGCTTTCGTTCTACAAGAACTTCACGATCGTCAACGGAGTGGTAAAGACAAGCGGACCAACACTTCTTAAGACCAACGGCGAGAACAAGAACTTCGGCGTGGAATTCGGTTTGAATCACCTTGAGACAGGCACAAATGCGTTCTCGTGGTTCCTCTCCGGAACATACCTGAATTCATGGTCTTCGTCGCAGACACTCACGACGGCAGTGACGAACTTTTCCAATCTCTCAACATTTCTACTGAATCACACGTTGTATCACCCGGCCGGCAACCCGCCTGTGAGCATGGCGCTCACGGCGGACATCAAACGCGATCGCTTACGAATTGATCCATACGTTTTGTGGCAGTGCTGCGCATGGTACAACGTCTTCGGCGGCGATGCACCTACCACGTGGGGCACAGCGCCTAAGGGCGCTCCACCATGCACCGCCCCTCAGGTCTGCGATCTCGCGCCGCATCAAGGTCCCGGCTTTTGGTGGACGCAGCTTTCCATTTCATACGATGTCGTAAGACACGACGACGGTCATCGCGTAACGGTCGGACTCTTAGCGCAAAACCTCAATAACATTCTCACATTCCCAATTCCGACGAAGAACTTCTGCTACCTCGCTTCGTTGACTGCGCATCCGGAATGCGCGGGCGGCGGCTTCAACAACGGCCTGTTCTTTGGCGGCGAACAATTTGCACCCGGCGTACTTCCGCTTACAGGGTACAACTTCGTTCCCGATAGCCAGACCCCACGATCGCTTGAAATCTTCGTCACAATTCGTCAGTGACGGAAATTTGCCACGTTGCCGCAGGGCGGTGCGAAAGCATCGCCCTCGTTTTTGTCGAAGAACACCGCATGAACTTTGCGCTTCCGCTTTTAGTAACGGCGCTGCTTGCGCAGCTCGCGCCGTCGCCGACTCCGTCGCCTTTACCGGCGCCCACGCCGTCACCCACGGGCCCGGTCTATTTCGGTAAGCCGGCGGTCAGAATGACGGTGGCGTCGCGGCCGCTCGGCTTCGATCCCGATGGCAACGCGCGTTGGCTTGTGGTGACGAAGTTTTTCGACGCGCAAGGTCAACCGACGAGAGTCATGGCGGGCGGAAACGTCGACTGGAGTTCGCGGGACGGTTACCTGCAGTGGCAAACCAGGCTGCGCTACGGGCAACCCGCGGCGATTCTCAAGAGCACTCACAACGGCGTGCTTACGATGACCGTCCACTCGACACAGCCGAATCTGCCCGCGATAACGGTACGCACCGATACTCGTACGTGGCGAGGTGCGCGCGTAGTGGCACAACCGCTCGGCCCGCGCGCGATCCAAATCGGTTGGTTTCCGCAAGAGCGCAAGCTCGCGCGAATAGTGCGCGTCGATAGCGCGGGCATGCGTAAGACCGTCGCCATTATCGCGGGACCGAGCTCGACGTATCGCGACACGAACGTACGTCCAGGCGCAACGTACCGCTACATCGTCTACCGCAGCGGACATGAGCCCGTGCGCTTGTCTCCAGTGGCGGCGCTCCCGCAACCGCCGGCTACGAGCATCGCAAATGCTGAAGGCAAAGCGATGTGGTTGTATTTCACGTCGAATCCGCTCGATACGATTTATTACAAACATCTGAATCCGCAAGCAATCGTGGATCAAGCCGTGCGGGCAGGTTTGCATTACGTCGAACTGCGCACCGCATACGGCGCCTACTGGGAGATCACGCCGGAAGCCAAACCGACGATCGATGCAATTATCGACGGATTGGCGGCACACGGCATCGGCACGATCGGCTGGACCGTTCCACGCGATGTAACATTTGAAGATATTCAAGCCAGCGTACGGACAGCGTACTATCGCACGGCGAAAGGGACGCCGCTCACCGGTGTTGCGATCGACGTCGAACGAGGCGACGAATTTATGGGGGGCGCCCCGGAAGGCCTCAACGCACTCTGGATGTACCTGCAGTATTTGCGCCAAGCGATGGGACCGCACTATTTAATCGCCGCCAACGTCGAGGATCCGTATCTCGAGCATCTCGACAATAACAAGTATCCGTATCCGCAAATCGCGCGTTTCGTCTCTGTCCTGCAACCGATGTCGTACTGGCGGATGATGCGTCGCAACCCAACGACGCCGGATCAAGTCAAAGTGCTGCTCAAAGGCTCGTACGATCGGTTGCTGTACTTATCCGGCCGTAAGTTGCCGGTAAGCATCGGCGGACAAACAACGGCTGAAGGGCGTACGGGAAATCCGCCGGCGGATGAAATCACCGCTTCGCTGGAAATCAGCAAACAGCTCGGGGCAATCGGTGAAATCTTCTTTGCCTGGGACGGCACGCAGCCGTACCAATGGGATGCGCTCGAACACTACACCTGGTAATACGTGACCACGTTCATCCTGCGCCGGCTGCTGCTGGCGATTCCTACGCTCATCGGCGTAACACTGCTCACGTTCTGTCTGATACACATAGCGCCGGGTGGACCGGCGCTCGCGCTCGCGGGCGAAAAAGCCACGCCCGCGCAAATTGCGAGGATCACGCACGAACTGGGATTCGATCGGCCGCTGTACGTGCAGTACGGTGTATGGGCCGGTGCGTTGCTGCATGGCGATCTGGGCTTTTCCTACATCCGCCAAGCGCCGGTGCTTCAGCTCATCGGACAGCGCTTGCCGCAGACGATGCTGCTGATGGGCTCGGCATTGCTGGTTTCGCTGGTATTCGCGATTCCATTGGGCGTGTATCAAGCCTACCGGCGCAACACTGCGTTCGATCGCGTTGCCAGCGTTTTCGTCTTTGTCTCGTGGTCGATGCCGACGTTTTGGTTCGGTACTATCTTGATCGCCGTTTTTGCGGTGACGCTGCGATGGCTTCCGGTCGGCGGATTACAAACGATCGATACGACGGCCTTCGATTGGCCATCGCGGTTCGCGCATTTGGTTCTGCCTGCGGCCACCCTCGCGATCGTTTCGATGGCGGGATGGAGCCGATACATTCGCGGCAGCATGGTAGATCAGCTGCGCGAAGATTATACGCGCACGGCGATTGCGAAAGGGCTGAATACCCGTACCGTGCTCTTTCGCCACACATTGCGCAACGCGTTGATACCGTTTATCACGCTGCTCGGCGGAACGGTACCCGCACTCTTCGGCGGTGCGGTTATCACCGAGCAAATCTTCGCGTATCCCGGAATGGGGCAACTCTTTTGGCAATCCGCAATCGATCGGGACTATGCGACGCTGCTCGGAATGACGTTGATTACGGCAGTGCTGGTGATCCTTGGAAATTTGCTCGCCGACGTTTTATATGGCGCGGTGGATCCGCGAGTCCGATATGACTGAAGCGGCGATCGTTCTTCAAGTAGACGAAGCGCCGGCGCCGCCACGCCGCCGTGGCGCGCGCATGAGCGGCATTGCCGTTGCGAGCCTTGTTTGGGTGGTCCTCGTTGCGCTCGCGTGCATTGCGGGGCCTGCGCTATTGCACGTCGATGCAAACGCCACCGACGTCGCACACGCCTACGCGTCACCCACGGCTTTGCACGTTCTCGGCACCGACAGCCTCGGTCGCGACGAACTTGCGCGGTTGCTCGTCGGAGGCCGTATTACGCTTTCCGTCGGCGCAATCGCGGCACTTGTCGCGATGTTTATCGGCACGGTGTACGGTGCGGTTTCGGGATATTACGGGGGCTGGGTCGATCTCGTGCTGATGCGCGTCATCGACGTATTTTTGAGTATTCCGACGCTGTTTTTACTGCTGTTTCTGGCGGCGATGTTCCATGGAAATATTCTCACGCTCATGCTGGTCATCGGCGCGACGTCCTGGCTTGGACCGGCTCGTTTGGTTCGCGGCGAGGTGCTTTCACTGAAAGAGCGCCTTTACGTTGAGGCGGCACGATCGATCGGCGCAAGCGATCGCCGTATCATCTTCGGCCACGTCGTTCCAAATGCGGGTGGCACGATTATTACGACGACGACGTTTATGATCGCGAGTGCGATGCTTGCAGAGACCGCGCTTTCGTACCTTGGCATCGGCGTACAAGCACCGGCGCCGTCGTGGGGCAACTTGCTCTCTCACGCACAGAGCGACATCTTTGCACAAGCCTGGTGGCTCATTCTGCCGCCGGGCTTTGCGATTCTCATCAGCGTGACGGCGTTCAACTTCCTGGGCGATTGGCTGCGCGAGCGCGGCGAGAAGGCCGTGGTGGGATCGTGATGCGTTTATTGTTCGCTCTGTTCGCCTGCGCGCTCGTGCTCGCCGGCTGTGATGCGCGCGCCTCAGAGACGCGTAATCGAAACATGATCGTCGCCGCCTGGATAAATGGACCCGATTCATTTAACCCGCTGGTCTATGTCGGCTCCGCATCGCGGATGGTCAACGACGTCATCTATTCGCCGCTCATCGATATCGGACCGAATCTGCTGCCGCGGTGGCAAACGAGCTTAGCGTACAAAGTCGACATCACCAACGGCGGAAAGCGCTACGTCTTGCATTTGCGCCGGAATGCGCATTGGTCGGACGGACATCCGCTTACGGCAAAGGACGTCGCTTTCTCGATCGAGCTCGGTAATAATCCACTGCTCATTGAAGGCAATAGCAGCGAGTTCGGCTTAATGCGTTCGGTGCGCGAGCTCGACGCATACACGGTCGAAGTAACGATCGCGCAACCCTCGCCGCCTTTCTTGGAAAACGCTTTAGGTTCGACGTATCCCGTTCCGGAACACATTCTGCACCGCTATCCGCCGATGTCGGAAGCCGAAGCGAAATTCGTCAATACCGACGCGGATTTCAACCAGCATCCGATCGTCAGCGGACCGTTTGTTATCGAGCGCAACGTCTCGGATTCGTATCTGATTCTCAAACGCAATCCGCTGTATTGGGGATCGCCTGCGAAAATGCAGCAAATCGCGTTCCGGGTCTATCCGCAGCAAGACTCGCTCTATGCGGCGGTCGACGCCGGTGAAGTGGACGTGACCGACATCCCCCCGCAGCTCTGGCGCGTTCACGATCGCCTGCGCGGCAATCACAAGTTCATCAATTGGCCTTGGAACGTGACGTTTCTGCTTTTGCCTAACTACCACGATCCGGAGATCCGGTGGATGAGCGACTCGCGAATCAAACAGGCCATGATGTACGCGATCGACCGTAAGTTCATCATCAGCGCGCTGATGAGCGGGCAAGCCGACGTTCTCAACGGACCGATTCCAAGTTTCTCGCCGTATTACAACCGCAACGTTACGAAATACGAATACAATCCGGCGAAGGCGCGCGCGCTCCTCGACGCAGCAGGCTGGCACGTCCACAACGGCGTGCGCACCAAAGACGGCAAAGCGCTGCGCATCACGTTGAAGACCGGCGGCGCAACCGATGCGGTTGCCAGCAATATCGCCGAGCTCATTCAGGCGAATCTAAAGAGCGTCGGCATCGACTGCGTGCTGCAAAACGAAGAATTGCAGACGTTCTTCGTCGATCTGCATAACAGCCGCTTCCAACTCGCGCTGCGCGGCATCATCCTGGATCCGTATCCTGACGACTACAAGTGGTATTACTCTACGCAGACGCGTGCAAACGGCGGCTACAACCTCGGATTTTATAGCAACCCGCAGATCGACAAGGCCATTCTGGACGCGCGCACCGCGTCAACTCCCGAAGCGGCACGCATCGCGCTCGACCGGTATCAGGAGCTGGCAAGCCGCGATCTTCCCGTCATCTACCTTTACTCGAACCGCTTAGGCGCTGTTGTGCCGGCGAACATGTCGGGGTACGATCTCGATCCGCTCGCCCCGGCTGCCCTACCGATGGGTCTGCAATTCTGGCAGCGATAAATCCAAGGGCGGCCGGTGGGCGTTCGTAAACTGCATGAGTACAAGAGATCTGACTCGTTCGCAACTGCTTGCCGGCTTCGCCGCACTAGGCGCGCTCGCGCTCTTTGGTGCGAATCGTAACGATCGCGTCACGCATTCCGATGCGGAATGGCGAAAAATTCTCGGTCCGGACCGTTACCAGATTTTGCGCCAAAACGGGACGGAGCCGGCAAACAGCAGTCCGCTCTTAGCGGAACATCGCGCCGGAACGTATTATTGCGCCGGCTGCGGACTCGCCCTCTTTTCATCGAAGACCAAATACGACAGCGGAGACGGCTGGCCGAGTTTCTATAGACCCCTTCCGAACGCCATTGAAACGCGCGCCGATTACGAATTGATCGAACCCCGGACGGAGGTGCACTGCAAACGTTGCGCCGGGCATCTCGGGCACGTCTTCACTGACGGCCCGGCACCGACGGGTCTGCGTTACTGCATTGACGGTTTAGCGCTTCACTTCGTGCCCAGCGGGATGGCGCGTACCACCTGATCGTTGGCGACGTAGAGCGTATCGCCGGCGATTACCGGCGACGAAACACTGAAGAACGACGGAAACCACCGGCGTTCTTCTATTTTTCCGGTTCGCGCGTTCACGGTGTAAAACGTATGTCCGGTGTCGCCGAAATAGAGCCGCCCGTTGCGTTCCACGGCGCTCATTTTGACGGCGGCGTCAGTGTGCAGGCGCCAGCGTACGCGTCCGCTTAAGGCATCGAACGCAACGAATTCGTTCGTCGCGGGAATCGCCTGATAGAGTGCGCCGTCCGCAGCCAATCCCGCAATACCCTCTTCGTCCGAACCCGTGCTCGTAAATGTTCCGTAGTCCGAATACCACCGCCACCGCAGTTTGCCGGTTGCTTCATCTACGGCAACGACATCGTTAAATGCATTACTCGTGCTCGGACGGCTTGCGGTGGACGAAGAACCCTCCACAAACACACGTCCATATGCGACCGTCGGCGAACAGTCGGCGTTCCCGTACGGTGCCCGCCAAACAATGCGGTGGTTTTCCGGATCGATCTTCACCAAGCTGTCGCCGCTCTTCGAATACGCTGTTCCGCCGATAACGACATACGCATAGCTGTTTGAAACAGCGGCGGAACTCATCGTCGCGATGCCGTTGACCGCGCGCTGCCACATCAACTTCCCGTCGCGCAGGCGTAGCACGCGCACGTGGTTGTCGCCGTTCGCAAAAACGATTGCATCTTCACCGCGAACGCGCACCAATGCCGGGCTCGGCATATCTTCGCCTATCGTGCGATACGTCCACAACACACGTCCGCCGGCGGCGCTCAACGCGACGATGGAGTCGCCTTGTGCACGGCCCCATACAACGCGTGAAGCGGACTCGATAAGTTCTTGACTCGTTCCCGTGCCGACGACGACGATGCCTTTGGCGATAACGGGCGTCGTCATAACGACGCCATTTACGGCCGTGCTCCAGAGGGTCGCGCCCGTGCGCATATCGAGTGCGGTGACGCGTCGATCGAACGATTCGACGAAGAGCGCGTTACGGTAAAATGCGAGGCCGCCGTTGATCTTTCCGCCCAGGCGCCGCGACCACGAAGCGGCTATGCGCGGTTGCGGAAACACCGCGTTGTGGTTGGCGTAGTATTGATACATCGGCCAGGGCACCGATGCTATGTACCCGGGAGATGCCTGCGATGAATCGCAGGCATCTCCCGTCACCGATGCCTTCGGCTGAATGTGTTCAGAGTCTAATCTGCAGTTGGAAATATGCCTGGAACGGATTTGCTCCCGTAAGCGGAACGTACGGATAATCGAAGATCTTCGAATACCCCGCGGTGCCGTTTACCGGGTCTCGTCCTGAAGCTCCGTAGAACCAACTTGCACCCGGCTGCGTGCCGATGAACGAACCAATTCCAAACGGATTGGACGCGTAGTTGTCGCTGTAGCCGCAGACATATTGGTTCGGGCCCCAGACTTTCGACCATGGCGTGCTTGAGCCGCCGAAGCATGTATTCACGACATTCGCCAGCGTCGCGGTTGCGCGAATTTTCGGCGAGATGTCGTAAGCCGCTTGGAAGCTCAGATTGAACTGCCACGGTTCCCGGTACTGTCCGACGCCGTCGAACGAGCCCGTATACGGATTGGGGATTGCCAAGTATCCGGACGTTGCGAACGGCGAAAGCGCACAGGACTGGTAGTCCGCATTTTGCGCAAATTGCGAGCCTGCCGGTTCGACCCCGGCCGCGAGTTGATTCTGCCCGCAAGCACGCGGATCGAGTCCGATGATCGATGTCGGCGAGCCGTATTGCGCGCCTTGGAGCAGCTGCGCCGATATCGCCAATATCACGCGGCTGTGCTTATAGCTCAGCCACCCTGCAAAGACGTTCGGCGATAGTGCGGACGGACCTGACTGATCGAACGTATTGCCCGGCGGCTGGTTCGTATAAACCGGATACCAGCCGTTGCGATCCAACAGCCCTTGCACCGGCGCGTTGAAGTACGGATTCGTAACATCCGTCGGTTTACTGCAATCGGACGGTGCGCTCGAAGCCGGATTCAACACCGACGGCGTCGTCGGATCGTAGCAGGGAGCAATGTTGGCGACACCGGCTGCCGACAGGTTCCCGCAGCGCGCATCTGTTGAATGCGTTTTGCAGAAGTTCGTCAGCTGATTGTATGCGATGATGTTGTTGTTCAGGATGTCGATCGAGTTCACGCCGTTCGCCAGCGTCGAATACTTGATTTGCGCATTCGTGTACGTGTACGAGAGCTGTCCCGAGAGACCGTCACGGTTCGGATCGCCTTTTTGGAATGCGAATTCGACGCCGTACGTACGCTGCGTTCCCGCATTAATGCCGGAGGCAAACGTTCCACCCAGCGGTACCGTCACAAGTTGGTTCGTCGTGTACCGGTAGAACGGCGTGACTTTGAACGTCATGTCCGTCCCTTTGAGATGATGCTCCAACGAGAGATCGTAGTTGTTGGAGACTTGCACAGGGTTGTCGTGCACAGGCGTGAGGAATCCCAAGCCGAAGAAATGCGCGAAATCGAACGTTGCGGCTCCGTATCCGGAGAGGTTGCCGTATTGCTCGAATGCCGTTTCGGTCGGCTGCGTGTAACGTCCGTACGTGAAACGCACCACGGTATCCGGACTCATCGAGTACGTTCCACCGATGCGCGGCGACCAAAGCGTCTTCGTCGTCGTCAACGGGCCAACGTTGGTGAACAACAGCGATCCGTCTTGGCCGTTGGGATGGCGTAGTTGATGGCCCGCTGCGTTCAAGAGTGGTGAACCCGTCGCATCGTAACAGAGTCCAGGCTGCTCACCCGGCAGCAGGTTCGGATTGACGCTGGGATTCTGCGATGGCGCCGCACCTGGAGCCGGCGGAGGCACGAGCGGCTGTTTCGTATCGGGGTCGTAGCAATACGCGTTTGCCGCTTGTTTAAACCAGAATCCAAACTCCGGATTATCCAGATCTGCGAAGTCGTATTCGTAATATTCGCCGCGCGCCCCGAAGTTGAGATCCCACCGATCGGTCGGCTTGAATTCGTCCTCTAACGCGACGGACGCGAATTTCGGTTTCACGGTGTTGAGCGGACCGAATCCCCCCGGACGCGTCACGATCCACTGCGCTCCGGCAAGCGCCGCCGGCGATCCCGCCGGCGCCGTGCCCGGCGTGAGGTCGTTGTACGTGCCTTGCGACGAGTGCGTCAGACACGACGCCAACGCGCCCGTCGTGAAGTTGTAGCAGTTCCCGTCGCTGCCCAAATAATTCGACACGACGAAGGGTTGAGCGTAGTACTGGTTGTTGTCGCGCAAGATCGTCGCAGTCGTATAATTTCCGGTGAACCTAAACAGATTCTTCGGATTAAACTGATCAGCGAACTGAATTTGGACACCCCTAGTGTGGGTGTTCAACTCATAATTTGGTGAGGGATAGCCAAAGCCGACCTCACCGGGGACGATGAATGAACCGTACGTTGCCGCACCGTTCGCGGACGACTGCAACCAATCCGAGTAGAACGTGTACCCGAACGCGCGAATGTAGGCGTTAGTGCCTAGGTTTTTCTGGTACTGCAGTTTGACGACGCTGCCGTCATTCCACAGCGCGTCTCGCAAATTCGTCGGGATGCCGGCGTTAGCCTGACGATTTTGTGGCGAGCTCGGTTGAAAGTAGTTTACGGTCGCAACGCCGGTCGCCGGCTGTCCGAACTGCGTTCCTGCGGGAAGTGCAAACGTGTCGAAGTACGGAAGGGGCGAAGCTCCGCTCGTCGCGCAGCCGGCGACGATTGCAGCTTCATACGCGCACAAATTATCGAACGCACCACCCTGGCCCGGGTACGACGTGACGCCGAACAACGTTGCCGCAAATCCGCCGGGACCACCCCATCCGGTGAACGCGTTATTGAAGGACGCGAGTCCGCCATTATCATTGATGCTGTCCTCATAGATCGAATGATAGGCGAAGTTGTAGAACAGCAGTTGAACGTCGTCGCGTCCGCTATCGAACTTGTGCGGAATACCAAAGTGTACGTTTGCGACATTTTCACGGTCTTGCGTTGTAACGGG
>CAZHGH010000013.1:12682-46515 GCA_964531205.1 uncultured bacterium
CGCTGATCTTGGTTTGCCCCCGATACGCCTACGTAGTATGAAAACAGGCGGTTCGGAGATGCGCCGCCGGCTTCTGCGGAGAATTTGTGGTAGAACGCCGGTACACCGAGTCCGCCAAGCAGCGAACCAAACCCCGGATACGTTCCGGTTTTAATCACCTGGTTAATGTAGCCGGCCAGTGTTGCGGACGAGCCGCCCGCAGGCGAACCGCCTGTGTAGACTTCAGTTTCTTGGCTCCCGAAGCTCGAGAGCGAATTCGCATTGTAGTTGTCGAACGCGCGGTTGACGGGAATGCCGTCGTACTCGTATCCCACTTGGCTGTAGTGCGATCCGCGAATGTAAAAGACTTGGCCGAAACCGGAGTTGCCGATGTATCCTTGCACGCCCGGCTGAGCGTAGATCGCGGAGTACGCGCTGTCGAGGTTATGTCCGCCTCCGAAACCTTGCACGGTATATTGCGTTGCCGCGTTTACCGAGTATACATCCGACGTTGTGCCGGGTTTCACGAGGTTTCCAGCCGCGCGCGACGTGATCCGTGCGATCGTTTTAAGCTGCGGTTGCGTCGATATCCCGACCGTTTGCATTTGATCGGCGAATACGGTTACGCCGGAAACGCTCGCAGGCGCATATCCGCTTTTATCTACCGAAACCGTATACGTGTCCGGTGCGAGCGTAAGAAACCCAAAATGTCCGGAAGCATCGGTTTTCGCGGTTGCCGTCTGCGAAGGCGAGACGGCCGTTACCGATGCATCTGCAACGGGTCTTCCGTTGGTGCTGTCCGTGACCGTACCGCTAATAGCGCCGGTTGTGCCGGCCAGTGCCCATGTTACCTGACTCAGCATTGCAACGAGCGTAAGAGCGGCGATCGACGGCAGCAAATGCCATCGTATCATCTGCATCATCCTTTCGTTACGCGTCGTCACGCGCTGACATGTTCATGCCATCGTTGTTGCACCAAACGTGCGCGCGTGATGTAATGACGCCACTCGAGGAGTTCCTTGGCATGGTTCCTCCGGGAGTGCAGAAACAGTCCGCGCCGGTATCGGCGCGGACTTTTGCCTACGCTCTTTCAACTGCGCGAGAACCCGTTCGAACGCGCTAATGACTTCGTCTAATTCTTCTGCATCGGTGATGAGACGCCGAATTTCCACTGCGAGCATTTGCACCGCGCGAGCGCGGTAACGGTAGAACTGCCGAAGCGACAAACCAAGTTCTGCGGCAACGCCGTCATGCGATAGACTCCCCTCCAGATCGCACCGCACCACCAGCCGTGCGAGCCGCATCGCCATATTGCCGCGGCCTAGGAACGCTCGCTCCACGAGCTTGCGAACTGCTTCGTGGGGTGTCCGGCTGTTTGTAAGCTCGCAGACGAGCGCGACCATGGGGTCGCGCAGCGCCAGTTCCGGACGCCGCAAGCTGCTAAGTAGGCGCCGAACGTCATGCTCCGTCAATGGCATGACCATGTCACTCATGCCGCGAGCATAAAAAAAGTCGCGCTCAAGAGTCCTCAAGAACCACTCTCAAGCGTTATAAAAGTACCTCAAAGAGGGACCGGCCATGAGCGAACTACGGTACAGGTTTGGCGACTTCGTCTTCGATGCGCAGCGGCGCGTATTAAAACGCGACGGACGCGTTGTTGCTCTTCCCAACAAAGCATCGGAACTGCTCGCGTTGTTGCTTCGTGAAGCCGGCAAACCGGTTTCCAAGGAAGACATCTACGAAGGAATTTGGGGCGAAAAAATCGTCGAGGAAGGCAACCTCACCCAAACGGTGTACATGCTGCGCCGTTTACTCTCGGACGATCGCGCGGCACACACGATGATTCGCACGATTCCCCAAATCGGGTACGCGTTCGTCGAGCCGGTCACCGTTTCGGCCGCGGAGCCGCGTAGTACGCTAACGGCTCGTGTTGCCCTCGCTGCGGCCATCGCAGTTATCGCCCTGCTCTCGTACGCCTTCTACCTGCGCTTGAACTCCGCGGCCTCGTCAAATTCGGAAGCACTGCTTCCGACCGCGGCGCTCAAAGCCTACGAATTGGGGCGCCAGTCTTGGAACACACCAACGCACGAATCGGCATTACGCGCCATCAAACAGTTTCTGCGTGTTGTAAAACTGGCTCCGCACAGCTCCCTCGGATATGCGGGTCTATCCGACGCATACTTGCTGCTGGCTGATTCGACACCGCGCGCGAAGCGCGCGCCCTATCTGAAGCTTGCGCGAATGAACGCACTGCGTGCGATCGCGGTCGACCCGAATTCCAGCGAAGCGCACGCGTCGAACGCGCAAATCATTTTCTGGGACATGCGAGCGAGCCCGCAAGAGGAGTTTGAACGCGCTATCGCGCTCAACCCGCGCAACGCGCTAGCGCATCGCTGGTTCGGTGAGTATTGGTTATTGAATGGGCACTTCGAGCAAGCCGCCGACGAGCTCGCGCGCTCGAATGCGATCCAGCCCCCCGTGCCCCAAGATCTCTTTTGGCTCGGCGTGTCGCGCTATTATGCGCACCATTATGCAGCGGCGGTGGAAGCGTTCCGCGAAACGTTAGCCCAAGGCGGCACCGATCCGCAGATCGGGTTATATCTGGCACTTGCCTACGAAGCGTCGGGAGATACAAATGCAGCGTTCCGGGAGCTGCGTACCCTGCAACAAAAGAAAACGGCGTTACCGGACGTGAGAGCAGTTCGCGCTTCGATTCTGGCGCGTCACGGCGAGCGCGAGGCTGCGCTGCATGAGATTGCGCCGTTCATTCATGCGACTAAAAACACGCAGGTGAGCGCTGTAAGCATCGCGGTTACACTTGCGGAGACGGGCAATGTTGCGGAAGCGCGAAAATGGCTGAACCGGCACCACAAAGACCCGGATCAAACGTCGATATTCCCGTACCTCGATCCGCGCCTGGCGGGCCTGCGGTTGAGTCCGCTGCCGCCGCCGGCGGTGTAATACTTTTTTAGAGTGCGCCCTTGTTCGCCCGTGTAATGACGTCGTTGAGCGTGAGCAGCTCGATCTTCTCAGACTCGCGGATATACGAGCGAAACTCTTGAGAGAGATAGAACTCCACCAATCCCGCGCTAAAGCCGTCGCCGCCGATAACGATGTACGCCTTGTCATATACCGCGGGATTCTCGCGCAGCGTGTGCAGCAGTTTGATCACTTCAAACGGGATCTTCTCTTCCGCGCTGCCGGCGGTTTGCTGCCATTTCAAAGAAACCAAAAACTTTGAACCGTTCGGGCGCATTGCAACGATATCGGCTTTGTGACGGCCGCCGCCGGGTTTGGTGCCGACGGCGACTTGCTTTTGAACGGCGTAGCTGTTGTTGAGCAAGACCGCTTCAACGGTTACTTCCAGCGTCGAGCCGGTCTTGGTGCCTAGACTTCCCGGAAAGAGCATTCCCACTACACGTTCCTCACGGCGATCATTTCTTCGGCATCGTCACGGTTGCCGTCACAGCTGATTCGGCGCGGCGCGGGAACCACGCGCACGCGAAACCCTAAGCGCCGGTAGAGCTTGAGAATTCGCGGCGTCGCCTGATTTGAAGCGACGACGGGCCCCGGATGCTGCGCAAGCCACGTTGCTAAACGCACCTGATCTTCCCAGCCGAAACCGCCGGCGGAATACGACGTGAATTCGACATCGTACGGCGGATCGGCGTAAATAAAATCGGTTGCACGCACGCGCAAGCGTTCGAAGTCGCCGTGCGTGAGTTCGTACGGTTCGAGAATGTCGCGATATGCGCCGAATTCTTCGCGATACGGAATATTTTTGTAGCGTCCGAACGGCACATTGAAAAAGCCGCGCGAGTTGAAGCGGCACAAGCCGTTGTAGCCCGTGCGGTTTAAATAGTAAAACAGCGCGGCGGCTTCCGCGCTCTCGGCTTTCCCTTCTGCGATGAGCTCGTTGAAGCGCGTGCGGTTATGCGCGTACACCGCGCGATCGTTGGCGAGCGTAATGCTCAATCCGCGAACGTTCAAACCGCGTTGTAGCCAGCGGTAAAAGTTCACCAAATGTGGGTTGAGATCGTTGAGCAACGCGCGCTTCGGCGCTAATCCAAGCGTAACGGCCAATCCGCCGACGAACGGCTCGACGAGTCTACGCTGCTCGTGGCCGTTCCAATAGTCCAGTAAATGCGGAACGAGCCAGCGTTTACCGCCGGCCCATTTGAGCGGCGGAGTGAGCGTCTGTGGAGACGTTCCTTCGTCGAGCGCAATGGCCATCCATCACATGATTGCGCGCCACCGTGCCATACGCCTGTCCTCCTCTGCGAGGAGTTCGCGAACTTCGTCATCGTCGATCTGCTGAAAATCCTCGTAATGCGCACCGACGGCGACCAAATCGTCCGGCATCAGCGCGCAGACGACGTCGTCGGCAACTCTACGTAAATGAAGACACGTGTCCGGCGCGCCTACAGGCACCGCGACGACGATCGCTTTGGGTTGTTCCGATCGAAGCGCCTCGATAGCCGCGCGCATAGAAGCACCGGTTGCAATGCCGTCATCCACGAGAAGCACCGTCTTGCCGCGCACGTCTAGCGGCGGCCGTCCGGCGCGATATGTTTCCTCGCGCCGGTGCAGTTCGGCCGTTTCGCGCTCTACCACCGCGCTAATGTCTTCATCGCTGATACGCAACGCTTGTATCAGGCGCGCGTCGATAAGCGCAATTCCACCCGATGCGACCGCACCCATAGCAAGTTCTTGCTGGCCCGGCACGCCGAGTTTTCGAACCGTGAATACGTCTAGTGGAACGTGCAATGCCGCGGCGATCTCATAGCCAACGGGAACTCCGCCGCGTGGCAACGCCAAGACAAGAACATCCGGCCGTCCGAAGTACGCCGACAAGGAACGCGAGAGCGCTTTTCCGGCTTCGCGCCGGTTCGGGAACCGGAAGCCGTGGGTCACGTTCTAGTGTACCCTGCGAGACCGTCCGGCAGGGGAAGCAATCGGAAATGCGAATCATTCGCAAATCATGATTTGCAAACGGTTCTCAAATACTTGGGCGAAAATGCTTTGTTGCGTCGTCCTCGCAGGTTTTCTCGGCGGCTCATTTCCGGCAGCGGCGATCGCGGCCAACGTGTTCGTACTCTCCGGCATTGTGCTTGGCGAAGACGCGCAGCCCGTTGCGGATGCAACGGTTGAGGCAAGCGGTCAAAACGTAGCGGTGTCTACACACACCGACGCGGCCGGGCGCTTTCAGTTCGCAACGCTCGCTATCGGCGAATACCGGCTGATCGCAAATAAGGGACCGTTAAATGCATCGACGACCGTCGATCTGACCTCAGCGGGCACATCGGTCGAACTTCGTTTGCAGCGTCTCAAGACAATCACCGAAGTCGCCGTAGCAGGTGGATCCCGTCCGCCGGTGCGCGGATCGGGCACGGACCTGGTCCTCAATCAAAGCGTGCTCGCGCATTCGCCTGCGTCCACGACGTTTCCGAACTTGCTGCTGCAGCTTCCCGGCGCAGCGCGCGGCGCGAACGGCGTGGTGCATATCAACGGCGATCACGGCGACATCAACTACTTTGTCGACGGCGTCGCGTTGCCGCAGCAGCTCAATCGCACGCTCGGCAGCGAATTCGATGTGGCGAATGCAGCATTCGTAGACGTCCTGGAAGGCGCGTATCCGGCTGAATACGGCGGCCGTTTTGCCGCGGTGGTCAACATCGGATCGCGCACCGGCGCGGGCGAACCTGCCGGGTTCACGACCTCGGTCGAAGGCGGTTCGTACGCGTATCTCAACTCGACGTTCGAATATCACACGCCGGTCGGCCGCGGAAATTTGGTGGTTGCCCTTGATGGCATGCGGAGCAATCGCGCGCTGGATCCGCCGGATTTCGACTCGCCCCACGACCAAGGCAGCAGCACGAACCAGTTCCTTCGTTTTACGCTGCCGACCAACAACACCGATTATCTGAATGTTACGCTCAGCCACTCGCTACAGACATATCAACTTCCGAACTACGTCTCGAGCGGTGAACCGGCAACTACCGACGACAACGAAATCCAGAACGACACGTTTGCCGCGCTGCAATATCGCCATGCGATCGGCAAGAACGGCACGCTTTCTTTCGGGCCGTCATACAAGCGTTCGCAGATTCAAGACTTCGGCGATCCGCAGAACGATTTTCTCTTCGGCGAAACGTTAAATCTTTCCAACGGCGGGTCACCTACTGACTGTGCGAACGCAGTTGCTACCGGGAATTTCGGTCCGACGACGTGCGGCTATTCGCTGAACGGAAAAACTACGGCGACCGACGTCGCATTCAACACGGACCTGAGTGTGCAAGGCACGCGCCACACCTTCGGCGCGGGCGCATCGTACGACATCACGACCGTGCCGAAGCTGTATTCGATAACGCTGCAGCCCGGAAACTTTCTCGCGCCCATCTTTACGCCGGCTACGCCGAACGCGCCGTATACGGTAATCGACAACGCAGCAAACGTGGGCCACACCGAGTCTGTCTACTTACAAGATACGTGGAAACTCGCGCCCTCTTATGAACTGGCATACGGCGTGCGCGCGGATGCATTTCAGCTCTTCTCTTCGCAATTCGCAGACGCCGCATCGCAAGTCAGCCCTCGCGCGAAATTGACTCATTTCTTCGGACCCCGCGCTTCAGTCTACGTGTATTACGGCCGCTTCTTCACGCCGTTTTCGTTCCAAAACGTCTCGCCGGTGGCAGCGCAGCTGCTGAACTTGCCGCTCCAGCCGTCGATCGCGCAATTCGATCTGAGGCCGCAGCGCGATTCCGACTACGAAATCGGCGGACACTTGCCCGTTGGAACGGGCGATCTGGGATTACGCGTCATGCAGAAGAATGCCACGGATTTGATCGACGACACGCAAGTCGGCGTCACAAATCTGCACCAAGACATCAATTACCAGCTCGGGCGTATCGCAACGCAAACCGCGTACTATCAGTTACCGCTCGCCCGCGCCGGCCGCGTTTACGTTTCGGTGAACCACACCTATTCCGTAAACAAAGGCTGCGAAACGCAATTGCTCGCACCGTGTTTTGGATCTCCAACGGATTGGACTCCCGCCGATCACGAACAGCGCTGGGGCGCAACCTCCGGAGTGATCGTCAACGATCGCAGCGGCGGCTGGTTCGCCGTTGATGGTGAATACGGCAGCGGGCTTTCATCTGCAGCCTGTCCTCCCGACACGCCGGGTTTCTGCAAATTCACGCCGCACATCGTGTTCGACGCGGAGAAAGGCTTTGCCATTGCACCAGATATGGCCGTGACGCTGCGCATGGGCAATGTATTCAACGATCGCTACTACATCACGCTCGCAAACGCACAGGGCGATCACTTCTCGGAAGGCCGGACAATAAACCTAGGCCTGATCTTCAAGCACTAAGCGCTAGAATTTTAGGTGGAATAAGCCACAATAACGTCCCGGTAACTTCACGCGCATCGTCGATCTCAACGCAAGCGAGGCCGCCTTTCTTCAAGTCGACTCTTGCGCCGCCGACGATCTCGCCGATCGTTTCGCTCATATTCGGCTCGTGACCGACCAGCGCGATTGCATCGGCGCCCGCATGTTCGCGAAGGATCTCACCGAGTCGCCGTACGTCGAAGTCGGGCCCGAGGCGTTCATCCGCCTCGGGCCGCATTTTTAACGGCTCTGCCGCGATCTCCGCAGTCTCTTTCGCTCGCACAAGCGGGCTTGTAACGATCGCCTCCAACTCGAGATCGAGCCGCGCGATCGTTTTTGCCTCACGTTGCATGCGTTCGCGCCCTTCGCGCGTCAGAGGACGATCGAAATCGTTTCCCTTCCACTCCTCCCGATCTGCGGCGATCCCGTGGCGGAGAAAATAGACTTTCATTCCTCGTCGATGCGCGGAACGTCCCACAGGACAAGCACGCCGTCGCCACGCACACTCAAGCGCGCGAGATTTGCGGCGCGCACCGCGTCGCCGCTTGAAAGCGAGGCCTTTTCGAGGACGGCATCGGCTTCATCCAATGCTTCCGCTTTAACGTCGCCTTCAGCAACAAATAAAAAGCCGAGACGCCCCGGATCGAACGTATGGCGCAAATGGTGATCGCCGGCGAGTTCCGTTACAAAAAACGCGGCATCCTGTGTGAGGTGCACGGGCGCATCGACGCTGTGCCTGCCGCTTGCAATCGTTAACCAGCGGTTGCGCCGATCGTTTTCCGAAAACTCCACTTGACCGTAATCCGGCGGCGCTCCAAGCCGGCCCGGCAGCACCCACATCTGCAAAAAATGCAACGGTTCAGCTTTCGAATGATTGAACTCTGAGTGCCGCACGCCGGTACCGGCGCTCATATATTGCGCTCCGCCTGGCCCGACGATGCCGTGGCTGCCCATCGAATCGCGGTGCTCCAGTTGACCGGATAAGACGTACGTCACGATCTCCATATCGCGGTGCGGATGCATTGGAAAACCTTCTCCCGGAGCGACGATATCGTCGTTCAGTACGCGCAACGCGCCCCAGTGCACGTTGTCCGGATCGTAGTACTCGGCGAAGCTGAAAGAATGACACGTCTTCAGCCAACCGTGATCGAAACAGGCGCGCTCCGTGGCGCGCTGCACCGCGAGCGTGGGGACCAACGAAACCGGTTTCTGCATTTATTCCTCGAGAATGAACGTAATGAGCATATTCACGCGATAGGCGCTGATCTTATTGTTTTCAACCATCACGTTTTGCTCTTTGATCCATGCGCCTGATATGCCACGCAGCGTTTCTGCTGCACGCTCGAGTCCCTGTTTTATCGCGTCCTCAAAACCCGTGTTCGATGTGGAACTGATCTCCGTTACCCGCGCTACCGACATGTTCGGCCGCCTTTCTGCCCCAGGGCACCATTGTACAGCTCGTAAGGTGCCGCCTCGCGCGGCAATCGCCTTGGTGTTTGGGGTGGGATTGGCGGTGGTAAAATGGCGATGATGCTGGAGAAAGAGAGCGCTTTCCAGAGCGACTTGGAAGCGCACGAACACGCCATGTCCATGAGCATCAGCGATGTCGTGCGCGAGTTAAACGACCTTTTGGGCGCGACGACCGTCGCTTCCATCGGCGGCGTGACCGAGACGAGAGCGGTCGCTCAATGGATGAACGGCCGCGTACCGCAACGTCCGCACGTTCTGCGCTTCGCGTTGCAGATTGCGAATATGATTACAACGCCGGACGATGGCGAAGTCGCGCGCGCGTGGTTCCATGGCAGTAACCCGCACCTTAATGACGCGACGCCCGTGATGCTGCTCCGCGACGGCAGCCCCGGCGAAATCCAAGGTCCTCTTCTCAAAGCCGCTCGCGCATTTGCGATGCGTAACGGGTCGGATCGGCACTAATCCTCCATCCGGTATGCCATGCAAGAAGGCGGCTTGTTTACTGCCGCGCGTGGACGTACGATCCAATGGTGCCGACATTTACGCGCGATATACGCCAAGGGCTTCCCATTCTGGTCGTTTCCGGAGAACTCGACGTCTATACGCGAACGCAATTTGCAGATGCACTGCAATCGTTGGATGCCTCCGCCGAGCGCGTTCTGATCGACTTTTGCGGGTGCAGATATTTTGACAGCTCGGCGCTTACGGAATTGATAGCCTTCCGCAGGGCCCGGAGCGACACGCAAGACGTCATGCTCGCCGTTCCCAATCCAAGTTTGCGGCGCATTTTGGAAATCACCCGATTGGACGGTGCGTTCCATATGGCGAATTGCATTCACGAGACCAGAATCGAACGCGCAAGTTAAATAA
Source organism: uncultured bacterium (assembly GCA_964531205.1). Taxonomy (GTDB): domain Bacteria; phylum Vulcanimicrobiota; class Vulcanimicrobiia; order Vulcanimicrobiales; family Vulcanimicrobiaceae; genus JAICWY01. The sequence goes on from CAZHGH010000013.1 coordinate 22,395, forward strand.
AGAAGCCCGCAAACGCGGGCTTCTTTTCATAATGGAGCCGACGGCCGTTAACTGTGCGATATAAGCGCGCCAGCTGAGGCGCTTCGTTATACTGGGTCGGTCAACGTTGCTCGCTTGAGAGAAACCGCGCCGTTACCTTTGGGAAGGTTCATGCCTTTAGGGACGGCCTCGATCGCTAACGCAACCGTTCTGCCAACAAGGACTCGGCAGACGCGCACGACGTGCGGAGGTATCTTCCCATTGTAGGAAGGTTCAGAGAGTGCAAGCATGTCCCGCCGAATCGCCTTACCGTATTAACGCCCGCTGCTAACCAAAAATATTAGGAGAACGTAAGTGTCGCAAAAACACTACGAGTGGCCACCTAAGGAAGGCTTTGTGGTCATGCATTATCTTACGGTCGCCAATATACCGCGATCGACGGACTTCTACACCAAAGTTATTGGCGGCAACGTCATACGCGAAGGTTCGCCCACGCTCATCGAATTGGCCAATAGTTGGTTGCTTTTGGATGTCGGCGGTGGACCAACCAGCGATAAACCAGACGTAACGCTGACACCGTTAAACTCACCTAACGAAATTCATAGCTTTATGAATATTCGCGTTGCGGACGTGCATGCGTGTTATCAAGAATGGAAGGCGCGCGGTGCACGATTCCTTACGGAGCCGACAGAGCAGGTTCACGATATCCGTTGCTACATGCGCGACCCAGACGGCTATCTCATCGAAGTTGGCCAAACCAAATTCTGACGGGCAATGGAGAAGCCATGAGGGCAACTGTGGACTTAGCCGTTATTGGAACCGGCCACGCAGGTCGTGACGCCGCGTTTACCGTTCGAAAGGCAGGGTGGAATGTCGCGATCATCGATGAGCGACCCTTTGGCGGCACCTGTGCGCTACGTGGCTGCGACCCGAAAAAGGTCCTCGTCAACGCCGCGCGGTTGAGCGATTGGGCGCATCGAATGGAGGGGCACGGCAATCGCGTCGACAGCGGTATCGATTGGCCGGAATTGATTAAGTTCAAGCGTTCTTTCACCGAACCGGTGCCAGCGAGCTTTGAGTCTGCTTTTCGCGCCGCGGGGATCGCAACGTACCACGGTCACGCTGAATTCACGGACAATCGAACATTGCGCGTGAATGATGATTTAATTGAAGCTCGATTTATCGCCATTGTCACCGGAGCCGCTCCCGCGCCTCTCAATATCCCGGGCGAAGAGCTTCTCCGCACGAGCGAGGACTTTCTTGATCTTCCGGATCTTCCGGAGCGTATCGTCTTTGTCGGCGGAGGATATATTGCGTTTGAATTTGCGCACATAGCCGCACGCGCCGGTGCGCGACCGATCATTCTTCATCGTCATGACACGGTCTTAGCAGGATTCGATCAATATCTCGCGTCCCGGCTCGTAGAAGTGACGCGCTCGATCGGCGTTGATGTTCGCCTCAGCACCCAAGTTACAGCAATCGAAAAAACTGGTAACGGGTTCCGAGTTAGGACGCACAGCGCCGGTAAAGATAGCGTTGAGGACTGCGATCTTGTGATTCACGCTGCCGGAAGAAAGCCGATTCTGAACGGGCTGAAGCTAGAGATCGCCGGTATATCGTACAGCGATGCTGGCATCTCCGTAAACGAGCACCTGCAAAGTCGCACAAACGCAGCCGTTTATGCCGGCGGCGATTCTGCCGATGGCGGCGGTTTACCGCTCACACCGGTGGCAATATACGAGGGTGAGCTCATTGGACGTAATATCTTAGAAAGTAACCGGTATTCGACAGATTTTCAGGGTCTGTCAAGTATCGCATATACTATCCCGTCCCTTGGCAAGACAGGTCTTACGGAGCCGGAAGCCCGCAAACGAGATCTACGCTTTACGGTACGAGAGGGCAACACCACAGAATGGGCGTCATCGCGGCGACTGCGTGTTCCGCAATCTGCTTATCGCATACTCATCGAGGATGGTACGAATCAACTGCTGGGAGCGCATGTTCTTGGAGAGTATACCGAAGAGCTCATCAACGTTTTTTCACTCGCGATAAGGGAACGAATTCCCGCTACCCGCCTACGGAGTATGCTCTTCGCCTATCCCACGGGCGCTTCCGACATTGAATTCATGTTGGCTTAGCTCGCGCGTTGAGTCTACAACGTATGATCCCGTTAGCCATGACGAAGCTTGGCGGCGAGAATTCCGAGAATCAAGCCCAAGGTTATGACGTTCCAAATGAATACGGGAAGCGAATGGATCAGGATGCCGTAGACGACCCAGAGCGAAGCGCCTGTGGTAAACGCGGCGATGCTGAGTAGCGAAAGGTCGCGAGTCGACCGCGTCTGCCACGCACGAACAACCTGAGCTGCAAATGCAGCTGTCGCAAAAAGCCCTGCCAAAAGACCAATCGCTTGTGTAACGTCAAACCTCCTCGGGCCCCGATAGCCGTAGCGATGGGCGGTCATCGCGCGTTTTTATTATAATTGCAACACTGTCAAAAACTCAAAACGATCTGTTTCGAAGTCCGTATACGGCCGCGAAAGAGGCATGTCTAGTGCCACACAGCAGACGAACGCAGCATTTGGCGTTACGGTCAGAGACGTTGTAAGCGCAAGGAGGAGGCGGAATGGAAATCATTTCGCGCGGTGTTGGCCGGGCGGCCTTCAAATGGCTGCGCGGTAGCATGCTCATGCAGAGCGATGCGCCCGGCGTTTGGGAGAGTTTAGGCTATCACAATTACGGAGACCCGTGGCGGAAATAGCGGTACCGGGGCGATCGATAACGTGGACCGCCGGAACGGTCACCGCACTGCGCGATGAAACGTCCGTAGCGCGTACGATCGTTCTCGACGTTCCGGGTTGGCCTGGGCACATCGCAGGGCAGCACGTTGACGTGCGGCTCACCGCGGAGGACGGCTATTCGGCCGCACGTTCATATTCGATTGCAAACGCACCCGACGGCACTCGTGTCGAGATCACCGTCGTGCGCATCGATGAAGGCGAAGTGTCACCATACTTGACTCAAAGCCTAGCGGTCGGCGATCCACTCGAGATACGCGGACCTATCGGTGGGTGGTTTGTCTGGCGTCCGCAGCAAATAGAATCCGTGCAGCTCATCGCCGGCGGCTCCGGTCTGGTTCCGCTTATGGCAATGATGCGTTCGCGTGCTCTCGCGCACAGCGATGCGCCATTTCGATTGCTGTATTCAGTACGTAATCCGGAGTCCGTATTGTATCGTGCGGAGCTGGATAAACTTTCTGCCGGTGTTCCGGTGACGTTTGCATTTACGCGAAGCGTACCCGATGGATGGCCCAAGGCTCCAGGACGCATCGACGCGCATACCATTGCGGCCGCGGGGTGGCCCCCGAACTCGTCGACGATCGCATACGTGTGCGGGCCGACCCCGTTTGTCGAGTCGGCCGCCAATCTGCTGAGGAGCTCGGGCTACGATGAGGCCCGCATCAAGACGGAACGTTTTGGACCTACTGGGGGTTAAGGACGGTGACCGAACGAGCCGTACCTGTGCTTAGGTACGTGCCGCCAGCGCCAAGTACACGATCTCCGCGATCAATTCCAGACGCTCGCGCTCCTGTTCCGAATGTGGCTCGTTTCCACGCTGAAAATAGGCAAGCGCGCCATCGAACGATGGGGCGTGGACGCCTTGGCTGATGAAGCGCCCGGAACCAAGTTGTCGCGCACGCTCATAGAACGTGTTATTGGGCTGCGCCTCCGCATGCGTCGTCGAACCGAGGCGACCCTCAACAAGGACGTCTTGAGCGTCGCCAATTTTCGTGAACGCGAAAGGACCGGTCGGCGGATTCCGGTACTTTGGATCTACGCGCTGGACTATGTGCGAAAATTCACGCGCTGCGAGGTCGGCTTCAACAAAGCACGCGGCTTCCACGGGACGCGTAAGGTCGAATAACAGATCAACTGTTAGCTCACCGAGTTCCTGAAGCGTGGCAACAGATCGCGACCGGCGCGCAAAAGTCTTGAGCTCGAGATATTCTCGCCCAATCGACCCGGCGGAGTCCAGCGTAGCGCGCTGCACTGTTGGCATTTCGTCGATAGCCAAAGAGAACAGGTGAACTTTCTCATCATCGTTCAAACGCAAAGCCGACGCTAGTCGATCCAACATCCGAGGTGAAACGCGAATGTCACGAGCAGTCTCCAGCAACGTATACCATGCCGGACTGACTTCCGCGAGTATGGCTACTTCTTCACGACGAAGCCCGGGGACGCGCCGTCGACCGATGGAAGCCAATCCCACTTCTTCAGGACGCAAACGAGCGCGCGCTTCCATCAGGAACTTTCGAAGCGCTGCTCTTCGCGACTGATCACTCATGGGCTCGACTCTGCACTAGAGGCATACACACCATCTCGGCGTCCGCCCTTCCTAGACAATGATCTCGCTCCGCTATTGGTTCGTCAACCTACTTTTGATGTAACAGGCGCTTACGCTTGATCGGGCAAGGTCCGAGCGGAGCTAGTCTAACGTTTCAGAAATGGCGAGCTCTCTCGTGCGACCAAAAGATCGTGCATATCGTTCGCATGCTCTTCTTCCTGCGCAAGGATGCATTCCAACACGATGCGCGTCGTTGGATCCTTTAGCGCGAAATACCGCACGAGGTCGCGGTAATGCTCTACTGCAATGCGTTCCGCAACGAGGTTCTCCTTAACCATATCGATCAAATTACCGGTATTTCCGTATTCTGTTGCCGCGCGCGTGTGCAATCCCTGTGGGTTTAGGTTCGGTATGCCGCCAAGCTGATTGATGCGGTTTGCGATCGCCTTCAGGTGCTCGCGTTCTTCGTTGGCGTGTTCGTCAAATTCTTGTGCGACGCTTTTGCTATCGATACCTGCCACAGCAACGGCATGCAGCGTGTAGCGCAGTACGCATACGATTTCTGTGGCTAAAGCAATTTGAAGCAATCCAATAGCATGTTGACGGTCGCCTTGATAATTTGACGTAACGGGACCGTCCTCGATGCGCTTTTTAGCGTGGCGGCGAAGTTCGGCGATATCTGTAAGGAACGGCTGCTCCACAATATCCATATCGCGAGTTCTAATGGTCGATATAGTTTGACGTTTCTTCGAACGTCGATTGGCGATGAAGCGATTCGTGCGCGAATCCACGGTGCTCGCCGGACTCGAGCCGGACGATGATCTCATGCGGGTGCACAGCAGTGACGGTACCCTGCAATTTTTCGCCAGGTATGGAAACCCTATCTCCGAGCTTTAGAAGCGCGTGTGCTTTTTTTGACGGCATGCGCATAATCTAGTGCAACGTGCCGGTGCTGTCTGCCAACAATAGGTAGGCACGTTCTATCGAGCCGGAAGTAGCAGTATACGAATGACGTCCTTCCACTCGCCCCGCAAGTGAAGTTCGAAGCCACGCGCCGAGCGTACGACGGCAAGGCACTGTGCAGAGATAACGCTGGCGCGGTATGAAGCAAACATCATCGCTGGATTAAACATGTCTAACCAACCCGAACCAGGGCTATCGCCCACCCTGCGGCTGTGTGGATTCGAGCGTGGAGGAACCCCTCGGAATCCGGGAACGGCGATTCTAACATGAAACCGGCTAGCACGGCTTCGCGTACGCTATTAAAAATCTGAATGCCCATTTCTCTGCCTCGTTCCTGTCAAACTCTGTCACGACCATAGCTCTGAATGTGTAGAAAGTCTGCTTATCGCGAGTCTACAAAACGGCGATACCGACACTACGCCGCTCTGGACGATCGACCGAGGATCGCTTTGAGGACGTACTGCGACAACGCGGGAACGCCAAGCTCAAAGAGTTCCACCCGATCCGCTTCATTCAGCATGAGCGTGTCACCGATGCGCTCCATGAGCGCGATTGACGGCTGGACCGGCCGGCCCACTTCCAGCAGGCCGTACCAACATCGGCTAACACCGATGGCCTCGGCGAACTCCTCTTGGCTAACGGGCTTGCCGATTCGGTTAGGAAGCCGAACAAAATTACCTAATACTGCCGTGTCGACCGGAATGCCTAAACGGTGCCGCCTCAAGAAGTCGCCGAAACAACGCAGCCGCTCATCGTCATTTTGAAAATCATTCTTTTGGTGCGCCGCGTCAAGTAATGCGGCGACAAGTGTTGTCAGAGTCATCGCTATTTCTCATTGACGTATCAAGTGAAGACACCGCGAGTATACGGCGTTTGAAGCGACCATGGCAGAACAGCACCTATACCCCTATGTGGTGGTACCCCCCTTAGTGTCACTAGGCTGGATACCGGGTCGCGGATGAGGCAGGATCATGACCTATGGGAAGATTCCTGGCGGAAGCGGCGGTCGATTTTGATCCGGAGCATTACCGTATAGGTCCGGCGCCGGATGAGGTCGTCTTCTATTATGCCATCGCATGGAGCACGTTCGAAGGACCGAACCTTCACCTTTCAGCGGTTTCGAATTGCGGTGGAGAATGGTGCACTATGCGCGGTGACGGCATAATCTCGCTTGAGTCAAGACACGTTTTACAAACACCGTCCGGTGATTTGGTCTACACGACGTTTTCGGGAATGTACGACGTGGGCGAAGACGGGTATGTCGACGCGCTCGATGACTCGCTAAATTCAACGGCCGACGCTGCATTGACTGTCCGGTTCTATACGGCAGCGAAACCATTCTCGTGGCTGAACCGCGCGCAGTTCATCGGTGTGGGGCGCCGCGATTTTGCCGCAGGCCAACTGCAGCTGCGCATCTCTCATGTAGAACCGTAATACGCTGTGCCAACAACCCGTAGGCAGACCACAGTCAGCCACACGGCTATCCTTTCTATCGTTCCTTCTTCAACAACGATACTAAGGAGACTGAAATGTGGAATCGGTTTTACGCAAGAGCGGGAATCGTGACGGCGCTGGCTATCGGATGGCTCGCGACTCTGCCAAGCTATTCTCTCGCGGCGAGCGCATCGGACAAGATCGTCTTGAAAAGCGCATTGGCGGTCGATTACAACAAGCATACCGTTACACTTCCGCTCTATCGCGGGATCCACGGCGGTAAGTCCGTATGGTATATCATCACCGACGCGTCGGACCTCAATACAGCACGGAAACTGCGCGTCGTGTTTTCACCAAGCCTGGCATACCTCGCTGAGCCGGCAGTGCAGCGTGTGGCAAAGCGGGGCAAAGAGGATATATTTGAAGGCGCGCCCGACTTTTCGAAGGCGCGAACGTACGTGGCGGGCAAGGCCGGCTTTCCCCCCGTGTCGGCGACTCCGGGAGGCGTAGGAGACGCAAAGTATTCGCCATTCATTAGAATGGACGGCATCCCTGGAGTTCTAAACGCGCCGATCGTAGCGACCGGTGACGGCGCTTTTGACGTTGTACACCACACGAACACCGAAGATTGCGTGGTCGGTATCGATACACGAGCGAAAACGGTTACACTGTTGATGATACGCGGTTACGTCGACGGCAAACTCGTAGATTATCTAAGTACCGAGGCATCCGATCCTGGAGGAGCGTCGGCATCGCGCGCAACCTATGTGCCGGCGCTAAAAAAGGCCAACGCTGCAGCAACGATCCCGATCGGCGTAGTGATAAAAGGACCGCGCGACGCGGTTGCGGGTCAGGGTCTCGTATTTCTCGCGCTGGACACACCCTTAGCGACCGATGCGACGCCGGCCAACGTTTCAACGATCGGATCGCCGTTTAACATCCTTGCATCTGCGCCGAACCCAAGCGACCCGTACGCGCGCAGCGCGTATTCACCGCTGTGGGAAGTTTACGCCTTGCCTCAAGGACGCTCGACAAGAATCAAAGATTATGCGACGTTTGCAGCCCTTGGCGCAAAAGATGCAGGTTTTGTCGTGAACTGTCCCGTGATCGCTTTCGAATAAAACGCGGAACACCGGTACGAACCATGAGCCTGTCGTTCGTCGTTTCTAGCGCCGCAGCAATCGGACACGGTACGTTACGGGCATTTGAAGAATCGTTCGGTTGGACTCGATTTGGACCACACGCGATCCAAGATCCGCGCGCCGTGCGCCGGCGCGCGGACGAGGCGTTTTTCGTAGTCAACGAGCCGTTTGGAGGCGTCTGGTTACTGGAGCTCGATGGAACCCCATTCGCGCGAATCAATATCCCTGCCGGACTAGATCCCGGCGCCGGCGCGTTCGGGAACGGCGATACATATTACGTCGGATCGCGTTCGCAACACTCCATCGAACGAGTCGATCTGAAGGCACGACGATACTGTGGTCGCGCGCTTGCGTTGGACGACGTCGACTTTCTGCGCGGTTTCGCAGTGCTGAGCGACGGCGGATTCATCGTCGCAAGCGGTACGCATCCTGTCAGTGGTGACGGACGCAGAGCCTTGTTTCGCTACGATGCTGCTGGAAATATCGATCGAGACGTGTTCGTACAGGATCCGTTGTTAGACCCGCTCGACCTCGCGGTCCGTAACGGCTACGTGTATGTTACTAGTGAGTTTCCCTTTGGGGAGGATTACGCATTCGTATCACTCCGGCGTTACGATGCGCGCACCGGTGCATGCGCAGGTGTGTGGTCCGCCGAAAACACGCCGGCATTCGCCGCTCTCCGAAAGCCGCGTGGAATTGCCTTCGCAGGCGACGGAACACTATTCTTGTGTGCGCAGAACTGCGTTCTGACCGTCGACGTTACGACCTTCGGCTTAGCGAGAGTCGTCGCTGAGGATAATGACCTCGCAGGCCAATCCTTGGCCCTTGGTCCGAGCGTTAGGGGATGATGAGACTTCTGCTCTTTCGGGCTATTCATCATTCGAGTACCGCTGTTCGCGCCACGGATCTCCATAATTGTGATAGCCAAGGCTCTCCCAAAATCCGCGTTGGTCATGTGCCATCAACCTAATGCCGCGGACCCACTTCGCACTCTTCCAAAAATACAGGTGAGGCACTAACAACCGGGCCGGGCCGCCGTGCTCCGGCGGGAGGTCTTTACCGTCGTACGCGAATGCGATCCACGCTTTTCCACCTCGAAGGTCGGCTACCGGTAAATTCGTCGTATAGTCACCGTAGGAATACGCGAGCGCAAACGCCGCCGAAGTATCAACGTCGTTAAGAAGCACATCCAACGAGACGCCTTCCCACGAAGTGCCGAGTTTCGACCAACGCGTTACGCAGTGTATGTCTGTGCTGATTTTCTCGCTCGGTAGCTCGCGGAAGCTCTTCCAATTCCAGCGGCGCGACGCACCGGTTTCGTTTGTGATCACAAACTCCCAGGCGTCGAGGGAAATGTGCGGAGTCGGTCCGGCGGAAAGCACGGGAAAGTCAGAAGTCACATGTTGGCCGGGAGGCAATTTTGTGTCGTCAGGACCATGCCGCCCTTTAAAGCCGCGTGAGATAATGCTCATAGTCGCTAGTCTACACGGTCTATTGTTTGGCGAGAGCTAACAGGTTATAGGCAGACGCTGAAATCGTTCCTGGCTATCATCCAATGAAGTATGACCTATTACACACATGAAAAACCCGTAGCTGCGATGACCTTTCTTTCGGCCTTCTGGCGAACGGTGGTCGCGGTGCTTTCAATAGCATCCGTGGGTTTTGCAATATGCACGTTGTTCGCAGCCTGGTTCGCGTTAAGCCTGGCCAGTTCTGCCGGCGGTCTTCTCGATTGCCACCACGGCGGGCGGATCTATGGATGCGAATTCGACCCCGGGGGCAGCTATGGGAATGCCCTTCAAAACTATTTGCAATTGCTATTACTTTTTGCAAATCTCAGTCTCACAAATGCTTTAGGCGCAACCGTTGCGAGCGTGCAAGCAAGGAGCGCCGAGCATTCGAAGCATTTAGAAGCGATACGCAGGGACGTCTCGGCAATGATGAGTTCCGCTAATGCGCCGGTTGATAGAGCTTAAGTGTCACGCGCCGGCCACAGTTTCCTTATATCGCCCGGAAGAACGTGGTAGAGCTTCTGACTTTCACCGGGCGAAATATGGCGATGCAGCACCCGAAATACCGCGCGCGCTATGCTTGCAGGATCAACAGTTCGGTCCTTGTCGGGAAAATAGCGGGACAGACGCTTGAGGAATCGCTCTCCGCTCCGGTCGCGCGCCGGGACGATCGCCGGCGACCACTCCTCGTAATAGATCCCGCGGACGACCATGGGAAGCTGGGCCGACAGATGGGCGCTTTGCTCCACGGTGAGCTGATCGCGAAGAGCATGAAGCGCTCCGCGTAGACATTGAAGGGCGTACTCATCGTCCATCCATCCACTGAGAGCTTGGTCCTCGGATATCTCACGGAGCCACCGCTGCGCTTGCGACAAACTGTCTGCAAATACATGATCCGGATTCTTCATAGAAGACGTTACTCGCTCGGCTTTTGCAGTCGGGCAACGTCTGCCGCAGAGATACCTTCTAGAGCGAGGCCGTAGCCTACGCTCTCATCCACGACACGGCGCATTTTCTGGATGAGCGCTACACGGGCATAGCTTGTGGTGAGGGGCGGAAGTTTTATAAGGCGCGCCGCGATCTCACGCGCGCGGTCCAGCAGTTGCTCGCGTTGAACGATTTCGCTAACGACGCCGAGAGACTTCGCTTCCTGAGCCTCGATAATCTGTTGGGTTAGCACGAAGGTACGTCCCCGTATTGGACCGATAACTTCCTGCCAGAGTGAATGTACACCGTCCCCAGGAACGAGGCCGAAATTCAGATGCGGCTTGTCTTGAAAAATTGTGTCAGGCGTCGCGAGAACGACGTCCGCCAGCAAGGCATATTCCGAGTGAACGGTGGTTGGGCCGTTGAGCGCAGCAATAACAGGTGCCGAAATGTCAAGTATATTTAAAAGAACCTTCTTGCCTTCGCGGTAGATTTTATCGTAACCACGGGGTGTAAAGAAATCGAATCCTGCTGCATCGATGTTGTCGATAAACGCGTTCCCGGCACCCGTTAGGATGACAACGCGGTTCTCCGCATCGTCGGCGATATGATGAAAGAGATCTACAAACTCCTCATGTACATATCCGTTGAATACCAACGTGTCGCCGTCCGTGTGAAGAATAACCTCCATCACGCCGTCGGGCGAACGCGTAAGCTTTGCGTGCGGAAAGGAATCCTTATATTTGTTGAAATCCGACATGAGTCTACTATAGCCGGACGACTGCTGCTTGTCCGCTAAGTAGTGGTTTGCACCGCTCGGTGCGTTTTAAGCCGCTTAAGACGCGATTCGATCTTTTCCATCAACGCGCAGGGCGTCGACCGCTCTTGTAATTGCAACGATCGCTGCTACGTCGTCCCTGAACCCGCGGGTGACGCTTTCGACCGCTGAAATCAATTCCTGCGCAGAGATACCACCCGTCGAACGGAGTATACCGTGAATGAGGCTGCATATTCCGTCGATCCCGATGAACCGGTTACGCCCATCAATAGACGGTGCGTCGAGCAGCCCGTCCGTCATCAATACAAACGAATCGCCGGCTGCGTAGGGTACCACCTCATCGTAATATTGCGCTTCGCAAAAGACTCCATAGAGCGGGCCTGTCGGCCTGAGGTGGTAGTGGCGTCTTCCATCCGAGTTAAAGCGTAGGACGTCGACGTGGCCCGCTGAAGCGAAGGTAGCCACGGAAGTGTGGGAGTCCAATGTTACGATAGCACCCGATCCGAATGAAATACCTTCGCGATCGCTGCTTGTCGCTAACAACCGTGCGTTTAGCGACCGGAACACGCTCGCCGGCGTTAATCCCCGCCACAAGCAAGATTTTACGAAATGCAGAGTGTCGCTCGCGAGTTTCCCAGCCGCCGCACCGTGGCCACAAGCGTCCAGTACAATTAAATGCCAGTTTCCATCTAGGCCCGTCAACGCGTCTACCCGATCGCCGCAGCCGCTCACATCGTAGCCGTAAACTGCTTTCGATATATTCACGATGTAAGGATAGGTGACGTCCGCGCATGTGTCTGCTAAGCGTACATCGACAAGCGCATCAGCCCTCTATCCGAAGAACAAGCGCCATCGCGAACGCAATTGTTGCGGCCCTGCCCAGCGCCGCACGCTGCAGCCAAGTCAGATGCTGCTCGCCATGCGCTACGCCGCAGACGCGGCACTGCTGTCGATCTACCATTTCACGTAGCTCATTTACCTTACGTTACTGGCTTGTCCGCGCACGGTCTGCAAAGTCGAAGTTAGCAGACACTTCATTACGCTGCCGCTAGCCTTGACACATGATGCTGACCGGAGCCTTTGCCGTCTACGTCCTGGGCCTGCGTCACGGTGCGGATCCGGATCACTTGGCAGCAATCGATAATCTGACGCGCAATTCGATGGGGCATGGACGACCTTGGCTGTCACGCTTCGTCGGAACGCTTTTCGCCTTCGGTCACGCAGTGATGCTCCTCGCAATCGCGACGATCGTTGGATTTCTCGGCGGTCGATTCGCTTCACAAGGGCCGCTTGTCGAGCGAACGGGCACGTGGATTTCGATCGCGTTACTGTTGTTCCTCGCAGCGTCTAATATCCGCCAACTGGTCGCCGGGAAAGCGGAACTTGCGCCGGGATTGAAAACGAGATTTCTGCCGCCCGTCCTTTACAACGCAACATCACCGTGGGCTGCAATCCCCATTGGGTTGCTGTTCGGCTTTGGCTTCGAAACGTCGAGCCAAGTAGCAGCGTATGCGGTTGCATTTGGGGCGCGTTCGGGCATTTCCGGAGCGCTTGCTGCTGCGTCCTTGTTCTGTCTCGGGATGCTGTGTAGCGATACACTCGATTCGTTGTTTATTCACCGTCTTCTGTCGCATCGGAGCGCCAAAAGCCGGCTCAGAGCGGCAATGTGGGTCTGGTCGATTTCTGCTTTTGCGATAGCCGTGGCCGTATGGGAGTTTTTTTCGCAATGCTAACAGCTTATCGGCATACATAGCGCGTCATTCATGTCATCGTTATTCAAACCCATGCATACAGGAGAGAGTGCTTTGAACGAAATGAAGTCCATGCAGGCAATGCAGCCGCATATGATGAGCGGCGGACATCTGTACATGCAGACGAACGAAATTCAGAACTGCATCATTCACTGGAAGCGTGCTCCTGACGGAACGCTTACGGAAGTAGAACGCTGCTCGACAGGCGGCGCCGGCTCGGGCGTTTACAAGCCTGTAAGTGGCCAGGAAAGCGCCCCGAACGCCTTTGAGGGCGCGGCCAGCGTAATCATGACGCCGGATCGCCGCTTGCTTTTCGCTACCAACGGTGGCGATAATTCCGTGTCGAGCTTCCACATCGGCGAGGATGGACGCCTCACACTCGTTGACGTGAAGCGGACGGGCAATGTGTTAACCGGACGCTTCGGCGAGCTCAACGGCAGGAGTGGTACGGCTAAATCGCTTGCATATTCACCGTCGACGTCAACGCTCTACGTACTGCACTCGTTCGGCCCGGATCATCTGCGCTTAATGTCGGTCGACGCGGATGGCAAACTGACGCCTCGGTCCGAGCGGTACACCATGAATACGCCCGACAAACCGCATCGCGTGCCCACCGTGGCCGTCCTTTCGCCCGACGAACGCTTTCTGGTGGTTGGTACGACGTTCGACGAGCCCGCTAAGGCAAATCCGGACGGCTCGCCGATTATTTGGGTTAACGATAAAAACGGCGAACCTCGCTCCGTTGCATCTAATGCACCGGACCCGGATGGGCTCGGCGTTTTTCACGTCGGCGCAGACGGTGCATTAACCGGTCCGGAGTTTTACGACGCAGGGGGCGCCTCACCGTTCTTTCCGCTGTTCCTTCGCCACAAACCGAACCACTTTGTCATCGCATACGCCGTCGCCGACGGTATTGCGATGGGCAGCATCGATGCGGACGGACGTATTACAATGAGCCCAGTCGTAAAGACAGACACGAGCAGGGGTCTACCGAGCGAGCTTTGCTGGCTCTCGGCAACGCCCGACGACCGCTTTGTCTTTGCAACGAACTTCGGTTACAGCGATCTGAGCAGTTTCAGCATCGATAACGGAGCGGTTAAGCTCGTAAAAGATCGGGCGTGCCCCAAAGTTCACGGCGACGGCACGTTCCGCGCGCTCAACGGGACGGTCAGCAGCGGGCCAAGCGATAGTTGGATCTCGCCCGACGGCAGTTACCTGTACCAAATATACGGCAATGCATGCAAACTTGTCGGATACTCTATTCAGCAAGACGGCTCTCTCAACGAAATTTGCACCTGCGAGATTCCGTACAATAGTCCCGAGGGTCTCGTCGGATTGTGATCGCTCGTACCTCCGATCGCGATCTGCAACGATCGCAGGGCTCAGGCCGCGTCGTGGTAAGCGGATCCGATCGGGGAACGCGCATCGTCGAGGTTCGCGAACGGTCTCCAATACGCATCATGTTTCCAAAAATCGGTAACGCGATTGAGGAGGCCGTTCTGATCAACACCGCGGGGGGCATCGCCGGCGGCGACGCACTTCACTACGAGGTCACCGCACTGCCAAACGCCTCCATTACCTTGACGACTCAAGCCGCCGAAAAGATTTACCGGGCGCTGGATGAGCCGGCGCGCGTTTCGACTGTTCTGAATGTGCACGAACATGCAAAAGTTGCGTGGCTTCCTCAAGAGACAATCCTTTTCAACTCGGCCCGCCTTCACCGGCAGATGGACGTACAAGTTAGTGATAGCGCCGAACTGGTTGCCCTCGAGTGGCTTGTGCTTGGGCGCGCAGCGCACGGCGAACAAATGACCGCCGGAAGCATAGTCGATTCCTGGCGCGTCACAAAAAACGGGCGCCTCGTCTGGGCGGACACCTTTCGCGTAACCGACGACATATTTCCTCACTTGCACGAGGAAGCACTGCTTTCACGTTGCACTGCTCTGGCAACGGTCATTTACTCCGGCGCTGACGTCGACGCACAGATCGAAAACTTTCGCAGCATGTCCGGCGCGATGCAAAGCCTTTGCGCGGTAACGACGGTCGCGGGAATCCTAATCGCTCGACTTGCTGCAAAGGATTCGGCAGATGTGAGGCACGGTCTGCGGACATGCTTGCAAAACACTTTTCGAGTACCAAAGATGTGGTTGAGCTAACATGAATCTCACCCCACGCGAAAAAGACAAACTGTTGATCTCCCTTGCGGCTCTTGTCGCGCGCGGCCGGCTCGCGCGAGGCGTTCGATTAAACTATCCCGAGAGCGTTGCCCTTATCACGGATTTTATCTTAGAGGGCGCGCGCGACGGTAAGACGGTTTCCGATCTTCGGTCGGAGAGCGGCAAGGTGCTCACGCGCGACCAGGTCATGGAAGGCATCCCCGAGATGCTGCATGAGATGCAAGTCGAGGCAACGTTTCCGGACGGCACCAAACTGGTTGCTCTTCACGATCCGATCCATTAGGTGCTCATATGATACCAGGTGAAATTTTTGCCTCGTCCGGCGATATCGTGTTGAACGAAGATAGGGAGCAGATCTCTTTAACCGTCGCTAATACCGGCGATCGACCGATTCAGGTCGGCAGTCATTTCCACTTTGCCGAGACGAACTCGTCACTCTCTTTCGATCGCGGAGCTGCTCGCGGTTATCGCCTCGACATCCCGGCAGGGACCGCCGTCCGGTTTGAGCCGGGCCAGTCGCGCGATGTCGCGCTCATTCCGTATGCCGGTGCTCGTGTGATTTACGGATTTAACCAAGCCGTCATGGGACCGCTGGAGAATCATCATGCCCCATAAAATGAATCGCGCCGCTTACGCGCAGATGTTTGGTCCGACCGTAGGCGATAAAGTCCGGCTCGCGGACTCGGATCTCATCATCGAAGTGGAAAACGATTTTACCGTTTACGGTGAAGAGGTGAAGTTCGGAGGCGGCAAGGTCATTCGCGACGGGATGGGGCAATCGCAGAGGTCGCGAAGCGATGGCGCCGTCGACACGGTAATCACCAACGCGCTCATTTTCGATCACTGGGGCATCGTAAAGGCCGATATTGCAATCAAGGACGGCCGCATCGCCGCTTTAGGGAAAGCCGGCAATCCTGACGTGCAGCCGAATGTCGACATCATCATCGGGCCCGGAACTGAAGTGATCGCAGGCGAAGGACTGATCGTTACAGCCGGCGGCATCGACACGCACGTGCATTTTATCTGTCCGCAACAGATCGACGAAGCGCTGTATTCCGGCGTCACGACGATGATCGGCGGCGGAACGGGACCCGCCGTCGGAACGAACGCGACGACGTGCACGCCCGGTCCGTGGCACATTGAGCGAATGCTTCAGGCGGCCGAAGGTTTCCCAGTCAATTTCGGCTTCCTCGGCAAAGGCAACGCGAGCTTAGTGGCTGGCCTCGTCGAGCAAATAGAAGCCGGCGCTTGCGGCCTGAAACTTCATGAGGACTGGGGCACGACACCTGGCGCAATCGACTGTTGTCTCGCGGTCGCGGATGAAATGGATGTCCAGGTCGCCATTCACACCGACACGTTAAACGAAAGCGGTTTTGTCGAGCGGACGATCGAGGCGTTCAAAGGCAGAACGATCCACACGTTTCACACCGAAGGTGCGGGCGGCGGACATGCACCGGACATCATCAAGGTTTGCGGCGAGGAAAACGTTCTTCCGGCTTCGACTACACCGACACGCCCGTACACGGTTTCGAGTACCGATGAGGCACTCGACATGGTGCTGGTCACGCACCACTTAGATCGCCGCATTCCCGAAGATCTGGCGTTTGCCGAAAGCCGCATTCGTAAGGAAACGATGGCTGCCGAAGACATTTTGCACGATTTGGGCGCGCTTTCGATTATGTCGTCGGATAGTCAGGCGATGGGGCGTGTCGGCGAAGTGATCGTTCGCACATGGCAAGCCGCAGATAAAATGAAGAAACAATTCGGCCCGTTGCCCGACGACAAAGGCGGTAACGACAATCTTCGCGCGCGCCGGTACATTGCAAAATATACGATCAATCCCGCAATAGCGCACGGCATTTCATCGTACGTCGGCTCGGTCGAGGTAGGAAAGCTCGCCGACCTCGTCATCTGGCAGCCCGCGTTCTTTGGCGTGAGACCGGACATGATCCTGAAGAGCGGCACGATCGCCGGCGCGGTGATGGGCGACCCTAACGCGTCTATACCATTCCCGCAGCCGACTAACTACCGGCCGATGTTCGGCGCATTTGGCCGCTCTTTAACGGAGAGCTCAGTCGTGTTCGTCAGTCAAGCTTCGCTCGAAAGAACGCGAAAGCTTGGGCTCGCGAAACAGTTTCTTCCCGTGAGCAATACACGCAACATCGGCAAGCACTCCATGGTGTTAAATACCGCAACACCGCATATGGAAGTTAATCCGGAGACATACGAAGTGCGAGCGGACGGGCGGCTGTTGACCTCGGAGCCTGCAAAAATCCTGCCGCTGGCTCAACGCTATTTCATGTATTGATGGATATGCATTCTGCTTCAATTTATCGCCGTGCGGGCGACTGGCCCGAAGCCATGGCTTCCGCCACGCTAAGGCTGGATTTTGATGCACGGCACCGGCGCCGCATTCGGCTCACCACCGACGGTGGCGAAGACGTCCTGTTGAGCCTTCCTAAAGCAGTCGCAATGGCTGACGGCGACGGCCTGCAGCTCGACGATGGCAGATGGTTACGCGTTGAGGCCGCTGCAGAGTTCGTTGTTGAAATACGACACGAGGACCCACATCAGCTTCTGCGTCTCGCTTGGCATCTGGGAAACCGCCACTTGCCTACGGAGATTCGAGATGACGTCCTTCGCATTCGGCCCGACCATGTCATCGAAGATATGCTACGCTCCTTCGGAGCAGAACTACTACAAGTTCGGGGATCGTTCCAACCGGAAGGCGGCGCTTACGGCGAACATACGCATGGATGAAACCTCGCTCCTACGATTGCAGAGCTGGCTTTCTCCAGGGTTTCCCGTAGGAGCATACAGCTACTCTCACGCACTTGAATGGGCCGTTGAAGCGCAGTGCGTGCACGATCGCAAATCGCTTGTCGAATGGCTGACTGCCGATCTGCATTACGGTTCCGGACGAAATGATGCAATCTTCTTCAGCGAAGCGTGGCGGAACGCTGCGGTCCACGACCGCGCAAAACTGTTCGAAACAGCCGAGCTTGCGGCGGCGTACCGGGCGACGCGGGAGTTCGCACTCGAATCGTCCCAGCAAGGCGCGGCAGCGCTCTCCGTGCTGCAGCAGGTCTGGCCCGAGCGCATACTCGATTGGCTCTTGAGGACGATGCGAGAGCGTGACGTGCAGCCGACGCTCGCCGTTGTTTTTGGAGTTCGTTTTGCACGACAAGGCATTTCGCTAAATCTCGCGCTGCCCACGTTTCTGCAAAGTTATATCGCTAATCAAGTTACCGCCGGCGTCCGTCTGATTCCGCTCGGCCAGACCGACGGGCAGATTGCCGTTGCCGAACTCGAGGCAGCGGTGGTCTCGGCGAGCGTGCGGGCCCAAAACTCGAGCATAGACGATTTGGGCTCTGCGGCTTTTATGGTAGATCTGGCTTCTATGACGCATGAAACTCAATACACGAGGTTATTTCGCTCATGACTTCTGATCGTCACGGCCCCCTACGCGTCGGAATCGGTGGACCAGTCGGCTCCGGTAAAACGGCGCTGATCGAAGCGCTCTGCAAACGAATGCGCGACAACTACGAGATGTTCGTTATAACAAACGACATCTACACCAAGGAAGACCAACTCATTCTCACGCGTGCCGAGGCATTGCCCGCCGAACGCATTATGGGCGTTGAGACGGGCGGCTGTCCACACACCGCGATAAGAGAAGACGCTTCGATGAATCTTGCCGCCATCAAAGAGATGAATCACAAGTTCCCAGACGCGGAACTCACGTTTGTCGAATCCGGCGGCGATAATCTCGCTGCCACCTTCAGTCCCGAACTCGCGGACTTAACGATCTACGTAATCGACGTTGCCGAAGGTGAAAAAATCCCTCGCAAAGGCGGACCCGGCATCACACGCTCGGACCTGCTGGTAATCAATAAGATCGATTTAGCCCCGCTCGTCGGTGCAAACCTTACTGTGATGGAATCCGACGCACGTAAAATGCGCGGGGATCGCCCCTTCGTTTTTACAAATTTAAAAACGCGGCACGGGCTCGATGAAATCGAGCAGTTCATCGTAAATAAGGGCGGGTTGACCGCGAGCGCTGCGTCCTAACTCGACTCAGGCCATCAGTCTTGCGATGGCATGACTGCTCACCACACCGACATCTGTTAAATATCCGGTCGCGGCGGCACGTTCGACGTGTTCGGCGAACCTTAATTCCCGCGTTCTCGAGTTCTATCGCTCGATTCATCCATTCAATGTCGTTTTGCGTCGCCTTTTCCGCTGCTTTCATCATGGGAAACCTCACTTCAAAGATTTTGGGGTTATAAGTGCGCTTCCCACGATAGGCGATACCTTAAAGCGTGTGCTAACCGCGACTCGGCATACATTTGGGCATTGCAGTGCTACGTTGGCTTATATGTTGAAAGATCCGCAAGCACAAGCCGAGACGCCCCACGGCAAGGCTCTGCTGGAAAACCCGACGCTCAATAAAGACACCGCATTCACAAAGGCCGAACGCGAACGGTACGGTCTGAACGGTCTTTTGCCCGACACGGTAGAGACCATCGACCGGCAAATGGATCGGGTACTGTTCCAGCTCACACATAAATCGCCGCTTGAGCAATATGTCTACCTGACTGCACTGGCAGATCGGAACGACACGTTGTTCTTTAAAACGGTAATGTCAGACCCCGCGCGCTTCCTTCCGATCATCTACGATCCTACAGTGGGCGAAGCGTGCCTCATGTTCGGACACATTTACAGGCGTCCACGCGGTATGTACGTATCACTCGAGCACAAGGGACACCTAGCCAAGATCCTGCGCAACTGGCCCGTGAACGACGTACGGTTCATCTGCGTATCGACGGGTGGCCGAATCCTCGGACTAGGCGATCTTGGAACGAACGGCATGGGCATTCCTATCGGCAAGTTGCAACTTTATACCGCGTGCGCGGGCGTTCCGCCGGAGGGAATGCTACCGGTTTTGCTCGACATCGGTACTACTAACGACCAGTTGCGCAACGACGCACTCTACCTAGGCCTTCGTCGCCTGCCACCACCGCAGGACGAACTCGATCAGTTCGTTGACGAATTCGTCGCCGCCGTACAAGAGGTGTTTCCCGACTGCTGTATCCACTTCGAAGACTGGAAGGGCACCGATGCAATACGGTATCTTGCGCGCTATCGAGACAAGGTCCTGAGCTACAACGACGACATCCAAGGGACCGCGAGCGTCACATTAGCAGGACTCATCACAGCGCTCGAAATCAAGGGTGAAAAACTTCGCGATCAGCGCGTTCTCTTTTTCGGCGCCGGCTCCGCAGGTATCGGCATTGCCAATCTGCTTGTATCGGCAATGCAAGACGAAGGCCTCACCCAGAACGAAGCGCGCAAACGCATCTCGATGTTCGACATCGACGGCCTCCTCGAACCGTCACGCAAAGATCTTTCGCTCTCGCAGCGAGTCTACGCGCATGCCGCACCGCCTTCAACGAATCTTGTGGACACGATCGAGCGCGTTAAGCCGACTATCCTCATCGGCGTTAGCACGAAAGGGGGTGCGTTCACCCGTGACGTGCTTGAAGCAATGAGCCGCCTCAACCGGCGCCCGATCATTTTTCCGCTTTCAAATCCCACGGACCACATAGAAGTCACCGCAAAGGATGCTTACGAGTGGTCAAACGGCAAAGCACTCTACGCTGCCGGCGTGCAGTTTCCGGACGTTACCTGGAACGGCGAAACGTTCCATCCGGGTCAAGCGAACAATTTTTACGTCTTCCCCGCAATTGGTTTGGCAGTCTTTGCAGCGCGACCGACGCGCATTCCCGATGAAGCGTTTCTGGTTGCCGCGCGTGCGAGCGCTGCACAGGTTGGAAGCGCTGACCGCGAACGCGGAATGCTGTATCCCCCACAATCGAATATTTTGCAAACTGAAGTAACGACGGCGACAAAGGTCGCGGAATACTTCTTTGACTCCGGCCTTGCGCGCGCGGCGCATCCTGCAAATGTCGGCGCTTATGTCCAAAGCCTGCTGTACACGCCGGAGTACCGATGAATACGTCGCAAGCAAAACATGACACGATGGCGCAGCGGCGAACCTTAATCTCGCTATCGGTTTGAACGCTCGGGGAACGCGTAAGGAATTCGACAGTCTCGGCGTGGTAGAGGTTCCCGCGAACCATTACTGGGGCGCGCAGACGCAACGCAGCCTGCAGCACTTCAACATCGGCAACGATCGGATGCCCAAAGAAGTGTACCATGCATACGGCTACGTAAAGAAGGCTGCCGCGATTGTCAACACCGCAGCGGGACGCCTACCGAAATGGAAGGGCGATCTCATCGCAAAGGTCAGTGATGAAGTGATTAGCGGAGCGCTGGATAATGAGTTTCCGCTATACGTATGGCAAACCGGCTCGGGCACACAGTCGAATATGAACGTCAACGAAGTCATCTCGAATCGTTGCATTCAACTCGTCGGCGGAACGCTTGGCTCGCAAGACCCAATCCACCCGAACGATCACGTCAACATGGGGCAGTCGAGTAACGATACTTTTCCGACTGCAATGCACATCGCGGCATACTCGATGGTCAGCCGGAGGACCTTACCTGCGCTTCGCCGTCTTCGCGATGCGATTGCGAAAAAATCGGGAGAATGGAAAGACGTCGTCAAGGTCGGGCGCACGCATTTAGAAGATGCGACGCCTCTGACCGTAGGCCAGGAGTGGTCCGGATACGTCGGAGCGCTCGACGACGCCATTGCCGAGGTCGAACGCGTCACCGATGGTCTACTGCAGATCGCAATGGGCGGCACCGCTGTCGGCACCGGCCTCAACACACCGCCCGGTTTTGGTGAAGCGGTGGCCGCAGAACTGTCACGTCTCATCGGCGTTCAATTCAAGACTGCCCCGAACAAGTTCACGGCGCTGGGCACTCTGGATCGTATAGTGCGCGCGCACGCCGTGCTCAAGGCTGCGGCCGTCACGCTCTTCAAGATCGCGAACGATCTGCGTTGGCTAGGTTCCGGCCCTCGCGCGGGACTCATGGAACTTCTTCTTCCGGCGAACGAACCAGGATCCTCAATCATGCCGGGAAAGGTGAATCCGACACAGGCCGAGGCGATGCTCATGGTTTGCATTCAAATCATGGCATCCGATGTTGCCGTGCAAATGGGCGGCGCTGAAGGTAATTTTGAGCTTAACGCCTTCCGGCCGATTCTCATCGATAACTTTCTGCATTCAGCGCTCATTATGGCCGATATGTGCGATCACTTCCGCTTGTATCTGATTGAGGGCGCGAAACTCAACCCCGCACAACTGAAGGCTAACGTCGACCGATCCGTGATGATGGTGACCGCACTATCACCGATCATCGGCTATGACCGCGCCGCAGAGATCTCATATTACGCAATCGATCACAACCTTACGCTGAAAGAAGCGGCGCTGGCGCACGGTGTCGACGAGTCATTATACGATCGAGTTGTCGTGCCGCTGAACCTCACGCGCCCTACAGCGCAGCCGCAATGACGTCATCCGATACTTTTACGTCAAACGATCAGAGGAGCTCCTATAAAATGCAGACCAATACTTCGCTAGCGTCCACGTTGGGTGCCTTGCGGGATAAATACGCAGCGTTACTTAAGCCGAACCTGACAGCAGTGATGGACGGCCACATCGAGCATCTGCGTGCCAGCGGCTTCGTCAAAGGGGCCAAGAACGTGGGCGATCGGATGCCTCCGTTCGTCCTAAAGGATCGGGAGGGCAATCTAGTCAGCTCCGATGACCTCTTGAAGCGCGGCCCTCTCGTTGTCACGTTCTTCCGTGGGACCTGGTGTCCGTATTGTATGGCAGAGCTGCGCGCGCTTTCGGAAATCGCGGATGACCTTCGGAACGCCGGCGGTACGATCGTTGCAATTTCGCCGCAAGCGCCTGAACAGCAAGATGCACAAGCGCTGGCCGGCGTTAACTTTCCGGTCCTTTATGACCGCGACAACACGGTTGGAAAAATGTTCGGTCTCGTCTACGACTTTCCGAATGACTTAAAAGAGCTATACCAAAACGTCTTCAAGAACGACATCGCTGTGCAAAACGGCGTGTCCGCCTGGCAGCTTGCCGTTCCGGCACGTTACATCGTGAGTCGCGACGGCCAAATCGTCGATGCACAGATCGATCCGGATTATCGCTACCGCCCCGAGCCACTTGTTACTTTGTCAGTCCTGAAGCAGTATGCCTAAAGAGATGAGTCGACGGACATTTCTCGTTACCGGAGCCAGCAAAGGCATCGGTCTTGCACTCTCGAATCGACTTGCAGCCACCGGGCATCGCGTCGTCGGCATCGCGCGCGGCCACGCAGCCAACTTTCCCGGTACGTTGGTTTCCGTCGATCTCGCCGACAGCAGGAAATCTGCAAAGGCGCTCGCAGATCTCGCGCGCGAGTACTCCTTCGATGGCGTCGTAAACAATGTCGGTTTGGCAAAGCTGAAGCGGTTAGGCGATATCGACATCGAAGAGCTCGAAGAGATCTTGCATACAAACATTTATCCGGCGCTGCTTACCGTTCAGGCGATTCTACCTGCACTAACGGAAAAGGGCTGGGGCCGCATTGTGAACATCACGAGTTTGGTCACACTCGGCATGGCCAACCGCACTGCATACGCGGCAGCAAAGGCAGCGGTCGCGAGTTTTACTCGCACATGGGCGCTTGAGCTGGCACAGACCGGGATCACCGTCAATGCGGTTGCACCCGGACCCGTGGCAACCGAGATGTTTCGCCGCGGCACACCTGAAGGTAGCGACGCCGAAAAAGCGTTCTTGGCACAGATTCCGATGCACCGCCTCGGCAAACCTGAGGAGATCGCAGCAGGCGTAGCATTTCTGCTGTCCGACGAAGCGAGTTACATCACCGGCCAAACGCTATTCGTAGACGGCGGTGCATCCGTCGGCAGAACGGCTATTTAGCTTGGCAATGCAATGGATGTCGCACTCCTTATAGCGCGTCTCATTATCGGGCTGGCCATAACCGCACACGCAACGCAAAAATTTTTCGGCTGGTTTGGCGCCTGCCGACGGCATAAAATAAAAACGCCCGATTTCTCGGGCGTTAAAATGGAGCCGACGGCCGGACTCGAACCGGCGACCTGCTGTTTACGAAACAGCTGC
>CAZHGH010000014.1:0-15458 GCA_964531205.1 uncultured bacterium
AACACGAGATCGCGTTCAAACTGCTCGACGCAACGAGTGCAATCGGCGTTTCACTCACGGAGGCGTTCCAGATCGTTCCCGAGCAGTCTACCGCCGCAATTGTGATGCACCATCCGAAAGCGGCTTACTTCAACGCCGCAGCTACCCGCGAACTCGAACCCGTATAGCCCGCGTTCATGTCATCCTGAGCCTGTCGAAGGACCTTGAGCGAGCGATTCGCCGGAAGAATCGTGTGTCGAAAGGCGAGCGCGAAGCGCTCGGACTCCTATTGCGATCCTAAGGTGTAGCGGTGCCGGTGCCCATCGGTACAGGCTGAGCGCGTTCGACCATCGCGGAGCGAAGCATCGTGAACGCAGTATAGAGAACGACCGCTGCGACAAGCCAACGAACCGCGGTAATGTCGAGCGACTTGACAATAAACGCTGCTGCAAGCACACCGGGTATGCCGCCGATCGTTAAACCGAGTGCGGCTTTGAGCGTGTATGCGTCGAAGCGAATAAACCGTATGCCGCACGTTGGCATGAGGAATGCGCAGGAACCCATCATGATCGGAAACGCAGCGAGCGGGCTCATCCCGAGAAGTGAAACCATGATCATCGCCGGTGCGTAAAGGCCGATGCCAATCGTCATGAGCGCGCCGAGAATGAAATTTCCAACGATTCCAACCGCGAGCAGAGCACCGTTCAAGCCGAGCGCGGCGCCGCCTCCGGGAATGATGTTGAGATTCTTCATGATGAAGAGCGTGCCGGCTGCGATCAACGCAATGCCCATACCGGTTTGAACGTATCGGCGCGGCCATCTCGCGACGATGCCGGCGCCAAGCCACGATCCAAGAATTGCTGCGGCGATGAGCGATACCAATGTGAGCGGCGCGACCTTCACGATCGCGATAAAGACAATCGCTTCAACAACCGTCGGCAGCGCGTCACCTACGTTCAGCGTTCCGGGTATGCGCTCGTCGGGAACGAGTTTCCAAAACTTGAACATGGCAGTCGTTGGCGCAAACGAGCCGATTCCAAGCGTATCGAAGAAGTTCGTGATGAACCCGACGGCGATCTCGAGCGCTTTGGGCAATGCGAGTCCGATCTTCCGGATCTCGCGCCACCAAATCGCGACGAAGACGACGACGATAAGGCCGAGGATGGCCAGCAGAATGTCGTGTACGCTCATGGCGGCTACTGCACCGGGCTTGGCCGCTACACCTTTAAGAGCTTGCTTTTTCCCCTGGTTAAGCGGCTGCGGGAGTGCAGACGTCGCCGAAGACGACGTGGCCGCCGACCATGGTGCCGATGACCATGTGATCCTGATCCCAGAACGAGAGGTCCGCGCGCATACCCGGTGCGATGCGTCCCATTTCACGATCGAGTCCGAGCAGCTTCGCCGGTGCATGCGTTGCCGCAACGATCGCGCGAGCGAACGGCAATTCCGTGTAGGCCATGTAGTTGCGAACGCCTTCGTCGATGCGCAGCGCGCTGCCGGCGATCGTTCCATCTTCCGCGCGCATGACGCCGCCTTCAATGTGGTAACCAGGTCCGGCAGGCGGCATGTTGTCGGTCGCGATGACGATACGATCGCCGAGTGTGCGATGCAGGATGTCGACCATCACCGGCGCGACGTGATGTCCGTCGCAGATCAGCTGCACCATCGTCCGGCGATCTTGAATGAACGCGGCGAGAATCGACGGATCGCGATGATCGAGCGGAGGCATGGCGTTGAACGCATGCGTCAACGACCGGTAGCCCATGCCGATTGCCAGCATGCCCTCGCGATAACGCGCCGACGTGTGACCGGCCGAGCAGACGACGCCATGTTCCAGGAACACCCGCGCTGCATCCGTAGCGCCTTCAACTTCCGGTGCAAGCGTAACCATCAAACAGGCGCCCTTGCACGCTTCAATGAGTGCGCGAGCGTGATCGGCGCTCGCCGGAATCACCCACTGTTGTTGATGCACGCGGCGGAACTTCGGATTGAGGAACGGCCCTTCGAAATGGACGCCTAAGCAGCGCGCGCCGCGCGGTAAATCCTCCTCGAGCTGATGCGCCGCTTCAACGACTTCGCCGGCTGCGTGCAACATCGATTCCCACGGCGCAGTCATGATGCCGGCCACAAAACCGGTCCCGCCTTGACGCGCGTACTCAACGGCCGCAACGGGAACCGCGTAGCCTTGGTCGCGATTGAACAAAAACTCGCCCGCACCGTTCGTATGAACGTCAATCAAACCTGGAGCGATCTGTGTACCTGAGGGAAGCCGGAAATCGGCAGGCCCGTCGGCGGGAAGCACTTCGCGTATGCGGCCGTTCTGGACAGCGATGCGTCCGTAGGTTGAGGCTCCGTCGCCCATCGCCACATTCGCGGGTCCGAGGGTGAATTGATCAGTCGTGTGAGGTCCGCCCATGTTGTCGAAAGATTCTGTTCGACAAGCGGGCCAAGAGTCCGCGCGGCTTCTCGTCTTCCGCTTGCTCGATAGGAGTTTGCGCAGGCGGTGTCGACTGCGCTGCGCGCTCGAGGCGTTCCAAGCGCGCCATGTGTTCCTCGGCATGCGCTTCTATCGTAGAGATGAGCGCTTGCAATTCGTTCCAACCGGCCGGCGCGCGCTGCTCGCGCTTGGCTTGTGAATACTCGAGCGTAGAAACCGTGAACATGCGCTGCGCCGGAATGTTGCGCTCGCGCAAATACTGTTGCGCTAATTCCACTACGTGCCGGCGTTCGGAAGAAGATTCGTTATCCGCCAGCGTGTGCGCGAACATCATCGGTTTACCGAGTTCTGCGACGCGCTGGTACAATGCCAGTTCGCGATCGGAGAGCTGCCGCGAAAAGAGACACAGCACCTCACTCGACGCGCGAGCGGTAACCATGCAGACGTCTTCCAGCGTCGCATCGCCTGCATCGAACGCCGGCGCGTGCACGAGTACGAGCTCACGGGGCAAATTCCACGGGGTCAAAATCAAAACGGGATTGCGCGCAGCTTCATCGAGTGCCGATTCTATCTCGACTTCACGCCACGAGCCGTCCGGCTGCAGTGCAAATGCGCCTTCTTGCTCGCCATAGCGCACGTGCACCGGATAGGCGATTGCGCCCGCGACCTCATCCGAGAGCACACGACGGCCGGCGAACGCATTGATGAGACTCGATTTCCCGCGTCGCAGTGCACCTAGAACCGCTACGCGCCAGCGTTGTGGCCGTAGGCCTAGCTGATACGCTTCGCGGTCGAATGCTGCGTCGACATGCGCGCGCCGGACGGTTTCCGCGCCCGGCGCCGCGGCCTGGATTTCTTCGCCTCGGGTGAGAAATGCGTCGACCGCCGCGTCTATTTCTGCGAGCGTGCGCGTAATCTCGGACTTCCGCTCGTGCATCGAGGCGACGGTACCGCTTACGTCTTCCTTAGAATTGCGTACAGCGAGCGCGCGATCGATGCTGCCGAGCGCGGCATCTTGCGCTTGTGCAAAGGCGGAGCCGACCGCACTTTGGAACGTCGCATTGATGCTTACCACGCGACCGGCAATGTCGTTGACATAGCTCTTCAACGACTCGTCAAATTTGGGCCAAATACTTGCGCGCAGGTCCGCAGTCAATTCGCGCTTCATATAGGTGCCCGGGGGAGCGGCTGCGAAACGCGATGCAACTTCCTGCACGAGCCCGATCGCCGGACCGCCGATCGCTTCCAACACGATCGTGGCGCAAAGTGCGCGTTCGGGGTCGTCGGACCACACATTGCTATGTCCCGATGAACCGAACGCATTTGCTGCGGCGCTTGCAAACGAGAACCGTAACGGCAATCGTGCCGACGCGGCGCTTACGACGCGTTCGTACTCCGCTGTAACGGCAGCTGCCACTTCGCGCGCGAAAATGTCGACCGCTTGGCCGAGCGTCCGGTCCACGAGAATATGCAGTCGCGCCCTATCTCGCAGCCGGGCGATATCCGCCGTGTCGAAGGCTTGGCCTAACGCGTGCTGTGCATCGGCAGTGAGTGCTGCACCGCGATCGCGCAGTGCTGCCGCAACCTGTTCCGACCTTTGTGCCGCGTCGCGCTGTAGATCGGCGGCGAAACGTTGCAGCTGCGCAACTTGCGGCTCGGTTTCCGCGCGAAGCCGCCGCAATTCTTCAGTGCCCAATTCGAGCATAGCCGTGTCACGATCGATGCGCTCCGCCGCATCGGCGCCGGCTTGCGCCGCTTGTTCGCGGACGCGTTTGAGGCGTGCGCGGCCGGTGTTGCGTACGAGCGATGCGTCGAGCGCGGCCACGAACTCCGGAAAACGCGAACGCTCGATGAGCGAGGCATCTTCGCGCAGCACGCCTTCAACATACCGCCGCGCCGAAACGGCGTACACGTAGGTGCCAGGCGCGTGAATCGCTGCAAGCTGCGCGATGCGATCGCGTGCCTGCTCCCACGCGGGTTTGCCGCCGTCGCTGCTTTGCTCCCACAGATCGATCTTCGTCTGCACGATGAAAATCGTATCGAGATGCTGGCGAATAATGTCTAAAAACGAGGCGTCGCCCTCGGTGAACGGCTGCTGCGTATCGATCAAGTACAACACTGCATCGGCGCCGGGAAGAAATTGCAGCGTCGCGCGCCGATGTGCCGGATTGATCGAAGCGAGGCCCGGCGTATCAGCAACGGTAAATCCGCGGCGCAGAAACGGCGAGTCGACTTTTACGACGACGCGCGAGGGTGCGCCGCTGTCGTCCTTCGTCGCGTCGTGAATCGCGCCGGCATCGGCAACGCTCGATGCAACCGCAACGAATTGCGATAGCCGGTCGAGCGGGATGCGCTCTTCGCGGCCGTCGTCGTGATACGCATAAGCCTCGCTCTGCTCAGCATATTCGAGTTCCGTGATCGTTGCCGTGGACGGATTGATGTCGGTTGCGAGCAGGCCGACGATCTGTTCGCGTCCTGCAACGCTCTCGAAGCGGAATTTCCCCAGCAGCGCGTTGAGCAGAAACGATTTGCCGCTGGAGAATTCCCCGACGATCGCCAGCACGAACTTATCGCGCTCGATGCGTTCGCGCGCGGTGCTTACGCGGTCGCGTTGCTCAGGACCGACAAGAGACTCCAGCGCGCGCACGCGTTCGAGTACTGCGCGCCGGACCTCGTCATAGCGCTCGAGGGCTGTTTGATCGATCAGCTGCGGATCAGCGCCAGCGCTTCGTCGCGATGACGCTCCATTAGTTCCTTCGTGTCTCCCTCGACGTTCAGGCGCAGCAATGGCTCGGTGTTTGACGGCCGGATGTTCATCCACCAATTGGGATATGAGATCGTTACGCCATCCAGATGATCGATCGAGGCATCCTTGTACTCTGATTGGATCTGCTTGAGCTTGGCGGGAATGTCTTTGACCGTACTGTTGATCTCCCCGGAGCGGAACCGCGTGTCGATTGGCGCGATCACTTCGCTAACCGGCCGGCCCGCTTCGCTGAAGAGTTCAAGGCATTGCATCAGTGCGATCATGCCGGAGTCCGCATACCAGTTGTTTTTGAAGTAGAAATGGCCGCTGTGCTCGCCGCCGAAGACGATGTCTTGGTCGCGCATGGTTTCCTTGATGAGCGAGTGTCCGACTTGCGAGCGCACCGGTATTCCGCCGTTTTTGGTCACGAGCTCTGGGACGCTGCGGCTGACGATTAAGTTGTAGAGAATTTTGCTGCCCGGATGGTGCTTGAGCGTATTAAGCGCGACAAGCGCGGTCACAGTGCTCCCGTCGATCAGGTCGCCTTTCTCGTCCACGATGAACATGCGATCGGCATCGCCGTCAAACGCGACGCCGAGATCGCAATGGTGTTTGCGCACCGCCGCTTGCAAATCGGCCATGTTTTCCGGTTCGATAGGACTCGCCGGATGGTTCGGAAAGCTGCCATCCAATTCAAAGTAGAGCGGAATTACTTCGCAGGGCAGATGCTTGAAGACGTGCGGCACGGTTTCGCCCGCCATTCCGTTGCCGGCATCGATTGCAATCTTGAATGGGCGAACTTTCGATCGATCGATGAACGATAGACAATGCTCCGCGAAGTCGTCCAAGATGTTTTTTTGACTGACTTTACCCGGCGTCGCTGCCTTTGGCGGAACGGCACCGGAAACGATTTGATCGCGAATCTGTGAGAGGCCTGTTTCGAGCGAGATTGCTTGCGCTTCCGCCCGCGTGAACTTCATGCCGTTATATTGCGCGGGGTTATGCGACGCCGTGATCATCACCCCACCGTCGTATCCGTACTTGCCGACGGCGAAGTATAGTGCGTCGGTCGAAACCATGCCGACGTCGACGACGTCTGCCCCCGCTTCCGTTGCACCACGCGCAAACGCTTCAAAGAGACGCGCACCGGAGGGGCGCATGTCGCGGCCGACGCCAACGGTCTTGGCTTTGAGCAACGGCACGAAGCAGCGCCCGATTTGATACGCAACGTCTTCGTTAAGTTCTGACGGATAAATTCCGCGAACGTCGTAGCTCTTAAATATCGCCGTATTCACTTGCGTTTGCATAGGGCTCACATTTTTCGGAGGTACGGTTGGTTAGACCTATAAGGGGTTCTACCCATGCGGGAAATGTCGCAAGCGCGGAGGCACCCGCGTCCTGATGCGGCTGCCCCGCATAGCGCCGCCTGTCCTTCGGAGCGCGGGAACGCTTACAGCGACCGCGATTTTGGTTTTTGCGCTCATCATTGCGATGTACGGCGCGTGGAACACCCGGCACGAGATCGACGAGTCGTTTAAACATCAAATGTCGATCCAGCGCGGACAACTCGCGCTCGAGCGTATGTTGAAGATCCAGCTCGACGAGCAAAATTATATCCGAGCGTACGTGATTACGCACGATCAGGCGTACATCGATTCTTACCGCGCCACCAGCCAACGCTTCGAGAGCGAACGCGACGCCCTGCATAGTATTTTGACGCAGGAGCGGCTCCCAGACGCCCAGGGCGCCCTCGTCTATTACGAAATGGCGCATCGAGATTGGCAAAGAGAAATCGCGGATCCGCTTCTGCGCCATCCCAGTATTGCCGCTAGCGAACTCGACAAGCGTGGAAAGCAGCTCATCGATCTGCAGAGCGACGCGGCCAACTTCATCGAGCAGCGCTTGGCGGCACAAAACAAAGCCGTCGTCGCATCGACGCAAGAACAGATTAATCGAACGCTGTACTGGAGCATGTTCGGACTGCTCACGTTCGGAATGCTCGCCATTCTCTTCTACGGGCTGCGCTCGCGGCTTACCAGTGAACTTCAGGCCGAACGCCTCACCACGCAAACGCTGCAGCGTGCGTTTCAGAGCGAGATCGTGCCGCTTCCGAACTGCAAAATCGGCAGTGCGTATGGCGCAGCAAGCAGCCACTTGGCTGTCGGCGGCGATGTGTTCGATGTCCACCGGCTCTCCGATCGCTTAGGGCTGATCTTGATTGCCGACGTCAGCGGCAAAGGCGTGGATGCGGCCGTGCTGACCGCGTTCATCAAATTTACGATTCGCGGAATCGCTTTGCGCCGCCGCGATCCGGGCTTCATCCTTCAGGAATTCAATCGCGCATTTCCGCGTACTGTCGAGAATCCGTATCTCTTCGTGTCAATGTTC
Source organism: uncultured bacterium (assembly GCA_964531205.1). GTDB lineage: Bacteria > Vulcanimicrobiota > Vulcanimicrobiia > Vulcanimicrobiales > Vulcanimicrobiaceae > JAICWY01. The sequence goes on from CAZHGH010000014.1 coordinate 7,551, forward strand.
GTCGGCATTTTGGACACGTGGACGTTTCGCCTGGACTATGCAAGCGGCGGGCACGACGTTGCGTTCATCCGGCGCCGCAACCGCGTCGAGCAACTGGCCGTAACCGGCCCCGTGCTCGGCGTAATGGAAGAACCGTTCGACATCAAAACGGTCTATCTCGACGACGGAGACACCATCGTCCTTTCTACCGACGGTTTGACAGAATCGCGCGATAAACGCGGACGATTGCTGGACGCTACCGGTGCGATGCGTTGGATTGCAGAAGAAGCCGAAGATCCGGGAGTACTCGCTCAAGATCTCATCGCGCGAGCGCGGGAACGTTCCGGGAAAGCGATGCGCGACGACGTCGCGGTTCTCGCTATTCGCGTGCAGCGCGCTGCATCGAGCGTCGATATTTCGATCGATGCGGAGGCGATCGCCGATGCTTAAGGCTATCGTCCTTGCGGTTGCGATCGTCACGTGCCACGCGAGAAGCGGCATGGACGTGACGCTCTTCGGCGGCGTCGACGATCCGGACGTGCTGGTGTGGGATTCGCGCGACCGCCTCGTCAGTTATTCGGGCGGGACGTCCGATGCGCGCAAATTCCTTTTGCCGCATGCATTACTTACGCGTCCCGGAACCAAAGCGGTTATCGTTTCATGCCGCGCGGGCATCGTTCATTCGAAGTTCAGCATGGACGCTGAGGATGCGGTGGGCGTGCTGATTATGAGTGGAAAATACCGCGGCAGGTACGGATGGGTGAGTTCATCCGATATTCATGGCCGCGGTATTCCCGAAACTTCCGTGTGGTAACGCGCCTTTAGTTCATTTGCGTGGCGTAAAAAACGCCGTTCTGCCAGTAGCCGTACGCGGTAACGTACCGCCCGACGGAAACGCGTCCTGAGGTGCGATTGTCCAGTGCAGGCTGGTCGTCGATCGTGATCGTTTGTCCATAACCGTACTGCTGTTGCAGCGTCACTTGATTGCCGTTTACTGCGACGATCGTACCACGAAGCACGGCGTTTCCGCGCTGTCCGTACTGCGCGCAATTCCCATTTCCGTTGTACTGACCGTACTGACCGTATTGACCGTATTGACCGTATTGACCGTTATACTGCTGGTATTGCTGGTACCGCTGATTGTTGTAATTGCCGTTGTTGTTGTCGTCGTTATCGTTGTCGCCGTCGTTCTCGCGATTGCCGCGCTGCCCGTATTGGCCGGAGTAACATTGGCCGTTTTGCCAATTATTTTGATGGTGATGTCCGCGATGGCGTCCCGGGTATTCTTGAGCGGCGGCCGTCGACCACGCCGCGCTCGCACCGATGACGGCTGCTAGCAATGCCACTGCAAACCGTTTCATGAAAGCACTCCTTTCGAGGTGCTTTGGTAACGTTATTCGCGGGAGAACCGTTCCGGAAAGGTGCGAAGCACGCCGGAGTTCGACCGGAAGAGCTCCATCTCCACGCCGTAGGCGCGCTGCAGCGAGGTTGCGGTCAGGGCGTTTTCGGGCACATCGAGAGCTAAAAGTTCGCCGGGGCCCAAAACCATAATCCGGTGCGCGAATTCGGCGGCTTCGTTGATATCGTGCAGGACACACACGATGGTTTTACCGCCGTCCGCCTGCGAGCGTAGAAGGCTGAGAATTTCCTGAGCCACCCGCACGTCCAGGTGACTCGTCGGTTCATCCAATAACAGCACCGGTGCTTCTTGCGCCAGTGCCATCGCAAGCCAAATGCGTTGCCGTTCGCCGCTGGATAGGGTGTCGAACGGCCGTTCTTCAAACGCGCTCATGTGCACCGCTTGCAACGCGCCGGCGATTGCGCTTCCGTCGCTCGGCTCTTCGTTCCATTGCCACCACTTGTGATGCGCGTAACGCCCCGTCGCAACAACGTCACGCACGGTGAGGCGATCCAAAAAAAGATCGTCAGTCGCAATATGTGCTATGGAACGCGCGCGGTCGATCGACGACAATGACGCAACGTCGTGGCCGTTGACAGTAACCCGGCCGGCTTGCGGATGAAGCACGCCGGCGAGCGTGCGAAGCAGCGTCGTTTTCCCAACACCGTTCGGTCCCAGTACGGCAACGAGTTCTCCGGCATGCAGTTCAAACGAAAGATCGCGCATCAGCGTTTTCGGTCCGGCGGCGAGCGTTAGCGCGTTGGCGGAAATCATGCTGCGGCCGTTCGCTGATCGCGCAAATAGAGATAAAGAAACGCGGGGACGCCGATAAATGCGAGCAGCACGCCGATAGGAATTTCCGTGGGTGCGAAGATTGAACGGCACAGTGCATCGGCAGCGATCGTCAAAGTCGCGCCAAGCAGCGCGGATGCGGGGATGACGGCGCGCGTATCGGATCCGACGATCCGGCGAGCGATGTGGGGAACGACGAGTCCGACAAAACCGACCGTTCCAGCCAGCGTTACCGAAGCGGCGGTAAGCAGCGAGGCCGCCGCGAGAATCGTCCACTGCGCGCGGCCCACGTTTACGCCGACCGACGAGGCGCGCACGTCGCCGAGACGCAGCGCGTTTAGCGCTGGGACGCTGAGAGAAGCGAGTGCGATGCCGGCAAATGCATACGGAGCGGCAAATGCGAGATCGCTCCATCCTCTCCCCGCAAGCGATCCTGCGAGCCAGCCGATAATCGCGGGAGCGGCATCGGTCGTTTGCAAACGCGTCAACATGAAGGCAATGATCGCCGAGAAAAACGACGAGAGCGATACACCCGCAAGTATTAATCGTGTTGCATCGAGTCCCGCGCCGCGGCGTGCCAGCGCCGCAACGAGCAGTGCAGTCGCGATGCCCGCGGCGAATCCAAGTGCAGGAACTGCCGCAGCTGAAATGCCGGCGGACATCCCAGCGACGATGGCAACCGCTGCACCCGCGCTCACGCCGGTCAGAAATGGATCGACGAGCGGATTCCTCAGCATGCCTTGGAGGAGAGCTCCCGCAATTGCAAGCGCTGCACCGACCAAGGCGCCGATAACCACGCGTGGCAGTCGCAACTGCCAAACGATCGTGCTTGCATCGTTTGCATGCGGATGCGCCAGCGCAGCAAATACGTCGCTTGCCGAAAGTTGTGTCCCGCCGATCAGCAGGCTGCCGAGCAGCGTGAGAAGCGCCACTGCAAGGAGGCCTGCCAATCGCAGGAACACGTTATTTCGTTGAAAGTTCGACGATGAACGAGCGTCCGGGAAGCGGATATCCGCCTACCGCCGCGTAGCGCTCGTTGCCGAGATTGTATCCGCGCAGCGACACAAGCAGATCGCGTCCAGCGCGAAGCCGCGCGTATGCGTCGACGCTCGTAAATGCCGTAGGTTGATCGAAAAGCGGCGCCGTGCGATTCACGAGACCGCGATCTCCCGCCATCCGGGTCGAGATCCCCAGTGAGTCGACGATACCTTGCGGATTGTTCGAGAGATAGTCGATGCGAAGATCTGCAGCAATCACAGGATCGTTGGGCAGGCGCGTTTGCGCGTCGATGTTCTGCGCGCGATAGAGATCGGTAAGGTTGAACGCGGCCGTAAAGCCGTTGTAGGCCGCCGTTCGCACACCGAACGTCAACCCTTCGATAAATGCATGATCGACGTTGCAGGGCTGATAGGTAAAGCTCGTGGGATCGATGGCGCATTGCGGTCCCGGCGCAGAGACCGGCTCCGGAACGATGAGGTCGTTCGTTCTATTTGCAAACCAGCCCAGCGACGCGCCTCCGAGAATATGCGAATCCACGAGCGTTACATCGGCGACTTTGGCGCGCTCAGCCGTCAAACTGGGATTGCCGTATCCCGGAAAATATAGCTCGGATGCGTTAGGGGCGCGAAATGCGGTCGCGATATTGGCTTTCAGCGACGCGGTGTTCGAAAGACGGAGTACCGCGCCCGCGGACGGTGAGATCTCGCCGCCCAATCCGCCGTCGCGCTCGGCGCGCACGCCGGCATAGGCGTTTCCCCAACCCGCGTAAACGTGATCCTGAACGTACGCGGCGGATTGCGCGAGTGCGTTCACGCTAATGGGCGGCGTAGCGAACCCGCCGCTATCGGAACGCACGACGCCGCGTGAGAGATCGACGCCGTACACGAGAACGGAATTTGCTCCGCGTACCGCGTTCCGCGCGCCGAAGTCAACGCGTCCTTCCGTACTTAGCGACGGTCCCGAGAAGCAATTCGGATCGTTTGCCTGATCGCACGAGAAGACGATGTGCTGATTCGTTCCGCCGAATTGCAGCGTAACTTCCGCCTGGGCGCTTCGATGCGTGACCGTCAGATTCGCGTTTTGGTTGAGATCGTTCTCACGCGAACTGAGCGAGAGAAACGCATCGGGACCCGGCGCTCCAAGGTGGTCCGCTTCTACACCCGCACGCAACGCGACGTCGAATGCGCCGAAGCGGCGCCCGCCGTTGACGTGCAGCGCAGAGGATTGGTAATCGTCGTCCATCCGTGCTGTGCCGTTCGGCAATCCGAATGCGTTGTTGGCGAGGATACGCGTCAGCTGGACATTGGGGGTGTCGACTTCAATCTGGCGGTCCGCAAAGGAACCGTAGCGCAATGTAGCGCCCGTCTCCCCTGTGCGCTGCGTGATGATGTTGATGACACCGCCAATGGCACCGGTTCCGTACAACGTCGAGCCGCCGCCTTCGACGACCTCGATACGATCGATGCCCGTTGTCGGAAGCGTTCCGAGCAGCACTGTATTCGAAAGCGAGCCGGGCGCCGGCAAACCGTCGACAAGCACGAGCACTTGCGCCGAACTGCTTCCGCGCAGCGTATAGTTGACATTCGAACCGATCGGTCCAAACGGTGATATCACGAATGCCGGTACTTCGGAGAGCGCTTGCGCAACGGTGCGATAGCCGTTGCGCCGAATCTGCTCGTGCGTCACGACGTATGTCGTTCGCGCGGTGTTATTGATCGTTTCGTCGACGCGATCGCTCGTAAAGACGTGCGCGATCTCGGGTAATGGCGTGGCGGTCGGCGCAGGGGACGGCGACGCGTACGCAAGCAGCGTGGCTAGCACGTGCGGGAAGAAGAACATGGCAACCCTTTCCTTTACGCGAGGTGGTTGTGTAGGGCGCTTGCGGAGGTATCCTGACTCGCGGATCGTTGCCGATTGCCCGTGCCTTCCCCGATTGAGTGGCTTTCCGGGCGGCTCCCCGCCTACAGTGGCGCGACCGTGCCGGCATTGGACCGGCTTCCCGCGCGCAAACGCGAACGCGCATGGTTACGGCATGCAGGCGAGCGTTCCTGGTTTCCGAACGCGATAAGTGTCCATGAAACTGCTTGCTATCTTCCTTGCTACGCTTCTCGCCGTGTTGAATGGCGGTCCGCACGCCGGTCCACCGCAGCGCATCGTTTCGCTGATGCCGTCATTTACGGAAGATCTTTGCGCGCTTGGAGCGGGAAATCAGATCGCCGGCGTATCGGAGTATGGAAACATCGCATGCGCAGCACACGTGCCGATCGTCGGGAACTTCGCATCCATCGACGCAGAGCGCATCGTGCAATTGCATCCCGATGTTGTCGTGGGAATTCCATCCCAGCGTCTGATGACAAACGCGCTTCGCGTCGCCGGTATACCGACGATCTTTCTGCCGGACGAATCTTTTGAAGATCTTTTTCGCGACATCATGGGATTGGGCCGGCTCAGCGGACACGAACGGCAAGCGAAAGCAGTAATCACTTCGTTGAGGGCGCGAACGGTTGAGCTGCGCCGGCGTGAGAATTTCAAACGACGCCCCTCTGTTTTTTTCGTCGAACAAGCGTTGCCGATTTGGACTGTCGGCCCGCAATCGTATATTTCAACGCTTATCGATCTCGCGGGTGGCCGCAACGCCGTGCAGTCACTGCCGCAAGCGTACGCGCAATATAATCCCGAAGCGCTCGTGCGGCTGCAGCCTGACGCAATTGTTGCTACGGAAGATGCGCATTTGGAATTGCTGCTCGACCGCGAGCCGTGGCGATCGTTGCACGCCGTGCGGGAGGGACACGTCTTTATCTTGCGCGATTCCGCCATTCTCGCACGGCCGGGCCCGCGCTATAACGAAGGACTTGCATGGCTGATCGAACGATTGCGCCCGATCGCGAAGTAGCTGTTCCACGCGCGATCGTCGTTGCGGTCGACACCGGGGATCCGCGGCGACCGATCGAACCGGAGCTTGCCGAGTTTGAAGCGCTCGCTCAAGCATCCGGCGCGACGATTCTGGATCGCGTCGTGCAACGGCGCCAACACGTCGATCCCGCGACGCTTATCGGCAGCGGAAAAGCGCACGAGATTGCGGAGCTCGCGAAGACGCTCGACGCGAATCTTTTGCTGGTGCTGAACGATCTTCGTCCCCGGCAACGCAAGAATCTCGAGAAAATCGTTCCTTTGCCGATCGTCGATCGCACGATGCTGATTCTCGACGTCTTCGCGCAACACGCGCGAAGCCGCGAAGGGAAGTTGCAAGTCGAACTTGCGCAATTACGTTACCGGCAATCCAACCTTATCGGGATCGGTGCGGACCTATCGCGTCTCGGCGGCGGTATCGGCACGCGCGGTCCCGGTGAAACGAAGCTTGAAGTCGACCGGAGACGCATTCAGCAACGTATCAGCGTATTGAACCGGCAATTGGAAGAGGTTCGCCGGCAACGTGCAACGCGGCGATCTGCGCCGCAACGCGAGCCTCTCGTCGCGCTGGTCGGCTATACGAACGTCGGAAAATCCTCGTTGCTCAACCGTCTGGCCCGATCCGATGCGTTCGTCGCCGATCAGCCTTTTGCGACGCTCGATCCGACCGTGCGCCGGGTGTGGCTGCAGGGTGATAAATATGTCCGCGTCGTCGACACGGTGGGATTCATTACCGACCTGCCAAAGGATTTAGTCAACGCGTTTCGCGCGACGCTTGAAGAGCTGGATCAAGCGGATGTTTTCGTTCATGTCGCCGATGCATCGAATCCCGATTGGCCGCGCCAGATGCAAGCAGTCGATTCAACGCTCCACGATCTCAAACTCTCTTACAAGCCGCGCTTAGCCGTCTTCAATAAATGCGATGCAGTGGCAGGCGAGCCGCCGCATGAAGCAGGCGAGCTCTGCGTCAGCGCGCGTACCGGCGCGGGAATTGGCGCGCTAAAAGAGGCCCTCGCGAGCATACTGCCCGAATCCTAGGCGCGCGTTCCATGAAAGTCCGTGCTTTTTTTCTTTTGGCAGCAGCGTTTGTTTTTCTCGCGGCGTGCAGCGCGCATTATCCTGACGACGATTTCGTCGCCGCAGCGGATCGTTTGCGTCCGTCCGTCGTTTTACTGACGATGGATGTGCCCGGTGAAAAGAAAGATGCCCCGGACAGCGAGTTTGCTACGGGAACCGTCGTCGCAAGCGGGCGTTGGGGCAGCGACATACTGACGGTTCAACATGCGATCGATCGTGCATGGAATCTGCGAGTGACGATCGATAACAAAGAAAAAGTCCGCGCTAAGATCCTCGCGCAGGACCCGGATCTCGACGTTGCCCTAGTCCGCATTCCGCGGCCGAACCTACCCGTTGCGAAACTGGGCAACTCGGACAACGCAAAGCCCGGACGCGCTATCGGTTTGCTGGGCTATCCGATTCCGGATCAATTCGACGACGAGGGTTTGGGTTTGGCGACGTCGCTGAACTCCGGTCGCATTTCATCGCTGCGCGAAGACGCGCTCGAGGTGACGCTGCCGATCGTCCCCGGCGAGAGCGGCAGCCCGGTGTTCTTGAGCGATACCGGCGAGATCGTCGGCATGGCGGAGTCGCGGTTTGATGAGGAGCGATCTATCGGATTCGCGCTTCCAATCGCGGACGCTAAAAAGTTCTTGCACAAGTACGACTCTTCTCACGGCCTCTGATTCATGTGTTGCAGCATTAATGCGGTGGGTGCGGCGCAATAACGGATCGATCGCCGACCCACTGCACCGGCGGAATCTCAAGCCAGC
>CAZHGH010000014.1:15558-26250 GCA_964531205.1 uncultured bacterium
GGCGCAATAACGGATCGATCGCCGACCCACTGCACCGGCGGAATCTCAAGCCAGCGCGCGAGCCGATTGAGGTGAGGCGCGTATGAAGCGCGCAGATTCGAAAATTCTTCCCACGCCGTCTGCGGGTCGCGTACCGTGTAACCGGCTTCTCGCAAACGTTGGCACGCTGTTTCAAACTCGATGCGTTCCACGCCGGGACCGGGTTGCACGCCGCGAAACGCAAAGTATCCGCCGAAGTCGTGCACCAAATGCCGGCCGATGCTGTACATGATCCGCGCTTGGCCTTGTGTTTGCGGATTTTCGATGTGATCCGGATCGAGCACTGTCATCACCAACACCGCCGCATCCATCAGCGTGCCGAGCGTACCGACCCATGATTCATAGTCGTGGCTGGAGCGAAACATGATGAGCACGGGATACGCGAGATGCGTTTCCATGACGCCGGCGGCCCATTCTTGTCCGTCGCGGAACACCTGCGGAAGATCGCCGCGTATTCGAGCGTAGCCGTGTACGGCAAGCAATCCGGTGCCACTTGGCGGAACGCCGGCGCGAGAACCTATCGTAACGACGAACCGCTCGCGATTTTGAAATGCACCGAATATTGCGAACAAATACGAAGTGACGATAGCGACGACACCCAAGCCTGACGCCGCAGCGAACAGCGACATGATTCTCGTGAACGGCGTGATCGCAACGATGTCGCCGTAACCGATGGTCAAGAGCGATGCGCCGGCGTAATACACCGCCGCATCGAAGGTGAGACTCGACGGATGAAGCTGCGTGCGTACTCCGTAGAAGAACAAACCCCAGCCGAACACGAGCATCACGACCCAAATGACCAGCATCGTAATGAGCTGAAACGGCGCGAAAGTCGCCAGAAAATTTTCCCGCCTATCCTGGTCGCGGGGATAGAGCCGCTGCGCCAGGCGGGGCCAGAGCATCCACAGTCCGCGCATAACGTACCGGCTCACCCGCAGTACAGTGTTCTCGGCCCGCGGGACGATGACGCCCTGAAAAACGTCGCGCAGAGCGACTGCTATAAGGAAGAGACCCGCTATGACGCAGACGAGCTTAGCGGCCAATCGCTATGGCGCGGTGCTGCCGGACGGCGCAGGCGTCGGCGTAAGGGCCGGGATTGGCGTCGCAATACCCGGGGTCGGCGTCGGCGTGGGTGGCGGGGGCGCAGTGGGGCCGCCGGTGAGCGGCATCAAGCGCAGATACCCTGCGTTCGTCGTTTGGTTTTCGTGAACGGTCGCCGGAATGCTGTTGCGCTCGTATCCCGCAGCGCTGCCGGTCACAGCTTGATGGCCTATCGGAATATTCGAGAGCGTGAACGCGCCGTTCGGATCGGAGTACGCAGTATACACGGAGCCAACCGACACGAGGACGTTCGAGATCGGCCGGTTGTTCGTTGCATCTAAAACACGCCCGACGATCGTGCCATATTGCTGAACGCCGCCCGCATTGGGATTGCTGCATCCGCCGCCGTTCGCGCCAAGGCTTAAGAGAAAAACGAAACCAAGCACCCACAACTTACGCATAGTGTGACTTTTCGTGCAGGCTGCCGCTAACCCCCCGAGCGCCGCGATCATGGCAGCGAAACTGCCAAGGTAAACTTGGCCGCTTGTGAAAAATTTCACAAGCGATGACTCCCTATGCCCCCGTAGCAATTTTCGTGGCCGTCGCCTTCGTCGCGGCCCTCGGCTTCAGCGCGCTGCCTGGATTACTTGCACAGCGCAAGCCGAATCCGGAGAAAGAACAAGCGTACGAATGTGGCGTCGAGCCGACGTCCAGCGTAGCGGGCCGCTTTCCCGTGAAGTTTTACTTGATCGCGATGCTCTTCGTCGTGCTCGACGTCGAAGCCGCATCCTTTTATCCGTGGGCAGTTGAGATGCACGCACTGCGTCAGTTCGGTCTCATTGAGATGGTCGTTTTCGTCGTCGTGCTTGCGATTGGGTACGCCTACGTCTGGAAAAGGAAAGGCTTCGAATGGAGATAGGACCAGGGCAGTTTCTACTGGCTAAACTCGATGACGTTGCGCGTTGGGCGCAAAGCTCGAGCGTGTGGCCGCTTACGATGGGCTTGGCCTGCTGCGCGATCGAAATGATGTCGGTGACGTCGGCGGAGTACGACATCGCTCGTCTCGGCTCCGAGGTGTTCCGTCCATCGCCGCGTCAAGCGGATTTGATGATCGTTTCCGGCCGCGTCGCGCAAAAAATGGGACCGGTCATCAAACGCCTCTACGATCAAATGGCGGATCCCAAATGGGTGATATCGATGGGTGCCTGCGCCAGCTCGGGCGGCGTATTCGATAATTACGCTATCGTGCAAGGCGTCGACACGATCATTCCCGTCGACGTGTACGTACCGGGATGTCCGCCGACGCCCGACGGTTTACTTTACGCGGTCAACCTCATTCAGCAGCAGATTCGTGAAGGCGGCCGCGGCGGTCTTCTAGCGCGAGCGTAAACGACTTTCCAGAACAGATAAGAAGCGAGAAGAACATGCCTAGTACGCAATCACCGCCGCTTATCGGCGGGGCGATTGACCCGACCGCTGTGCGTCCGCCCATCGACGATGCCATCATCGAGCGCGTCGATCCGGCACAATTGCACGCACGGCTGACGCAGCTCAAAGCTGAAGGATATACGATGCTGCTCGATATCGGCGCTGCCGATTATCCGCAGCGCACGCCGCGCTTCGACGTCGTGTACCATTTGCTGAAGCTGCCGGCGCGCAAAGCGAGCGTGAAAGAAGTCGGTACGCCGCAGCGGCTTCGCCTGTTGTGCGGCGTTCCGGTAGAGAACACCACGCTGCCGACGGCTTGCGATCTCTGGAGATCCGCAGATTGGGCCGAACGCGAGATCTACGATTTGTTTGGAATCGTCTTCGAAGGCCACCCCGATCTCCGGCGCATTCAGATGCCCAATGATTGGGAAGGCTATCCGCTGCGCAAGGACTATCCGCTTCGCGGGCCTGCACGCGAGCGTTCGCCGCGTCCCGGGTTTGCGCTGAAGAGTAACGTCAACGCCGGCACGCCGCCTTCAGGCCGCACGCTCGATGCACTGCAACAACAGATTGCGAGAGCGCGCTCGCGGGACGGGCAGACGTCATGAGTTTATCCGCGACACCGTTAGTTCCGGAGTTCGTCTCCAAAGACGGCAACTCGATGGTGCTTTCGATGGGTCCGCAGCACCCGTCGACCCACGGCGTGCTGCAGATCATGCTCGAGATCGAAGGCGAGAACATCGTCAAAGCAGAGCCGGAGATCGGCTATCTGCACACCGGCATTGAGAAAAACTGCGAAAATCAATTCTGGTCGACCGCTCAGACCAACGTCGAGCGCATGGACTACCTCGCCCCGAGCAGCAATGCCTTATGCTATGCGCTTGCCGTTGAGAAGCTGCTCGGCATCACCAATGAGATTCCGGAGCGCGCGCAAATCATTCGCGTCCTCAACGCCGAACTGACGCGCATTGCGTCGCACTGCGTGTGGCTGGGAACGGGAAGCCTCGATCTCGGCGCCCTTTCCGTGTTCTTCTACACGTTCGATCTCCGTGAAAACATTCTCGATATGCAAGAGGCGATCGGCGGCGCCCGCATGCATCCGAATTACATTCGCGTCGGTGGCGTGAACGGCGATATGCCCGATGGCTACATGGAACGTCTCGATGCACTCATCGACAAATTCCCCGGCCGCATGAAAGACCTTCGCGCACTGCTGCAGGCAAATCCAATCCTGCAGGATCGAATGATCGACGTTGGCATTATGACGCCCGAAGAGGCGATGCAGTGGAGCATTACGGGCCCGAGCCTGCGTGCGAGCGGCGTTCAATACGACGTTCGCAGAGCGTATCCGTACAGCGGGTACGAGCAGTACGAATTTGACGTTCCGACACGTGAAGAAGGCGATTCGTACGCACGTTTTCTCGTGCGTCTGGACGAAATGGACGAGTCACTCCGCATCGTCAAACAGTGCCGCGACAAACTGAAGAAGATAAAGGGCCCGGTCGCAATCGACAACGCGAAGATCGTCGCGCCTCCAAAAGAGACGATCGCGCTCTCGATGGAAGCGTTGATTCATCACTTCAAAATCATGACCGAAGGCTTCCGCGTGCCGCCGGGCGACGTGTATCAAGCGGTTGAGGGACCGCGCGGGGAGCTCGGATTCTATATCGTGTCCGACGGCGGCAACCGTCCGTATCGCGTTCGCACGCGTCCGCCATCCTTATACAATCTTCAAGCACTTAAGGGCATGTCGCCGGGCAATCTCATCGCGGATCTCGTCGTGATGATCGGATCGCTCGACCCGGTTTTCGGCGAGGTCGATCGATGAGCACAAGAACCGAAGCGTTTCCAGAGCTGCTGGAACGCCTCAAACCCCGTTGCGAAGAGATTATCGCGCAATATGAAGTGAAACGCTCCGCGTTGCTGCCGCTGATTCATCTCTTTCAAGAGCACGAAGGCTTTGCAAGTCCCGAAGCGATGCGCGCGGTTGCGCGAATGCTCGATCTCTCGGTCGCCGTTGTGGAATCGACGGTGTCGTTTTACACGCTGTTCTTCCGCAGGCCGGTCGGCAAGTACGTATTGCAAGTGTGCCGCGGACTCGCGTGCCAGATCAACGGTGCGGACGACATTCAGGCGTACTTCCGCGAGAAGCTCGGCATCGGTCATTTGCAGACCACGCCCGACGGAATGTTCTCGTACGAAGAAGTCGAGTGTCTCGCCGCGTGCGATCGCGCGACGTGCATGCAAGTGAATCTCGAATTCGTCTACGATTTGACGCCACAGATGATCGATGAAATGCTGGACGCGATGCGCGCCGGTACGTATGGCGTTGCGCCGATGCCGCAAACCGAAATGCCTGGGCCCACTTGGACGGTCCTGCAAGATTCGCAGGTGTCCCGGGGCGAGAAATCGGTTGGCGCAATGGATCAGCCGAATCCGAACAACGCGGGCGGCCTCGATAAAGACGGCGTTATCATGCTCGATCGCATCGTCACGCAAGAGCAGCGCTTCCGCGGACGCACGAAGGAGCGTCTCGCCAACGTCGAGCCTTCGATCGCGGCGCTTTATCTAAACGGTAACGGAGAAGAGGGCAGCCACTGATGCCGGTCGTCAAAGTGCTCACCGAGGGAATCGGTGAGGCGAACCTTCGCGACATCAACGTCTATAAAGAGCGCGGCGGCTACAAACAGCTCGAACGCGCGATGCGTACGATGACGCCAAACGACGTGCTCGAGATCTGCGATAAATCTGGATTGCGCGGACGCGGCGGCGCCGGATTCCCGACCGGTAGAAAATGGTCGTTTCTTCCGGCCAACAATCCGATGCGCTATCTCGTCTGCAATTGCGACGAAGCCGAGCCGGGCACGTTCAAAGATCACATGCTGCTCGAAGAAACTCCGCATTTAGTCCTCGAGGGCATACTGCTCGGTGCGTACGGCATCGGATGCCATCATGCGTATATGTACATCCGCGGCGAATTCAAACGCGGCTACGAGATCTTCACGCAAGCCGTGGAAGAGGCGCGTAAAGCCGGTTATATCGGTAAGAACTTGTTCGGCACGGGCTACGACCTCGAAGTAACGGTGCACCGCGGCGCCGGCGCGTATATCTGCGGTGAAGAAACCGCGCTGCTCAATTCGCTCGAAGGCAAACGCGGCGAACCGAGGCTCAAACCGCCGTTTCCGGCCGTCGCGGGTCTGTACGGCATGCCGACCGTCGTCAACAACGTCGAAACGCTCGCGTATCTCGTTCCGATTCTGGAAAAAGGCGCCGCCTGGTTTGCGTCCGTCGGTACGGAACGCAGCAAGGGATACAAGGTTGTTTCGATCAGCGGCCACGTGCAAAAACCGGGCAATTACGAGGTGCCGGTCGGTACGCCCGTGCGCGAACTGATCGAGATCGCCGGCGGCCTGCGTCCCGGACGCAAGTTGATGGCGATTCAACCCGGCGGCGGTTCGTCGGCGTGCATCTTCGAAGAGCACCTCGATCTGCCGTACGATTACGAGTCGATGCAGAAAGCCGGCTCTATGATGGGTTCCGGCGCGTTCCTGGTGATGGACGACACCACAGATTTCGTCAAAGCGGCTTTCAACTTGGTGCGCTTCTTCACGCACGAATCGTGCGGTCAGTGCACGCCGTGCCGCGAAGGCGGCCACTGGCTCGAAGCGGTGTTGCACCGTTTCGTGGAAGGCCGCGGTCTGCAATCGGATTTGGAGATGCTGCGCAAAGTCAGCAACCAGATCACCGGCTTAAATCTCTGCGCGCTCGGCGATTCCATCGAACCGTTCCTTGCCTCGGTGTTGAACCGGTTTCCGGAGCAGTTTGAAGCGCGCGTTATCAAAGAAGAGGCGCTCCCCGCATGATGCGTGCACTTTCAATAGCCGCGATGCTTGCCGTCGCAGTCTATGCAAACGTTGGAATCGCGCGAGCGCAGCAAAGCGACACGATACAACGCCTACGCTTTTTAGCCGGAACGTGGCATTGCACCGGCACGCTTCCGGGACCGGCGCAAACGCCGTACACGGCGACGCGGACGTATTCGTTTCCGACGACCGGCCCGTGGATGCAAGAAGTGATCGTCACGCAGACCGGCAACGACCAGCCGCAAACCGTCATTCAAATGTGGGGTGCGAACGCCGCGTACGCATTCACGCAAGCAGGCGGCGTGGAGACCAAACGCGTCGTCGGATGGAACGGTAATAATTTTCTTGCGCGCAGCGATAACCCGCGATACACGCTCGCGCTTTACGGCAACGCACAATCGATCGAATGGACGATGGGCTATCCCAACGGTTCGAGCCTAGTGGAAACGTGTAAGCGATAATGGCAGATCAACAACAAAACGTCACCGTCACGATCGACGGCGTGCAGCTGCAAGTACCGAAGGGTACGCTGCTGGTCGAGGCGGCAAAGCAGATCAAACGCGAGATACCGGTCTATTGTTATCACACCAAGATGGGCCCGGCCGGCCTCTGCCGCATCTGTTTGGTGGAAATCGAGGGCATGCCGAAGTTGCAAATCGGCTGCAATACGACGGTGACGGACGGCATGGTCGTGCACACGCAGAGTGCAAAAGCCGCCGACGGACGGCGCGCCGTGCTCGAATTGTATCTAAAAAATCACCCGCTCGATTGTCCGATTTGCGATAAGGGCGGCGAGTGCGATCTGCAAGATTACGCGATGGCGTACGGCCAAGATTATTCGCGCAGTGCGGATCCGAAAGTGCCGAAACCCAAAGCGGTCGATCTCGGACCAACGATCGTGTTGGATGAAGAGCGCTGCGTCGTGTGCCAGCGCTGCGTGCGCTTCGACGACATGATCGTGGGCGAGCGTCAACTGGTTCTCAAAGATCGCGGCGTGAAGAATATCATCGCCACGGCAACCGGTGAAGCGTACCGTCACAACTTCACCGGCAACGTGACGGAGTTGTGCCCAGTGGGCGCACTTACTTCGAAGACCTACCGCTTCAAAGCGCGTCCGTGGGACCTGCGCCGCACCACGACAACCTGCACGCAGTGCCCCGTCGGATGTCAAATGCACGTCGACGTGCGCGTCGGCAAAGTGATGCGCACCATGTCGGTCGAGCAAGATGATGCTATCTCAGACACGTGGTTGTGCGATCGTGGACGCTACAATATCGGCTTCTACGACGATGCAGAACGCATCACGCAACCGCTCTACAAGCAAAACGGCGAGTGGGTTCAGATCGATTGGGACGATGCGCTCGAGCTCTGGGCGACCGCAATTAACGAAGCCGTAAAGGCGAATCCGGCAAGTACGGGCGTTATTGGCGGCGGCCGCCTTACGAACGAAGAGGCGTATCTCTTACAGCACGTCTTCCGCGCCAAAGGCATTCAAAATTTGGATTGGCGCGCCGGACGGCAGCGTCAAGCGACTCCGGGACGCGGAAGCGGTACGCTCGCGGATTTGGAACGCGTCGATGCGGTTATAGAAATCGGCGAATCACCGGCCGAACGGGCGCCGATCATGGATCTGCGCGTTCGTAAAGCCGCGTTTCAAAAAGGCGTGAAACTCATTCGCGTCGGCTCGCTTGAAGCGCCGTACCCGCCGCCGATTCCATCGGTGGATGTGGCAACCGTTGCTGAAGCGATTCGCGAGCTGCCCAAAGATGCGAAGCGCGTCGCACTCGTATGGGACGGCGTCGATCTCGATCTCGGCAAGTCACTTGTAAACGCGATTCCCGGCGGCGTTGAAGTCGTGACGTACATTACGGGAGAACAGCCGAACGCACGCGGCGCGGAGACGCTCGGCATGCTGCCACGCGACGGTGGCATGGACACGAGCGCGATGCTTGCACAAGCGCTCGACGGTAATCTTGCTGTGCTCTCGATCTTCGGAGCGAATCCCGCGCTGCACTATCCCGACGGCACGTTCGTGCGCGACGCGTTGCGGCGCGTGCCGTTTATCGTCGTGAGCGAGATGTTCATGACGGAAACCGCGCGGCACGCGACGCTCGTGCTGCCGGCGAAGGGACCGTTCGAGAAAATCGGTACGACCACGAATGTTGCCGGGGACGTGCTCCCCGTCAACGATGCACGCGGATTGGAAACGCCGCCGGGCGTGCTGAGCGATCTCGAAATGATCATTGGTCTTGCCGAACGCCTCGGCGTTTCGCTGCCGGCGATCGAAGACGTCGATGCGGCGGTGATCTCAAAACTTGCCGCGCAGCCCGAGCCTTTTACGTTCGGCGACGAGCGCTTTGCGCGTATTGCGCAGGAGCGTAAAACCGGCGAAGGATTACGCGTCGTTCTTCAAACGCGAAGCTTCGCGGGCGGCGGAACGAGCGCGCACGACGATCGTTTGCCGGAACTGCGTCCGTTGCCCGAAGCGGTGATATCGGCTCAAGACGCCGCGCAGCTTGGTCTGAAGACGTGCGATTACATCGACCTGGAGAGCGACGGACGAACGATGCACGATCTGCTCGTTGAAGTTCGGCAGACCATGCCCGCCGGCGCGATCGCGCTCATCGACGGCCTGCCGGACGATCCGGCGAATCTCTTCGGCGAAGGCGCGCTCGTGCGTATCTGCAACATCCGCAAAGCCGACGCGACATTGGTGGAGGCGTAATGCAGGCTCTCACGCCGGCTGCCAGTATTTGGTGGGTCGTTCTCATTAAATGCGTCGTGCTGCTCTTCGTGGTCATCACGACGTTCGCGTACGCGATGCTCTTCGAGCGCAAGGTGATTGGCTGGATGCAATTGCGTCCGGGTCCTAACCGCGTGGGTCCGTGGGGTTTGCTTCAGCCGGCCGTCGACGCCGTGAAGCTTATTTTAAAGGAAGACCTTACGCCGAAGACAGCGGATCCGCTCATTTACCGGCTAGCCCCCTTTATCTCGCTGGTGACCGCATTTTCGGTTTATGCCGTCATTCCGTTCTCGGAACCCAAACCCGGAAGCGTGTGGGCCGTCAGCGACGTCAACGCCGGAATTCTATTTATTCTCGCACTTACGTCGATCGGTGTGTACGGCATCTCGCTCGGCGGCTGGGCGTCCGGCTCGAAATATCCGCTGCTCGGCAGCGTCCGCGCTACCGCCCAAATGATCAGCTACGAATTAGCGTTGTCGATGTCACTCATCGGCGTCTTGATTTTAGCGGGAACGACGTCGCTCGTCGGCATCGTACACGGTCAGCTCAAACTGTGGTATTTCATCCCGCAGTTCGTCGGCTTCATCATTTACGTCATTACCGCCGTTGCGGAGACGAACCGCGCACCGTTCGATTTGGTGGAGGCGGACGCCGAACTCGTCGGCGGATTCAACACCGAATACTCCGGCTTGCGGTTCGGGCTGTTCTTCATCGCCGAGTACATCAACATGCTCACGGTGTCGTGCATCGCGACGCTTCTGTTCCTCGGCGGCTGGAACGCGCCGTTCGGATGGACCTTCATTCCGGGCATTGTCTGGTTCTTGCTCAAAGTCGGCGCATTCATGTTCTTTTACATCTGGCTGCGCTCGACGTTCCCGCGCTTCCGCTACGACCGTCTCATGGCGTTCGGGTGGAAAGTGCTGCTGCCGGTTGCAACTCTCAACCTCATCGTGACGGCCGTCGTCGTCGCACTGCGAGGATAGCCATGTCACGAAAAAAGTTCTATAACGTCGGTGCGCTGCTTGCGGGTCTCGCTGTGACCTTCAAGCACATGTTTCAAAAGAAACCGACAATTCAGTATCCATCCGTGAAAAAGCGGCACGCACCGCGTTTTCACGGCTTGCACGAGCTGCGCAGGTACGGCGACGGCAAAGAGCGCTGCATCGGCTGCGAACTGTGCTCCAGCGTGTGTCCCGCGAACGCGATCACCGTTATCGGTGCGGAGAATTCGCCCGAAGATCGCCGCTCGCCGGGTGAACGGTACGCCGCGCGCTACGAAATCGACGAACTACGATGCATTTTCTGCGGCATGTGCGAGGAAGCGTGTCCGACCGACGCAATTGTGTTGACGCCGCGCTTCGAGATGTCGGATTTCCGCCGCGGCTCGCTGATTTATGCGAAAGATCGGCTGCTCGTGCCGCCGGAAGCGGGTGTCGGCACGCCGCCTGACGATCGTCCGAACGGCATTCCCGCGGACCTCGGCCGTGTCGCGGAACGCAAATCGACGACGGAGTGGCAAGACGGCTACGACGCGACGTGGCGCGGCCAAATTTTGAAGACCCAGACTAAAGGACTCGC